>JAILOS010000072.1 GCA_024690695.1 Oscillospiraceae bacterium
AGCCGCCGCTGCGGCGCGTCACGCCGGCATAGGGTGGGCGCAGCGCCTCCGGCAGCCGCCGGACGACCGTTCCGCCGCCGTCGGTAAACGAGGAACGCAGGGTAAGCTCCAGGCCGCCCTCCAGCGCGGCG
This sequence comes from Oscillospiraceae bacterium, assembly GCA_024690695.1. Next base: position 132 of record JAILOS010000072.1, read on the forward strand.
CGCGCGGCCCGCGGATGCAGCACCTGCGCCCCGGCCTCGGCCAGACGCAGCATATCCTCCGTGTCGATCAACGGCTGAAAGCGGGCCTCCGGCAGCAGCCGCGGGTCCGCGGTGTAAACGCCCTCCACGTCGGAGTAGATCTCGCAGCGCCCGGCTCCGAGCGCCGCGGCCAGCGTCACGGCGCTGGTGTCGGAGCCGCCGCGGCCGAGCGTGATCACGTCGCCCTCGGCGTTTCGGCCCTGAAAGCCGCAGACCACCGCGACGCGCCCCTCTTCAAGCGTCTCGAGCAGACGGCGCGGCGTCAGCAGCACGATGCGCCCGTCGCCGTGCTCTCCCTCGGCGCAGATCCCGGCCTGCGGGCCGGACAGCGAGCGCGCCGGGCAGCCGATGCTCTCGAGCGTGATCGCCAGCAGGGCCGCCGAGCAGCGCTCGCCGGTGGACAGCAGCGCGTCCAGCTCCCGCGGCGGGGGCTCGGGCGAAAGCGTGCGGGCCAGCGCCAGCAGGTCGTCGGTGCTGTCGCCCATCGCGGAAACCACGACGATCAGCGCGCCCTCCCGGCGCGCCCGTGCCGCAAGGCGGGCGGCGCGGCGGAGGCGCTCGGCGTCGGCCAGCGAGCTTCCGCCGAATTTTTGTACGGTCAGCATGGAAAAGCCTCCTCCCATGCCCCATTTTATGACGCCGACGCCGGCTCGGTGCGGACGCGGCCGCCCGCTCCCCCGTAAGACCGAAAAACAAAAAACTATCCTTGCAATTCCCGCTGCGGCGCGCTATAATAGCGCAGTTTGAAAGAAGGCTGTAGCATGACTGAACTTTTATCCCTCTCCGTCGCGATCCTGGCCGGGCTGATGATGACCCGCCTCGTCAAAAATCTCCGTCTCCCCGACGTCACCGCCTATCTCGTCGCAGGCGTGCTGATCGGTCCCTGTGTGATCGGCGCGCTGCAGCTGCCCGGCATCGGCTTTCGCAGCTACGACGAGCTGAAAGGGCTCGACAGCATCTCGCAGGTCGCCCTCGGCTTCATCGCTTTTTCGATCGGCAACGAATTCCGCCTCTCCCAGCTCCGGGAGACCGGACGGCAGGCGCTGATCATCGGCATCCTGCAGGCCGTCGCGGCGACGCTGCTGGTCGACGCGGCGCTGCTGCTGTTCCATCTGATCGCGCCGCAGGCGCTCAGCGTCCCGGCGGCGATCACCCTCGGCGCCATCGCCGCGGCGACCGCTCCGGCCGCTACGCTGATGGTCGTGCGCCAGTACAAGGCCAAAGGCAAGCTGACCGACCTGCTGCTGCCCATCGTCGCGCTGGACGACGCCGTCGGCCTCGTGCTGTTCGCCGTCTCCTTCGGCATCGCCAAGGCGCTGAGCTCCGGGACGCCCGACCTCATCTCCATCATCGTCAATCCCCTGCTGGAGATCTTCGCCTCCCTGCTGCTCGGCGCGGCCGCCGGCGCGGGGCTGACGCAGCTTGAAAAGCTCTTCCACTCCAACACGAACCGGCTCGCGATGACGATCGGCTTCGTGTTCCTCACGGTGGCCCTGTCGATGCTGCGCATCCCGATCGGGCGGGCGACGCTCGGCTTCTCGTCGCTGCTGGTGTGCATGATGCTCGGCAGCGTATTCTGCAATCTCTGCCCGCTGAGCGAGGAGATCATGTCCCGCGCCGACAAGTGGTCCGCTCCGCTGCTGGTGCTGTTTTTCGTGATCTCCGGCGCGGAGCTGGAGCTCGGCGTCTTCGCGCAAGTCTCCTCCGTGCTGATCGGCGTGCTGTATATCCTCACCCGCTCCGCCGGCAAGTATTTCGGCGCGCGCGGCTCGGCGCGGCTGGTCGGCTGCGACCGGAGCGTCGTGGACTATCTGGGCATTACGCTGCTGCCGCAGGCGGGCGTCGCGCTGGGCATGTGCGTCACCGCCGCTTCCCTGCCCGGCGACGGCAAGCTGATCCGCAACATCGTGCTTTTCGCCGTGCTGGTCTACGAGCTGGTCGGCCCGCTGCTGACCAAGTGGGCGCTGGCGAAGGCCGGGGATATCCAGCCGCGCAGCGAGGAGGTCCTCCACCGCCGCGAGCGCAAGCTGGCCGAAGCCGCCGCGCAGGGCAAACAGCGCTGATAAGGGAAACGCCGGAGGCCGGGCGGGTCTCCGGCGTTTTCGCGCTCACCCGACGGGCGAGACGGCTCGCCGTCTGCGTTATGGAGTTTCGCGCCGCGCCGCCGTATACTGCGCTTGAAGGCACAAAAGCCGCACACGCCGAAGGAGGTACAACAAATGGAATTGGGAAAGAAAATCCGGCAGCTTCGCTTCCGCGCGGGGCTGACGCAGGAGCAGTTGGCCGAAAAGCTGTCCGTCACGGCGCAGTCCGTCTCCAAATGGGAAAACGCCGTGTCGATGCCGGACGTCGGCGCGTTGCCGCTGCTGGCCGAGGCCTTCGGCGTCAGCATCGACGAGCTGTTCGACCTGAGCGTCGGGCAGCGGCTCAACCGGATCGAAAACCGCATGGATCGGGAGGAAGAGCTGCCCTCCGACGTCTTCCGGGAATACGAGGCTTTTCTGAAGGAGCAGCTTGAAGACGGCGGGCAGAAGAACCGCGCGCGCAGCCTGCTGGCGCATCTGTACCATCACCGCATGGAGGCCTGCGCGCGGAAGGTGCGTCTCTACGCGCGCCGGGCGATCCTGGCCGAGCCGGAGAAGAAGGACTGTCAGTGGCTGCTGCAGATGGCCGAGGGCAGCGCCGTCTGGGACTGGAACTTCGCCAACCACAGCGGCGTCATCGACTTCTACAAGGAAGTGATCGCCCGTGACCCCGGCGAGCCGAAAACGCCGCTCCCGTACTATTATCTGATCGACAACCTCCTGGCCGACCACCGTGCGAAGGAGGCCTCCGAGTACCTGAGAAGGCTTGAAAAGCTGCCCGCGCACCGGCCGTTTCTGATCCCGGTGTACGAGGCGGCCATCGCGCTGGCGGAGTACGACGAGAAAAGAGCGGACGCCGTCATGGAAAAGGCGCTGCGGGATTTTGCCGGCAACCCCGACCTGCTGTTTGAGGCCGCGCAGTATTACGCGCGCAAATGCGACTACGACCGGGCGATCCGCTGCTACGAGGCGTCCTACGCCTCGGAGGAGAACCGGAAGCCGCGCTATACGGACGCGCTGCTGGCGATCGCCGCGATCCACGAGATCCGCGGCGACTGCCGGAAAGCGGCGGACACGCAGCGGCGCATCCTCGACGCGCTGAAGAACGAGTGGGGCCTCACGGAGGAGACCGTCGTCCGCGAAACGGAGCGGGAAATCGACCGTCTGCTGCAGAAGGCCGCAGAAACCGGGCGCTGACCGATCCCTCCCGGGCATGGAAAAAGACCGCGGAAACTCCGCGGTCTTTTTGTTGGCTTTTGAACCCGATCGGCTCTCTTACTTGAGCTCGACCGTGGCGCCGACGGCCTCGAGCTGGGCCTTGAGCGCTTCGCCGTCTTCCTTGGAAACGGCTTCCTTGATCTTGGCGGGCACGCCTTCGACCAGAGCCTTGGCGTCGGCCAGGCCCAGACCGGTGATGGCGCGGACTTCCTTGATGACCTTGATCCTCTCAGCGCCGAAGCTGGTCATGACAACGTCAAACTCGGGCTGCTCCTCGACAACGGGAGCATCGGCAGCGACGGCGGGGCCGGCGCCGACGGCGGCGGCGGAGACGCCGAAGGTGTCTTCCAGAGCATGGACGAGCTCGCTGAGCTCGAGAACGGTGAGGCCCTTAACAGTTTCGATCAGGGCAGCGATTTTTTCACTCATTGTAAT
>JAILOS010000126.1 GCA_024690695.1 Oscillospiraceae bacterium
GGCCGGCGGGCGCGGCGCTCTCCGGCGCCTCCCCGCCGTCGGAGCGCGGGAGGCAGCCCGAGATCAGCAGCGCGCAGCCCGCGAGGAGGCACAGGAGCGGCAGCAGACGCCGGAAAATCGGTTTTCTGTTGTCCACGGCGGCACCTCCCGGCGGCCCTGGGGCCGAATCGTTCACGCTTTGCGGCGGCTTCGCGTCTGACGCGGCGCCGTTCTTTTCTTTCTCAGCGGTTGCGCATCAGCGTCTTCATGCGCAGAGAGTGGTCCAGGATGCTCTTGCGCAGGCGCAGGTTCTTCGGCGTGACCTCCAGCAGCTCGTCGTCGGCCAGAAACTCCAGGCACTGCTCCAGGCTCATCTGCCGCGGCGGGATCAGGCGCAGGGCCTCGTCCGAGCCGGAGGCGCGGGTGTTCGTCAGATGCTTGGTGCGGCAGACGTTCACCGGCACGTCGTCGGATTTCGGGCAGACGCCGACGATCATGCCGGCGTAGACCTTCGTGCCGGGGGTGATGAACAGCGCCCCGCGGTCCTGGGCGTTCCACAGGCCGTAGGCCACGGCCTCGCCGGTCTCGAAGGCGATCAGCGAGCCGGTCGTGCGGCGGGCGATGTCGCCGCGGAAAGGCTCGTAGCGCTCGAACACGGAGGCCAGGATGCCCTCGCCCCGGGTGTCGGTGAGAAATTCGTTGCGGTAGCCGAAGAGGCCGCGCGAGGGCACCAGAAACTCCAGCTTCATGCGGCTGCCCACCGGGGTCATCTCCAGAAACTCGCCCTTGCGCGCGCCGAGCTTCTCCATCACGGAGCCCATCGCGTCGCCCGGCACGTCCGCCACGACGCGCTCGACCGGCTCGCAGAGCTTGCCGTCGATCTCGCGGTAGAGCACGCGCGGGGGGCTGACCTGGAACTCGTAGCCCTCGCGGCGCATGGTCTCGATCAGGATCGAGAGGCTCATCTCGCCGCGCCCGGCCACGCGGAAGCTGTCGGTGCTGTCCTCCACGTCGCTGACGCGCAGGGACACGTCCTTGAGCGTCTCGCGGAAGAGACGGTCGCGGAGCTGGCGGGAGGTGACGAATTTGCCCTCCTGTCCGGCGAAGGGGCTGTCGTTGACCGAGAAGGTCATCTCCATCGTCGGCTCGCCGATCTTGACGAAGGGCAGCGGCTCCGCCGCGCCGCGCGCGCAGACCGTGTCGCCGATCGTCACGTCGCCGATGCCGCTCATCGCGATGATGTTGCCGACCGAGGCCTCGGTCACCGGCACGCGGCTGAGCCCGTCGAACTGATAGAGGCTGACGGCCTTGGCCTTGAGCGTCGGCTCGTCCGGCGCGTGGTAGTTGCAGACCTCGATCTCCTGGTTCTGGCGGATCACGCCGCGCTCGATGCGGCCGATGGCGATACGGCCCACATATTCGTTGTAGTCGATGCTGCTCACGAGCATCTGGAAGGGCGCCGCCTCGTCCCCCTCCGGGGCGGGGATGTACTCCAGAATGGTCTCAAACAGGGGTTTGAGGTCGGTGCCGGCCACCTCGGGCGAATAGCTCGCGGTGCCGTTGCGGCCCGAGCAGAAGAGCATCGGGGAGTCCAGCTGCTCGTCGGTGGCGTCGAGATCCATCAGCAGCTCGAGTACCTCGTCGATGACCTCGTGGATGCGCTGGTCGGGGCGGTCGATCTTGTTGATGACCACGATGACCCGGTGGCCGAGCTCCAGCGCGCGGCTGAGCACAAAGCGGGTCTGGGGCATGGGGCCCTCCGCCGCGTCCACCAGCAGGATGACGCCGTTGACCATCTTCAGCACACGCTCGACCTCGCCGCCGAAATCGGCGTGGCCCGGGGTGTCGACAATGTTGATTTTCGTGTCGCCGTAACGCACGGCGGTGTTCTTGGCCATGATGGTGATGCCGCGCTCACGCTCCAGGTCGCCGCTGTCCATGACGCGGTCCACGACCTCCTGATTGTCCCGGTATACGCCGGACTGCTTGAGCATCTCGTCCACGAGCGTGGTCTTGCCGTGGTCGACGTGGGCGATGATGGCGACGTTTCTCAGTTTGTCCATAACAGAAGCTCCCTTGCAAATGCGCACAAACACTTGATTTTTCAACACAAAGTGGAATTTTAACACGGATCAAAAAGCTTTT
>JAILOS010000129.1 GCA_024690695.1 Oscillospiraceae bacterium
CACCATCAGGCGCAAGAACGCCTTTAACATATCCATAATTAATTGGATAATAAATATCCCTGTGTTTTGGATGAGAACTCCCAAGCGGTCTATCAACTGTTACTGTAACAATATCTCCAATCATTTATATAGCTCCGTAAACCCCGATTTGTCAGTATTATTCTTTCTTTCTATCCTCATTAGGCTCTGCCTGACTTAAATATGTCATCGATGCTGCCAGGCCGATAGCTATCAACACCCACCAGATAGCACCCTCGCAAAAGTCTTTGAAACCTCCTCCTACAATTCTGCTGATGGCATACACCAGCAGAACAGCGATAACCAGGATAGCAGTTACTCCGATCAGCCTCTTGTTGTTATTAGCATCTTTTGCGTCTTTCCTTACTTTTTCCACCATTTTCGAATCTCCTTTCACCAATTCATCCAAACTGATGCTGTAGAGATCGCTGAGACTTATTAAACTGACGATATCGGGCAACGACTTTCCATTTTCCCAATGGGAAACGGTCACACGGGATACCATGATCTTCTCTGCAACTTGATCCTGTGTCATGCTGGCCTTCTGCCTTGCTTCTTTCAGTTTTTCCGAAATCATCATCTTTACGATCTCCTTTGCATGGCTTTAGTTTATCCGAAAATGAACCCGCCTGTCTATCAAATGGTTTTTACAAACCTCTCAATCGCTGTAAAAAAACCTTTACATCACCATTTTTCAAGGTTTTTCTTCATCATAACAGAGGGAGCCGGACGCCGGACCCGATCATCCGACAAACCGAGATTTGTTTTTATCATTATACCATTGTTGACCCGCGCGGTCAATTACCCTGCTTTCAAAGAGAAGGAGACACTTCCTTATGAAGTGCCTCCTTCGCGGCGCATTCTTTTTCGTAGGCGGCAAGGCTTGTTCCGAGGCGTTCTCCGCCTCGGAATGGTTTACATAACACAAAAAGGAGGAACGGACATGATCCGCAGAAGCGAAGAAAAACAGACGGAGAGCAAAAAGATGTTCGGCGGGGCGGGCGAGGCCGTCATGAAAAAGATCCTCAACGGCGCGGACGAGATGTACGGCAAGGGCCGCGTGTTCAACCACGTTGCGCTTCGGCCCGGCTGTGAAATCGGCTGGCACGTGCATCAGGGCGACGGGGAGACCTACTACATCCTCAAGGGCCGCGGCCTGTACAACGACAACGGCGCCGAACTCGAGGTCGGCCCCGGCGACGTGACCTTTGTCGACAGCGGCGAGGGCCACGCGCTCCTGAACAACGGCGACGAGGACCTCGAGGCGATCGCGCTGATCCTGTACAAGGATTGAACCCAAAACCCGCTTGTTACAAAGTTATCGAGCAAATCGACGAAAAATACGGTCGTTTCGGTAGACAATCCTCGCGCTTTTGTGATACTATGCAATCGTATTTGAATGCGAGGTGAAGTGCATGATCCATACGTTCAAGGGCGGCGTGCATCCGAACTATATGAAGGCCCCGGAGATCCCGGTGACCGTTATAGCGCCGCCGCCTCAGGTCGTTATCCCCATGATCCAGCATATCGGCGCGCCGAACAAGCCCCTCGTCCAGAAGGGCGACTACGTGACGATGGGCCAGAAGATCGGAGAGAATCCGGCGCCGGTCTCCGCGCCGGTGCACGCGTCGGTCTCCGGCACGGTCGTCGCGGTCGAGCCGAGGCCCCACCCGCTGGGCGACATGATCCTGTCCGTCGTCATTGAAAACGACTATAAGGACACCCCCTGCACCGATCTGCAGCCTCTTTCGGAGGAGAAGCTGAAGGACTCCGACGCGATCCTCGAGCGCATCCGCGAGGCGGGCGTGGTCGGCATGGGCGGCGCGATGTTCCCGACGGCGTTCAAGATCCGCGGCGGCATCGGCAAGGTGGACAAGCTCATCATCAACGGCGCCGAGTGCGAGCCCTATCTCAACGGCGACCATCTGACGATGCTGAATTTCCCCGAGCAGCTGCTCAAGGGCATCGAGCTCGTGCGCATTGCCAGCTGCGTGGACAAGGCCTACTACGGCATCGAGAAGAACAAGCAGGACGCGATCGACCTGCTCAATTCCCTCCATCCCGAGAAGTACGGCATCGAGATCGTGCCCGAGGAGGTCAAGTATCCCCAGGGCGCGGAGAAAATGCAGGTCAACGCGGTCACCGGGCGCGAGGTCAAGCCGGGCGGCATCCCCTCCGGCGTGGGCTGCAACGTTGTCAGCACCCGCACCTGCTACGCGGTGTATCAGGCCTGCTATGAGGGCAAGCCCGTCATCGAGCGCATCGTCACCGTCGGCGGCAGCGCGATGAAGGCGCCCGTCAACGCGCTGACCCGCGTGGGCACGCCCTTCCGCTATCTGGCCGAGCAGTGCGGCGGCTTCGTCAAGACGCCGCGCAAGATCGTGCTCGGCGGCCCGATGATGGGCATCTGCGCCACGAATTTCGACGCGCCCAACATCAAGGGCACCGCGGGCGTCCTCTTCTTTACCGAGGAGGAGGACCGGCACGTGGACGAGCCGCACTGCATCCGCTGCGGCAAGTGCATCACGGTCTGCCCGATGAACCTGGAGCCTGTTTTCATGTACATGTACTACAGCAAGGGCGACTATGAAAACATGGCCAAATACCATATTACGGACTGCTTCGAGTGCGGCAGCTGCGCGTTCAACTGCCCGGCCCGCATGCCGCTGACCCACGCCTTCAAGACGGCCAAGCTGATGTTCCAGGCGAAGGCCGCCAAAGAAAAGGCGAAGGCGGAGGCCGAAGCGGCGGCAAAGGAGGCGAAGAAGTAATGGCAGAAAATGCGAAAGCTCCGCAGGAGCGCATTGTCCTGGACGTGGCGTACCAGCCGCAGGTCCGCACGAAGACCGACACCCGGCGCATCATGCTGGACGTGATCATCGCGCTGCTCCCCGCGGTTGCGGCGGCTGTGTGGCAGTTCGGCTTCGGCGTGCTGCTGGTCATCGGCGCCTCCGTCGGCTCCGCCGTCTTCTTCGAGTGGGGCTACCGCAAGCTCCTGAAGAAATCCGGCTCGATCGACGACCTCTCCGCCGCCGTCACCGGCCTTCTCCTCGCGCTGACGCTGCCGCCCACGGCGCCCTGGTGGCTGCCGGTCGTCGGCACGCTCTTCGCGATCGTCGTGGTCAAGCAGCTCTACGGCGGCATCGGCAAGAACTTCCTCAACCCCGCGCTCGCCGGCCGCGCTTTCCTGCTCGCGTCCTACGCGCTGCTGATGGGCCAGTACAGCGTGCCGAATTCCCTGGTCGGCGCGGTGGACGGCATCACAATGGCCACCCCACTGTCCTACCTCTACGGGGATACGCCGCTGCCGGTGTATCTCAGCTATGACAACCTCTTCCTCGGCATTACGCCCGGCGCGATCGGCGAGATCAGCACCGCGGCGCTGCTGATCGGCGGCCTGTATCTGATCGCCCGCCGCGTCATCTCCTGGCGCATCCCGGTGTCCTTTATCGGCACCGTCGCGCTGCTGACGCTGATCTTCGGCCGCAACGGCGATCACTTCGGCTTCATGCTGGGCAACCTCCTGTCCGGCGGCCTCTTCCTCGGCGCGATCTTCATGGCCACCGACTACGCCACCAGCCCCGTTACGCTCAAGGGCCAGCTGCTCTACGGCTTCGGCTGCGGCGCGCTGACGGTGCTGATCCGCTACTTCGGCGGCTTCCCCGAGGGCGTCAGCTACGCGATCCTGATCATGAACCTCTGCGCCTGGGCCATTGACAAGGGCTTCCGGCGCTATCCCTTCGGCACGGATAAGGAAGCGATCCAGGCGGACAAGGCGGCCCGGAAGGCGAAAAAGGAGGCGGCGAAGTGAAACAGATCATCAAACTGACGCTGATCCTCTTCCTGATCTGCGCGGTCGTCGCCGGCGTGCTCGGCGTCATCAACGAGCTGACCTGGCAGCGCATCGAGATGCTGGAGAAGGAAAAAACCGCCAAAGCCTACGGGAAGGTCCTCGCGGCCGAGGGCTACGAGGAAGTGGACTTCGCCGCGAAGGGCGTGGAGAAGGTCGTCGAGAAGGTCACGGTCGACAAGATCTCCAAAGCCGTCGGCGCCGAGGGCTACGTCGTCGAGCTCACCTTCTCCGGCGCGCAGGGCAACATCACGCTGGCCGTCGGCGTCGGCGCGGATTACCGCTGCACCGGCATTTCCGTCATCAAGCACTCCGAGACCTCGGGCCTCGGCGCCGTGGCGGCGAGCGATTCGGAAAAGGGTGTGGCGTTCCGCGAGCAGTTTATCGGCGAGGACGCGGGCATCGCCCTGAAGAAGGCGGGCGGCCGTATCGACGCGCTGTCGGGCGCGACGATCACCTCCCGCAGCGTTACGCATGCGACCTCGGTCGCGATCCGCGCGGTCATGGCGCTGGATCAGGCGGCATAAGGAGGCTGGAACGATGAATATCAGAAAACAGTTCAAAGAGGGCCTCATCACCAACAACCCCGTCACCGTCCAGCTCATCGGCATGTGCGCCACGATGGCGATCACGACGACGCTGTTCAACGGCGTCGGCATGGGCCTGTCGGTGCTGGTCATCCTCACCTGCTGCAACGTGGTCGTCTCCGCGCTGCGCAGGATCATCCCCAACGAGATCCGTCTGGCGATCTTCGTCGTCATCATCGCCGGCTTCGTCACGATCGTCGATCTGCTGCTGCAGGCCTTCATCCCGGCGCTGAGCGAGTCGCTGGGCGTGTTTATCCCGCTGATCGTCGTCAACTGCATCATCATCGGCCGGGCCGAGGCCTTCTGCCAGAAGAACACCGTGGCGGCCTCGTTCTTCGACGGGGTCTTCCAGGGCCTGGGCTACACCTGCGTGCTGATCGTCATGTGCGTCGTGCGCGAGCTGCTGGGCAGCGGACGCTTCGGCGGCGGCCTGATCGACATAACGAACGGCTTCCGCTTCACGCTCGACGGCAGCGGCGCCGGCATCCAGCTCTTCCCGAGCGACTACGGCGCCTCGATCCTGAACCTGCCCTTCGGCGGCTTCCTGACCCTGGGGACGATCATCGCCGTGATGCAGTATTTCCTCAAAAAACCGAAAAAACAGCCGGATGAGAAAGAAAAGAAGGAGGGTGAAGAAGCATGAGCGCACAGCTTACCAGCATTCTTTCGATCTCCCTCGGCGCGATCCTGATCAACAACTTCATCTTCTCGCAGTTTCTCGGCTGCTGCCCCTTCCTGGGCTGCTCCAGCAAGGTCGAGACGGCGACGGGCATGGGCCTCGCGGTCGTGTTCGTGATGGGTCTCGCCTCGGCGATCTGCTACGTGGTCAACACCTTCATTCTCGTTCCGCTGGGGCTGAAGTTCCTGCAGACGCTGGCCTTCATCCTGGTCATCGCGGCGCTGGTCCAGTTCGTGGAGATGTTCCTCAAAAAGAGCATCCCCGGCCTCTACTCCGCGCTCGGCATCTACCTGCCGCTGATCACCACCAACTGCGCGGTGCTCGGCGTCGTGCTGCTGAACGTGCAGAACAACTACAACTTCATCGAGTCCGTGGTCTACGGCATCACCGGCGGCCTCGGCTTCATGCTGGCGATCGTCCTGTTCGCCAGCGTGCGCGAGCGCATCGACTTCTCGGATTACCCCAAGTGCTTCGAGGGCTTCCCGATCTGCCTCGTCTCCGCCGGCCTGCTGGCGCTCGCCTTCATGGGCTTCAGCGGCATGCAGATCTTCGGATAAGGAGGAGAGCGACATGACGATTTTGAAAGCGATCCTCGTTCTCGGCCTGCTCGGCGCGGTGTTCGGCGCGGTGCTGGCCGTGGCCTCGAAGGTCTTCCACGTCGAGGTCGATCCGAAGCAGGAGGCCGTCCGCGCGGCGCTTGCCGGCGCCAACTGCGGCGGCTGCGGCTATCCCGGCTGCGACGGCTATGCGGCCGCCGTGGCGAAGGGGGAGGCCCCCTGCAACAAGTGCGTGGCCGGCGGCGCGGCGACGGCGGCGGCTCTGGCCGAGATCATGGGCGTCTCCGGCGAGGCGGCCGAGCCGATGGTGGCCTTCGTGCCCTGCTCCGGCGTCGCCGGGACGGCCGAGCCCCGCTTCAACTACAGCGGCCCGCAGGACTGCCGCGCGGCGATGCTTTTCGGCGGCAAGAGCAACAAGCTCTGCACCTTCGCCTGCATCGGCCTCGGCAACTGCGAGCGGGCCTGCCGCTTCGACGCGATGCACGTCGTCGACGGCGTTGCGAAGGTCGACCGCACGAAGTGCGTCGGCTGCGGCGCCTGCGCCGAGGCCTGTCCCAAGAGCATCGTCAAGCTGATCCCCGCCAGCCAGAAGGTTATGCCCGCCTGCTCCAGCCACGACAAGGGCGCGGCGCTGATGAAAATCTGCAAGGCCGGCTGCATCGGCTGCATGAAGTGCCAGCGCGAGTGTCCCTCCGGCGCGATCACCGTGCAGGACGCGCTCGCCGTCATCGACGTGACGAAGTGCACCCAGTGCGGACACTGCGCGGAGATCTGCCCCCGCCATATCATCACGAAGTTCGGGGACTGACGAACGAAAAACCAAGAAAATACCGCCTTTCCGTCTTTCGGACGGAGGGCGGTATTTTTACAGTTTTTTAACCTTTGCGCCGGCTGCCGGTGTATAATGGGAGCATCAAAAAAACGGCCGGCCGGCCGGGGAGGATCGCTATGAACAAACGCGCGTTGATCGTGGAGGACGACGGGAATATTGCCGAGCTGCTGCGGCTCTACCTCGGCAAGGACGGCTTTGAGGTGATGATCACCGGCGACGGCAGCAAGGCCGAGGGGATCTTCGACCTGTTCACGCCGGACGTCGTACTGCTGGATATCATGCTGCCGGGCAAGGACGGCTGGCAGATCTGCCGCGACATCCGAAAAAAATCCTCGACGCCGATCATCATGCTCACCGCGAAGGGCGAGACGGGCGACAAGGTCAACGGCCTGGAGATGGGCGCGGACGACTATATGACCAAGCCCTTCGAAGTCAAGGAGCTCATCGCTCGCGTGCACGCCGTGATGCGCCGCAGCGACGGCGAAACGCCGCTGGAGAAGAAGCTCTCGTTCGACAAGCTCATCATCAACCTCGACTCCTACGAGCTGATCGTCGACGGGAAAAAGGTCGACACGCCGCCGAAGGAGATGGAGCTGCTGTATCATCTCGCCTCCTCGCCGAACCGCGTGTTCACCCGCAACCAGCTCCTCGACGAGGTCTGGGGCTTCGACTACTTCGGCGACTCGCGCACCGTGGACGTGCACATCAAGCGCCTGCGCGAGAAGCTCGAGGGCGTGTCGGACCGCTGGTGCCTCAAGACCGTCTGGGGCGTCGGGTACAAGTTCGAAGTGACGGAGTAAACCCGTGCAGAAAGGATCAGCCGGCTCGGTTTCGAGCCGGCTGATCGCTTTTCCTACGCCTGTTCCTGCGCCTTTTTCAGTCCGCAGCGTTTGGGCCAGCTGCCGAAGTAGTAGTAGAGGATCATGATCAGGCTGCACATGATCCAGCCGGAGGGGTAGCCGAGGCTGATCCAGACGATCCCGCCGCCCAGACGGTAGACGAGGAAGAGATAGAGCTGCCGGAAGGCGACGAAGCTGAACAGCATGATCGCCATCGCGGCTTTGGTGTCGCCCGCGCCGCGCAGCGCGCCCGAGTAGACCTGGTTGATCGCGCACAGCAGATAGAAGGGGGAGATCAGCCGGATGAAAAAGCTGCCGTAGCGGACGACGTCCGCCTCCCCGTTGAACAGCCCGACCAGAAACGGCGCGAAAACCATCAGCGGGATCAGGATCACGGCGGTGATCCCCCAGGCCAGCAGCAGGCAGCGGAAGGGGCCCCTGCGCACGCGATCCATCCGGTCGGCGCCGAGATTCTGCCCGACGAAGGTCGTGATCGCCATCGACAGACTCAGCAGCGGCAGCATCGCAAAGGTGTCGATCCGGTTGTAGGCCGCCCAGCCGGCCATCGCGGAGCTGCCGAATCGGTTTACATAAGACTGCACAAAGATGTTCGAGAAGCCGGTGATCGCCATCTGGACCGAGGAAGGGATGCCGATGGCGAAGATGCGGCGCAGCACGGGCGCGTCGACGCGCAGCGCCCGCCAGTCCACGCGGTAGGCGCCCTCGCTGCGGCCGAGCATCGCCATCACAAGCACGGCGGAGATCGCCTGCGAGAGGATCGTGGCGTAGGCGGCGCCGGCGATGCCGAGGGAGAAGCTCTTGACGAAGAGAAGATCCAGCAGCGTGTTCGTCACGGCGGAGAAGATCAGAAAATACAGCGGATGGGTCGAATCGCCGACGGCGCGCAGGATCCCGGCGCCGATGTTGTAAAACAGCAGACCGGAAACGCCGGCAAAATAGATGCGCAGGTACAGGCAGGCGGCGTCGAAGACGTCGTCGGGCGTCTCCATCAGGCGCAGCAGCGTCGGCGTCAGCGTAACGCCCAGCGCCGTGACGACGACGCACATGCCGAGCGTCATGCAGACCGTGCTCGACACGGCGCGGCGCAGCAGCTCGTCGTCGTGCGCGCCGTAATACTGCGAGATCACGACGCCCGCGCCCGCGGACAGGCCGATAAACAGGCCGATCAGCATATTCGTGATGGAGCTCGTGCAGCCGACGGCGGCCAGCGCCTGTTTGCCGACGTAGTTGCCGACGATGATGGAATCGACGGTGTTGTAAAGCTGTTGAAACAGGTTGCCGATGAGCAGCGGAAGGGCGAAGGCGACGAGCAGACGGATGATCCCGCCCTGCGTCATATCCGTGTCGCGGCGTTTGAGAAGCGAAGCCAAAGCAGCCACCTCAGAAGGATGTGTTCACAGCCAGTATAGGACGGCCGCGGCGCAAAGTCAACGGACAGCCGCCGTTTTCATCGTTTCGGGCGGGCCGAAGCGGGCGGCCGGGCGCCGCCGGCGGGAGCGGGGAAGCGCCGCCATCAGAAAAGAAAAAATACCTCTTGCAAAGCGGGGAAAGATGTGCTACACTAAACAAGCTTTGGAGGGCTAGCTCAGCTGGTTAGAGCGCTCGCCTCACACGCGAGAGGTCAACGGTTCGAGTCCGCTGCTCTCCACCATATAAGAAACCTCTTTTGTCTACCACGACAAGAGAGGTTTTTCTTGAATTAAATATAGATTTTGCTATAATAATGTAAGAGAGGTGATTTAGTTGACGATTAAAAACGACATTGCTTCGTTGTGGGATAACGGAACAGACAAGCTGTGCTTGTTTGCTGTTTCAGCCGACAGCCAGTACAAATATATAAGCGGCAAGCCGTGTATCACATTTGGTGTAGCTTATGAGAACA
>JAILOS010000032.1 GCA_024690695.1 Oscillospiraceae bacterium
CCTCAAAGCCCGGGATACTCTGCCCGAGCAGCAGCAGGTCGCCGTCCGGCAGCGGCAGCAGCTCGGACACGGGGATCGGGAAGCGCCAGGCGAGTTCCGCCTCGCCGCCATCCAGCGAGATCCGATACCAGAGGCTCTCGATGCTCTCCTTGTCGCCCTCCTCGCGCTTGCCGGGAAAGAGGATCGTCCCCTCGTCCAGGTACTGAAAGCTCCTCTCTCTGCCGAAGCTGGTGAGCTTTTTCAGCCGGCCGTTCCGCCGCAACCAGAGGCAGGAACGGTACTCGTCCTTCGTCCGGTCGATTTCGGTCACGACCAGGCAGGCGCTCGTCCCTTCAGGAGAGAACGTCACCCGGGAGAGGAATTTCAATCTGCAGAATTCGTCGATGGCAATTGGTTTCATATTCTTCCGCCTTTCTTTTTATTCTCCGCAGAGCCAGCCGTCCTGCGGCTCGCTCAAAAACCGTTCCAGCTCCCGCCGGAAGCCCTTGTCGAGCGCCGAGGCGCGGCCGCAGCCGACGACCAGCGGATCAATGAACCTTTTCTTGGCCGGGATCACGCGGCGCTTCTCCGGCGGGGCGGCCTCGTCGCTCCGCATCCGGCGCAGCGCGCGGAAGCCCCGCCAGACGCGGAGCAGGCTCTCGTCCCGCTCAAGCTTTTCGATCAGCGCCGCCTCCGTTGCGTACAGGTCGCCCTCATCGATCACGCCGCGGCGGAGCGCCTCCGCCAGCAGCTCCGAAAGCATCTGCATCGCATAGCGGTCCTCGTCGGACACATAGACCCGCGAACAGCGCAGCGCTGTGCGCGCAAAGCCGAGCGCCGCCCGCGCATCCCCGAAGCCAAGCTCGATCTGCCCATCCGGCGCGGCGGCAACGCGCAGTTCGCCATACCAGGCGGCGAGCTCCTGCATCGAAGCAAAGCCGAAGCCGAGGGCGTTGCCCATCGTATACTCCAGACGGTCGGACGACAGGCGCGGCGCGTCGTTGTCCGCGACGGGATAGCGATGATAGTCCGTCACCGCCTCCACAGGGATCGCAAGCTCTTCCAGCAGCCGCCCGATCTCCGCGCTGCCGCGCAGGATCTCCTCCGTGCGCGCCTCAGTAGCCTCCTGCCGCAGATAATCGCCCCGCAGGAAGTCCACAACGTGGGCGAAGACGGGTGTGGCGAGGTCATGAAAGAGCGCCGAGAGCGTCTGCGCCTTGTCGCCGGTGAAGTGCCAGACGATCAGCGCTGCCCCCAGGCTGTGGGAAAAGCGCGAATAACGCGGCAAGCGGCAGAAGCGAGGGAAGGCAGTATACTCGCAGCCGCAGTTCATGCCCACGCCCCGAAGGCGCAGCAGCTCCGGCGTCTCCAGAAAGGGCGTCAGGAACGCGGGTTGCCCCGCGTGATACAGATTCAGCAGCTCGTCTCTGTTTTCCTGCGCTGCCATGACGCCGCCTCCTTTCCCCGTCGGACTGACGTGGCTTCATTATACCTGCCGGCCGCCCGCTTTTCAACTCTCCGCCGGGCGGAAAGAAAAAATGCTTGCCAGCGCCTTCTTTTTCCAGTAGAATAACAGACAGAGGGAAGCCCCCGGGAACAGATCCCGGACAAAGAAAAGGAGAAGCTTATGAAACGTTTGACATGCCTGATCCTGGTACTGGCCATGCTGCTGGCGCTGGCGGCCTGCGGCGGCGAGCCCGACCCCAACGCCGGCGTATACAAGGCCACGACCGCCGAGATGAGCGGCATCAGCCTTGATGTTGACTCTTTGTTCGGTGAAGATCTTTCTATTGAATTAAAAAACGGTGGTCGCGCCACGATGACCATGAAAGGGCAAAAATATAGCCTTCGCTGGGAGTTGGTGGGCACAGATTTGTGCATTACTGCTAGTGATGGAACGTTAACTGGTTCCTTGGAAAATGATATCATTGTATTGGATATGAGTGGCGCAACTGTAACGTTTGTTCGCGTAAAATAATTTCTGCGACGCGAAATTACAGAAAAAAGCAAAAGGTTTTTGTTTGCGTAGTTTATGATGCGTTTGGATTGATTCTTCACCTCTGCGCTAATTCTTCTACTATTGTCAATTTTACAAGTCAAGTTCATAAAGACATATTTGTTCAAGTCCATAGTTTATATATCCCCAGTAAATGCCCTAAAACAATTGTGGGAGAAACATTATGTGGGTATGCAAGGAATGTGAAACGCGAAATCAAGATACTGATGTCTTCTGCGTCTGTTGTGGTGCCAAAAACCTCGTGCCGCCCACATCACAAAGCATTCTATTGGAATCCAACGTCAATCGGCAGTCGGACACTCTTCGTCCGGAAACCAAAAACAACTCCGCGCAGCGCGGGGAGTCTGCAAAAGAAGCATGCGTCGAGCCAGCTGCCTCTTCTGGCAGAACGCTTGGCGCTTCAAAAAAGAAGATCATTTTCATCGGCTTGATCTTTGTTCTTGCTTCACTCTTTTTTCTAGCCTGGAAAATGCATAATGCATCAATTTCACCTAAGGTTGAAAAGCCCGATCCCAACGCCGGCGCCTATGAGGCTGTGACCGCCGAAATGAGCGGCATCAGCCTTGACATCAACAGCGTCTACGACGGCGGGCTGTCCTTTGAGCTGAAAGACGGCGGCAAGGCCGTCATGACCATGGACGGCAAGGACTACAACCTTCGCTGGAAGCTGGACGGCGAGGATCTCACCATCATCGCCTCCGACACCGAGCTGACCGGCACCCTGTCTGACGGCGTCATGGTCCTGGACATGGGCAGCGGCATCACTGTCACGCTGGTCCGCGGCAATTAAGGGCCGAAGGATCAAAAAAACGCCCGGTTCCCCATCGGAACCGGGCGTTTTTTGCGTCTTATCGCGTCAGATAGGCCAGCAGCAGCTCATAGGTCGCGCGCAGGCCATCCAGGTGCGTGCGCTCGTAGCCGTGGCTGTTCGCGGTGCCGGGGCCGATGGCCGCATGGCGGACGTCGTGGCCGGCCAGCACGCTGCCGTCGCCGTCGGTGCCGTAGTGCGGCGTGAAAACATCCATCACATGATCCACGCCCGCGTCGATCGCCGCCTGCCGCAGCTCGTTGGTCATACCCCAGTGGTAGGGGAAGCGCGAGTCCTTGGCAAAGATGGACACCTTGTGCTCGTCGGAGTTCTGATCCGGCCCGGTCGGCGCGATATCGATCGCAAGGATATCCTCTGTGTCCGCCGGGAGCCAGGCCGTGCCGTGACCGATCTCTTCAAACATGGCAAAAAAGGCATAGACCCGGCGCGGCAGGGCGATCCCCTCCTCGCACAGCGCCCGGATTGCCGTCAGCAGCACGGCGGCGCAGGCCTTGTCGTCGACAAAGCGGGATTTCAGGTAGCCGTTGGCGAGCCGGAAGCGGGGCTCGAGTGCGACCATATCCCCGGTCTCGATGCCCAGCGCGCGCACGTCCTCCGCCGTTTTGACCTCTTCGTCCAGCACGACGCAGACATTCTTCCGGAAATCGGCCGGCGTATCGCGCAGCTCCTCCTCGGTCACATGGACCGAGTTCGGCGTGCGGCAGACCGCGCCGGTATAGACTTTCCCGTCCCGGGTGTGGACGCGCACGTTTTCCGTCACACAGTAAAAGGGGTACAGCCCGCCGACCGGGCAGACGTTCAGCGTGCCGTCGGCGTTCAGATGGCGCACCATCAGGCCGATGTCGTCCAGATGCGCCGTCACCGCGAGGGCGCGGCCCTCGCCGCCGAGCTCGGCGATCACGCCTCCCTTGTGGGTCAGGCGGTACGGTACGCCGAGCTCGTCGAGCATCGTGCAGACCAGCGCCTGGATCTCCTCGTACTGCCCGGTGGTGCTGTCCACCGCGAGCAGGCGCTCAAAGCATGTCAGACAGTAAGCTTCGTCAAAGGCTTTCATGGCAGTTCTCTCCTTGTGTTCGTAAAGGATTCCAGTTCCCGCGAAGATAATACAGGCTGAAGAGGATAAACAGCAGCACGTT
This sequence comes from Oscillospiraceae bacterium, assembly GCA_024690695.1. The sequence goes on from JAILOS010000032.1 coordinate 3,962, forward strand.
GTGGCCGATCATGCAGCCCCAGGCCGCTTCCAGGCCGAGGTGCAGCAGCGCCGTGCAGATCCAGGTGCCGAGGATGCGTACGCCCCACATGCCGCTCATGCTGATCAGGAAGGGGATCCTCGTCTTGCCCGCGCCCTGCAGCATGCCCTCGAGCGCGATGCACACGCCGTAGATCGGCTCGGAGCAGGCCACCATCCGCAGCACCCGCACGCCCAGCGCGATCACCGCCGGATCTTTGCTGAACAGGCGCACCAGCGCCGGCGCAAAGGCAAAGAGCAGCCCGCCGGAGATGAGCATCAGCGCTATCTCCAGGAAAACGATCGTCCGGGCCAGCTGCTTCTGGCGCGGGAGGTCGCGCGCGCCGAGCGCGTTGCCGGTCAGCGCGGCCGCCGCCTGCATCATGCCGAAGCCCGGGATGTAGAAGGCCGATTCCACTGTGTTGGCGATGATATGCGCCGCCGCGGACACCGGGCCGAGGGCGTTGATCATCGAGGCGAAGGCGACGTAGCCCAGCGAGGTGCCGAAGCGCTGCAGCATGTTCGGGAAGGACACGCGCAGGCAGGGCCGCAGCACCTCGGGATCCGGCCGCAGGGACTTCCCGCGCGGCGAGATCACCGGGTGGCGGCAGAAACGGATCGCCATCATGACGCCGCCGAAGACGAAGGAGGCCGCGCTCGCCGCCGCCGCGCCGATCACGCCCCAGCCCGCGCCCCACATCGGGACCTGCAGGCCGAAAAGCGTCAAAGTGCGCGGCTCGTAGATCAGCAGAAAATTCAGCGCAACGTTGACCAGGTTCACGCCGATGCCGACGCGCATCGGGGTTTTCGTGTCGCCTGCCGCGCGCAGCACCGTGCCGAAGATCATGCTCGCGCTGCGGAAAAGCATCGGCGCATACAGGATGAAGAAATAGCGCGCCGCGGTAGCCCGGATCGCGGGATCGACCTGCATCCAGACCGGCACCTGCCGGCTGAGCGCCAGGGGCAGCGCGGTGAAAAGCAGACCGAGCACCAGCACCGCCAGCACCGACTGTGCCGCAGCCTGCCGGGCCTTCTCCTTCTCACCCGCGCCGAGGTGCTGGGCGATATAGGCCAGGAAGCCCACGCCGAAGGCCGAGACCGTGCCGTTGACCAGCCAGCCGACCGTGCTGGTCGAGCCGACGGCGGCCGTAGCCGCGGTGCCGAGCGAACCGACCATGGCCGTGTCGATGTACTGCACGGCCGTTCCCATGGCCATCTCGACCATGGCGGGGCCGGCCAGCGCGAACACCGTCGGCAGCAGGCTCAGATCGAATATCGACTTTTTCTCCCGTAACTCGTTCATAGCAGAGCTATCTTAACACAAAGCCGCGTCCCGCACAACCGCTTTTTGACGGCAAAAACCCGCCTGTCCTTGCGGACAGACGGGTTTTTTGGTTCGGTTTCGACGATCTCTTACTTGAGCTCGACGGTAGCGCCGACGGCCTCCAGCTTGGCCTTGAGCTCTTCGCCCTCTTCCTTGGAGACAGCTTCCTTGATCTTGGCGGGCACGCCTTCGACCAGCGCCTTGGCGTCAGCCAGGCCGAGGCCGGTGATGCCGCGGACTTCCTTGATGACCTTGATCTTCTCAGCACCGAAGCTGGTCATGACAACGTCAAACTCGGTCTGCTCCTCGACGACCGGAGCGGCAGCGCCGGTGGCGGGGCCAGCGGCGACGGCAGCGGCGGAAACGCCGAAGGTGTCTTCCAGAGCATGGACGAGCTCGCTGAGCTCGAGAACGGTGAGGCCCTTGATGGACTCGATCAGGGCAGCGATTTTTTCACTCATTGTAATTTCCTCCATTAAAATCTTTGTGTACTGCGATCATTCCGCAGCTTCGGCAGCGGGGGCCTCGATGGAGCCGCCCTTCTGCTCCAGGATCTGACCGAGGCAGACGGCCAGGCCGGTGATGGGTGCGATCATGGTGCCCAGGACCTTCGCATACAGGGTATCCTTGCTCTGCAGCTCGGACATCTCGGCGATCTCCTTCTCACTGAGGACCTTGCCCTCCATGAAAGCGGCCTTGATGTTGAAGCGCTCGTTGAGCTTCTTGCTGTACTCGGTAAGGATACGGAAGGGGGCGATGGGATCATTCTCGGCGGTGGCCAGAGAGGTGGTGCCGTTGAGGACGTGATCGAGATCGCTCATCCCCAGCTTGTCCAGAGCCTTTCTGGTCAGGGTGTTCTTGACGACCGTGTATTCCACGCCGTCCTGACGCAGCTTTGTGCGCAGCTCGGTGTCCTCGGCTACGGTGATGCCCTTGTAGTCGACCAGGACGCCGGCGCCCGCCTTCTTGATGCGCTCGGCCAGTGCTTCGACGATCGCCTGCTTTTCGCTAAGAACCTTTGCGTTCGGCATGTGTGTTTTTCACCTCCACACAGATGATTCACGCCCATAAAGAAAACCCTTCCGCCAAAAGACGAAAGGGCACAAAAACAATCAATTCCATAGAGATGTTGTTGATGTCCTCGGCAGGATTTACGGCTTTCGCCACCTGCTGTCTTTGGAGCGCTCAATTAATATATCCGATGGATCGCGGATTGTCAAGGCTTTTTTCATCGTTTCACAAAAAAGTCTGTTGACTTTTTTGTGAAACGAGAGGGATGCGGCCTGCTGCGCGCACTCGCTTGCTGGAGACGCTCGCACACTGGCAGGCCGAAAAGAGTTTTTCCCGAGGTGCACGCCCCCGGGAAAAACGGATTCGACTTTTTCCCGCCTTGCGAGGCGGGAATCAGAGGGGATGTCCCCTCTGAACTCCTCTGATGGCTTACGAGTGGTTCTCGCCTTCGTTTTCTCCCGTTTTTTCGCGGATCAGGCGGACCAGCGCCGGAGAAGCCTGCAGCGCGCAGATCACGGCCGTCTGCACGGCCAGCATAACGAAGAACTGCGGCACGCGGGCGGCCAGCAGCGCCTTCAGACTGGTCAGCTCCATAAAGCGCGCAAAGTCCGCGCCGGCCAGCTCCGCGGGGGAAGAGCGGAAAAAGACCGCGATCATCAGGGTGTTGAGCACGAGCGTCACCAGAAAGCAGTTCGTCAGCGCGGCGAGAAAGGCGCGCAGCCAGCTTTTTTCGCGCCGGTAGAGAAAGAGCCCGAACAGGAGGCCCGTCAGCGCGGCCGTCAGCGTAAAGCCCGGAAAATAGGCGCCGGTCGGGAACAGCAGCGCCCCGATCAAATCGCCCAGCGCGGCCGTCAGCGCCGCCCAGGCCGGGCCGTACAGCATCGCGGACGCCGCCACGGCGGCAAAGCCCAGGCCGATCTTCATCAGCGGCGTGTTGATCGCCAGCACCCGGGTGAACACCACGTCCAGCGCGATCAGCAGCGCCGACACGGTCAGCTGCCGCAGCGTGATTTTCTGTTCAGACATAAAAAAGCCTCCTTTCCACGGTCGCGGAAAAGAGGTCGCCCATTCCGTGACAGCGGACGCGGGAATCCATCGCAGCACCTTCGTGCTTTCGTCCGGCGGCGACATCCCATCTGCCGGCACTTGACGCGGTTTCCCTACTCTGTCAATTTTCGTTCGCGCTCAATATATCACAGCGGCGCGCGCAATGCAAGAGCGCGGAGCTCTTTTTTCGGCGCGAAAAACGGAGAGAGAAGACGCTTCTCTCTCCGTTTGCACTTCAGTTCTGGGTCCGGTGGATCTCGGTAACGGCGCCGTCGCGATAGGCCTCCAGCAGGAGCCGCAGGTCGTCGATCCGCGCCTGAAGCTCGCGGCCGATGTCGGTCTCCCTGATCTTCTGCCGGGATTCCATGCGCTCGAAAACCGTCGTGGCCGAGGCGATGTCGTAGTTCTCGCGGATCGCCCGCTCGCGGCCGACAAAGGGCTGATGCGCCACGATGCGCAGCGTGCGCGAATTGTAGATCAGCGTATACCCGGCGATGCCGGAGGTGGACTGATAGGCCTTGCAGAAGCCGCCGTCGATGACGAGCAGCTTGCCGCCGCCCTTGATCGGGCTTTCGCCCTTCTTCGCCTTGACCGGGATGTGGCCGTTGATGATGTGGCAGTGCGGCCCCTCCAGCCCGAACTCATGCAGGATCCGGTCGCAGACCTCCGGGTCCTCGTAGAGCGTATAATAGGCGTTTTTCGGCTCGGTCCAGGCGCTCTCGTCCGCGATGAGACGGCGCTCGAAGGTCGTCATCCGGTCGCGGCCGAAGATCGGACTGTTGCGCCCGGCCCAGAGGAACCACAGCAGGTCCATGCCCAGCTTGCGCTCGGGCGTGTTCGGCGGCGTGTAATAGGCCTGGCGGGCGGCGACGTCCAGATAGTCCAGGAAATCCTTGCCCCGGCGTTCCGTGCCGTCGAGCCGGAAGCTCATCATCTCGCCCGTCTCCGTCATCGGGATGCAGCCGTGCAGGAGGAGATTCCCGTTATAGGTCTTGTAAACGCTGCCCTTGGAATACAGGAAGCTCACGTGCCGCTGCAGCTTTTCGCTGCGGCGGAAGGAGGCGGTGAGGCGGTCGATGACCTCGCTCTCCTCCGGCGTCAGCGTATAGGGGTCGGCGGGATCGACGGTCGGGAAGTCCGTGTCCTCCAGCGGCCAGGTCACGCCGCGGATCGTGATGCACTTGTTCTCGTAGTCGATCTTGTCCAGCAGCAGGCGGTCGTCCATGCCGTACTCGGGATGGCGCAGGATCTTCTGCCCCTCCAGCTTGAAGAGGATCACGGTGATGGCCTTGTGCATGCGCGCGGAAAGCAGCCGATCCTTCTCGGAGACGTGCATCGCGTCGTCCCCGGAGAGCTTGACGGCAAAGCGGGACACGTCGTGGTGCTTGTATACCTCGTTGGCAAAGACGGACAGCGGCCGCAGCGAGATGCCGTAGCCGGTCTCCACGACCTCGAGGTTGTTGTAGTGGATGGAGTTGGCCAGTACCGTGGCCACCAGCGTGCGGCTGCCGGAGGCGGCGCCCATCCAAAGCACGTCGTGGTTGCCCCACTGGATGTCCACGCTGTGGTGCTTCATCAGCGAGTCCATGATGATATCCGCGCGCGGACCGCGGTCGAAGATATCGCCCACGATGTGCAGCTGGTCCACCGCCGCCCATTTGATCAGCTCGCAGACCTCGATGATGAACTCCGGCGCCTGGCCGATCTCGATGATCGTGGCGATGATGTTCTCAAAATAGTCGCGCTTGTCCACCTCTTCGCCGTGGGTGTACAGCAGCTCCTCCAGGATATAGGCGTAGCTCGCCGGAAGCGCCTTGCGCACCTTGGAGCGGGTGTAGCGCTCGGATACCAGGCGGCAGAGCATGATGAGCCGGTGCAGCGTTACGCGGTACCACTCGTCCATGTCCGCGATCTGCGGCCGGAGCAGCTCCATCTTCTCCTCCGGATAGTAAATCAGCGTAGCCAGCTGCTCGCGCTCCTCGCGGGAGATGCTGTTGGAAAAGAGCAGGTCGATGCGCTCCCGGATCACGCCGGAGCAGGAGTTCATCAGGTGCAGAAAGGCCTCGTATTCCCCGTGCACGTCGGAGATGAAGTGCTCGCAGCCCTTGGGCAGGTTCAGGATCGCCTGCAGATTGATGATCTCCGTGCCGGCGGCGCGCAGGTTCGGATACTGGCGGGAGAGCATTTTGAGATAATGCAGCTCCTCCGGGGTATAGCTTCGGTGCGTAGCCATGGCCAGACCTCCCGTTCATTTTTGATCGTATATTTTATTGTATCACAGCGCGCCCGGTTTGAACAGAGGAGAATCTCTCGGATGTCGGCCCTGTATCAAATTTTCCGCCGCGGGAAATACTAAACCTCGATCACAGAAAAGCGAGGTGCGGGACATGCAGGGGAAGGTCGAGATCTGCGGCGTGAACACAGCGCAGCTGCCGGTACTCAAAAGCGCGGAGACGAGAACGCTGCTCGAACGGGCCCGCGCCGGCGACAAGGCCGCCCGGGAGCAGCTGATCGCCGGCAATCTGCGGCTCGTTCTGTCGGTGGTGCAGCGCTTCGCCGGGCGCGGCGAGAGCATGGACGACCTGTTCCAGGTCGGCGTGATCGGCCTGATCAAGGCCGTCGACGCCTTCGATCTCAAGCAGAACGTCCAGTTTTCCACCTACGGCGTCCCGATGATCGCCGGAGAGCTGCGGCGCTTTCTGCGCGACCACAGCGCGCTGCGCGTCAGCCGCTCGATGCGCGACACCGCCTATCGCGTGCTGCAGGCCAAGGAAAAACTGACTGCCCGCGACGGGCGGGAGCCGGGCGTAGAGCAGATCGCGCGGGAGCTGGGCATCCCCCGGCAGGAGGTCGTCTTCGCGATGGACGCGGTCTGCGAGCCGGTGAGCCTCTATGAGCCGGTGTTCAGCGACGGCGGAGAAAACGCGACCGTGATGGACCAGATCGGGGATCCCTGCAACACCGACGAACACTGGCTGGAGCAGATCGCCCTGGCCGACGCGATGCGCCGCCTCAGCCCGCGGGAAAAGCGGATCCTCGCCCTGCGCTTCTACGACGGGCGCACGCAGATGGAGGTCGCCCGCGAGGTCGGCATCTCGCAGGCCCAGGTCTCGCGCCTGGAGAAGAATGCGATCTCGCAAATCAAAAAGAATATGAGTTCGTAGCGCTTCGTGCTTAGAAAAAGGACCCGGAAACAGAGTTTCCGGGTCCTTTTCAATCATCAAACTCTTTGACCGCGGCGGTCGGGCCGGTCAGCAGCAGCTCGCTCACGCGGTCCCCCTCGCGTCGGAAGCGGACGGAAAGCTCGCCGCCGGGCATGTCGATCGTCAGCGAGTCGCCGGGGAGCCGCCCGCGCCGGGCAAGACTCACGGCGATGGCGCCGCAGCCGGTGCCGCAGGCCAGTGTGAAATCCTCCACGCCGCGCTCGAAGGTGATCGCGCGCACGCGCTCCGCCTCCGTCCGGCAGACAAAGCTGACGTTCGCGCCGCGCGGGAAGACCGGGCTGTGCCGCAGGGCGCGCCCGCGCTCGCGCAGCGCGTCGAGCTCGTCGAAATCGCTCTCCGGCACTTCCACGACGGCATGCGGAATGCCGGGCTCGCCGAGCTCGACATAGGCGCAGTCCCAGACCGCGCCCTGCGCCTCGGCCGCGCGGTGCGGATCGATCACCGCAGGGTCGTTGAGCCGCACCTCGTAGCGCTCTGCGTCGATCCGCCGGGCGGTCACAAGCCCCGCCGTGGCGAGGATCCGGATCCGCTCCGGATCGGGCGCGAGGCCGTGCTCGACGCCGTAGCGCGCGATGCAGCGCGCGCCGTTGCCGCACATCTCGCCCAGGCTGCCGTCCGAATTATAGAACAGCATACCGAAGTCCGCCGCGTCCCCGGCGGGGACGACGACGATCAGTCCGTCCGCGTCGGCAAGCCGGCATAAACGCAGGGCGAGGCCGCTGAGGTCCTCGCCCTGGAGTTCGCCGTGCAGGTCCTCCGTCAGAACGAAGGAGTTGCCTGCGCCGTGCATTTTGATCGCGTGCATTTACTGTTTTTCTTTCTTGGCCTTGAGCGCCTTCTGAAGCCAATCCTTGCCGTCGTTGAAGCGGGAGACGATGTAGGAGGCCACGTAGTCGCCGGCCGCGTTGACCATGGTGGCAGGGGGGTCGACCAGGTCGCCGATGGCCTGCGCGATCGGGAAGGCGATGGGCAGCGCCTCGGGGAAGAACAGGGAGCAGAGCACCAGCTCGCCGGTGCCGCCGCCGCCGGGGATGCCGGACATGGCGACCGAGGAGACCGTCGCGACAATGATCGCAAGGATCGCGTCGCCGGAGTTGAAGTCCACGCCGAACATGCCGAAGAGGAAGGCGACCTTGATGATCGCGCTCATGCCGGAGCCGTCCATGTTCATCGTGGCGCCCATCGGCAGCACGATATCGGTGACGTCCTTGGAGATGCCGGTGTCCTCGGAGACCTCCATGTTGGTCGGGATCGTCGCAACGGAGGAGCAGGTGCCGAAGGCCACGGCCGCCGGGCGGAACAGGTGCTGGAACATGACCTTGACGGCGCCCTTGCCGCCGCCGAAGCGGGCGTAGAGCGGGAAGATCAGGAACATGTAGGCGAAGGAGACTACGTAGTAGATGATGATGGCCTTGGCGTACTCGCCGATGAAGTAAGCGCCGTTGGAGGCCACAAGAGCCGCGAAGAAGCCCAGGAAGCCGATCGGGGCGTAGTAGGTGATGAGCTTGACGACCTTCATCAGGACGTTGGTAATCTCCTCAAGGAGCTTGGCGACCTTGGTCTCGGGCCCGCCGCACATCTGCACGCCGAAGCCGAAGAACACGGCCGCGACGATGATCTGGAAGATCTTGCGGCGGCTCCAGAGCTCGTTGAAGTCCGCAGCCGTCAGGAAGCCGACGACCGCATCGCCGAAGGGCAGCGGATCCTGCGTTTTTTCGGTATAGCTGGGCGTGCCGGTGAAGAGGCCGCCCGGGATCAGACGCACGATCACGTACATGATCAGAGAGGCGATGACCGTCGTGCACATAAAGGTGAGGACCGTCGTGCCCATCAGCTTGCCGGCGCGCCTGGCGCCCTTCATGTTGGCGATCGCCGAGGCGATGGAGAAGAAGACCAGCGGCACGACGACGCAGAACATCAGGTTGCAGAACAGGTCGCCCAGCGGGGCGAGCGCCTTGGCGCCGTCCCAGACCGCGCCGACGACGCAGCCCAGAATGATGCCGACGATCATGGCGACCAGGAAAAAGTTGTTTTTCAGAAACTTAGCCATAACCAAATCCTCCTTGAGGCGATTTCTGCTCCATTATATTTCACTTAAATCGCAATGGCAATGGCACTTTGTGCTTGAAACCTTGCAAAAAGTGCTGTATAATAGAGCGCGATCGAAAGGAGGCCGGGATATGGCCAGAGAACGGACTGTCGCCCGCGAGGGCTATCTGGAGGAGGACTACCACTACTTCCATCTGCGGGATACCGCGGGACAGGAGCGGGATTTCCACTTCCACGACTTTGACAAGATCGTGCTGCTGCTGGCCGGGCGGGTGGATTACACGGTGGAGAACGTGAGCTACGCGCTCCGGCCCTGGGACGTGCTGCTGGTGAAGCACCACACGATCCACAAGGCGGTGATCGACCGGACGGTGCCCTACGACCGAGTGATCGTCTATCTCGACCGGCGCTTTTTCGCGCGCAGCGCCCCCGGCGGCGGGCTGACCGACTGCTTCGACTGGGCCGACCGCAGCCGCCAGTACCTGCTGACGCCGGACGACATGCAGAAGAAAGCGCTGGCCGGGGCGATCAGCGCCTACGAGGCCCTGATCGGCGACCGAGAGCTCGGCGCGCAGACGCTGCGCGACAACTGCATCGTCAATCTCCTCGTCCACATCAACCGCCTGTCGGTCAGCGCCGCCGCGCCGCTGCCGAGCGAGTCCGCCGCCGACCCGAAAATCGCCCAGACGCTGAGCTACATCAACGAGCACCTCGCCGGAGAGCTGACGGTGGAGCAGCTCAGCGAGCGGGTCTTTCTCAGCCGTTATCACTTCATGCGCCTGTTCAAGGCGCAGACCGGCCAGAGCGTGCACGCCTACGTGCGCGAAAAGCGCCTGCTGCACGCGGCGCGGCTGATCCGCGAGGGCGTGCCCGCGGCCCGCGCGGCCCAGGAGAGCGGCTTTGCGGACTACTCGGCCTTTCACCGCGCCTTCCGGGAGCTCTTCGGCACGAGCCCGGGAAAGCTGCGCTCCTGAAAGCGCTTTCCCCGCCCGGACGCGCGGAAGAAAAGATTGTCTTTTTCCGGCTGTCATGTTATGATAAAGGATGCGAAACGAGGGCCGAAGGCGGTCCTCCGCACAGCTTGAACGAAAGAGAGGGTTATTCATGGCCTACGTTACGACGTCGACGGTAAGCGGCGAGATCCGCTACCGTTTCACCTGTGAACAGTGCGGGAAGACCTGCGAGTGGGTCCCGATCCGCATCACCCGAAAAGCCTCCGCCAACGGCAGCGGAGAGAGCGCCTCCGCGGCCGCGCAGGAGGCGGCGCAGAAGGCCGTAAAGGCGCGCTTCGCCGAAATCAAAAAGGACGTCGACGCCGGCGACTACGCCTCCTTCCGCGTGGTCAACGGCGGCGAGGACGAGTCGCTGTTCCGTGTCTACGAGTGCCCTGACTGCGGCGCGATCCAATCCTGGGGCGTGCGCTCGGCCGGCAAGAAGTTCGGCGTTCCCCTGCTGGTGACGCTGCTGCTGCTCGGCTGCTACCTCGCCTTCTTCCTGCTGGGCAACAACCTCTTCCCCGAGACCGTGGAGACCGTGCGGACGGCGCTGCGCTTCTGGCGCTGGCTGATCGTGCCGATCGTCCTCGTCGTCGGCTGGACCGTGGACGGCGCGGTCGTGCGCGCGCAGACGAAGAAGCGCCTCGCGCAGCAGACCATGACCGAAAAGCGCCTGCCGGAGATCGACTGGAACGGCATGATCGGGGAATGATTACGAAAACGGAGCGTGATGACGGATGATCAGCCTGTGCGACGGCTGGCAATTCACTGAGAAATGGTCGGAGGACTTTCTCGCCGGAAAGGCGGAGGGCCGCCCCGTCCGTCTGCCCCACACGGTGCGGGAGATCCCGCTGCACTGCGCGGGGCCGGAAGACTATGAAATGATCTGCGGCTACCGCCGCCCGCTGGAGATCCCGGAGAATCTGCGGGGCAGGCGGCTGTTCCTGCAGTTCGACGCCGCGGCGCATATCGCCGCGGTATACGTCAACGGCCGGGAGCTGCTGACCCACCGCTGCGGCTATACGGCCTTCCGCGCGGAGATCACCGGGCTCGTCGAGTACGGCGGCGGCAACAGCGTCGCCGTGAAGCTCGACACGACGGAAAACGGCGCCGTGCCGCCCTTCGGCTTCGTGATCGACTACCTGACCTTCGGCGGGCTGTACCGCGAGGTCTGGCTGGACGTGCGCAGCCGGGACTTCATCGAGGACGTCTGCGTCACGACCCCGGCGCTCGACCGCGCCGCCGTGAAGCTGACGGTCAACGGCCGCCCCGGCCGCGGCGGACGGGCGCGCGTGCGCATCCTCGACGGCGAAGGCCGCTGCCTGGCCGAGCAGACCGGGATGGCGGATTTCGAGCTGCGCGTGCCGGACGCCAGGCCCTGGGGACCGGACGACCCCGCGCTGTACGTCTGCGAGGCGGCGCTGTTTGACGAAAACGGAAACGAGATCGACGTGCAGCGCCGTTCCTTCGGCTTCCGCACGGCGGTCTTCAAGGCCGACGGCTTTTATCTCAACGGGAAAAAGTTCTTCCTGCGCGGGCTGAACCGCCACCAGAGCTATCCCTACGTCGGCTACGCGGCCCCCGAGCATCTGCAGCGCGAGGACGCGCGCATCCTCAAGGAGGAGCTGCAGTGCACCGCCGTGCGCACCTCGCACTACCCGCAGAGCCAGTGGTTCATCGACGAATGCGACCGGCTCGGCCTGCTCGTGTTCACCGAGATCCCCGGCTGGCAGCACATCGGAGACGCGGCCTGGAAGGATCAGGCCGTGGAAAACGTGCGCGAGATGGTGCTGCAGTACCGCAATCACCCGAGCATCGTGCTCTGGGGCGTGCGCATCAACGAGAGCCAGGACGACGACGAATTCTACCGGCGCACGAACGCGCTGGCCCACGAGCTCGACCCGAGCCGCCAGACCTCCGGCGTGCGCTATCTGGAAAAGAGCAGCCTGCTCGAGGACGTCTACGCCTTCAACGACTTCTCCCATACCGGGGATAACCCCGGCTGCAAGCCGAAGGAGAAGGTCACGACCGACAGGACGAAGGGCTTTCTGATTTCCGAGTGCAACGGGCACATGTTCCCGACCAAGCCCTTCGACACCTGGGAGCGCCGCCAGGAGCACGCGCTGCGCCACGCGCGCGTGCAGGACGCGGCCCTGGCCGACGGCGAGCACGCCGGCTGCTTCGGCTGGTGCCTGTTCGACTACCCGACGCACAAGGATTTCGGCTCCGGCGACCGGGTTTGCTATCACGGCGTGACGGACTTCTTCCGCAACCCGAAGCTCGCCGCCGCGGTCTACGCCAGCCAGGGCGAGGCCTTCCCGGTGCTCGAGCTCGGCTCGTCGATGGACATCGGCGACTACCCCGGCGGGCAGATCGGCTTCCCCTGCCTGTTCACGAACGCGGACGAGGTGAAGCTGTACAAAAACGGCGCCTACGTGACGAGCTACCGGCCCCACGGCTGGAAGGCGCTGCCCCACGGGCCGATCCCGGTGGACGACCTGATCGGGGAACTGCTCGAATCGCAGGAGGGCTTCAGCCCGGACAAGGCGGCCCTGCTGCGCAGCTGTCTGCTGGCCGCGCGCAGGTACGGGCTGGCCAACATGCCGCTGAGCGAGAAGGCCCGGCTCGGCTGGGCGATGCTGCGCTGCGGGATCGACTACGCCCGCGGCTACGAGCTCTACGGCAAATACGTCGGCAACTGGGGCGGCGAGGCCACCGTCTGGCGCTTCGACGCGTATCGGGGCGGCAAGCTCGTCCTCTCCCGCACCTGCTCCCCCAGCCGCGAGCTGCATCTGGAGCTCAGGCCCAGCAAAACCGCGCTGCGCGAGGGGAACAGCTACGACATGGCGGCCGTGCGCATCCGCGTGCTCGACGGCTACGGGAACCCCGCTCCCTACGCCCAGCTTCCGGTGAAGCTGCGCGTCGAGGGCGCGGCCGAGCTCGTCGGCCCGGACACGGTGACGGCCGAGGGCGGCATGTGCGGCTGCTATCTTCGCTCCGTCGGCCGCCCGGGCGAGGCGCTGCTGCACGTCTCCGCCGGCCAGGCCGGCGAGCAGACGCTGCGTTTCAGCGTCGAAGCATAAAGGAGGGAAAAACATGCGTCTGGATTATTCCGTCTGTTATTACCGCGGGCACGGGCCCGAGGAGCAGCGCGGCAGTCTCGAGCTGCACGGCGGCGTCAACCGCGTCGTGCTGCCGCTGCCGGCGTGTACGCTCGGCCCGGTCACGGCCGTTGTGCGCCGCAGCCCGAACAAGCGGGAAAAAATCTTCATGAACGGCTTTCAGACCTGGACCTACTGCCCGGAGTACAGCTGCCGGGATCACATCCACGGGCTGAGCCACTTTCCCCGTTTTCTGATCGACATCCACGGGCTCGATCACTACGGCGACAACTACTTCGTCAGCTACCCGGAGAAGGCCGGCTTCACCCACGGCGAGAGCTGGTGCTACTTCCGCCGGGGCGAGCATCTCGAGCTCTTCGCCTCGCTTGACGAGCGGCCGGGCTACACGATCTTCTTCTACAACGCGCACAACGGCGAGCTGAAGCTCGAGCGCGACTGCCGCGGCGTCCGCGCCGAGGGCGATTTCCACGCCTTCGATCTCTACGTCGGCGCCGGAGCGGAGGACGAGGTTTTCGACGCCTGGTTCGAAGCGATGAACATACGCCCGCGCACGACGGAGAAGCTGACCGGCTACTCAAGCTGGTACAACCGCTATCAGGACATCAGCGAGACGAGCATCCGCGAGGATCTCGTCGGCTGCGCCGAGGTCCTGCGTCCGGGCGATCTCTTCCAGATCGACGACGGCTACGAGCCCTTCGTCGGCGACTGGCTGGAGCCCGACCCGGTCAAGTTCCCGAACGGCCTGAAGCCGCTGGTGGACGACATCCACGCCAAAGGGCTCAAGGCCGGGCTGTGGATCGCCCCCTTCGTGGCCCAGAAGGGCTCGCGGCTGATCGCCGAGCACCCCGACTGGCTGCTGCAGGTGGACGGAAAGCCCTGGCGCTGCGGCCTCAACTGGGGCGGCTTTTACGCGCTGGATATCGACTGCCCGGGCGTGATCGACTATCTCGAGCGGGTTTTCGCGCGCGCAATCGACGACTGGGGCTTCGACTTTTTGAAGCTCGACTTCCTCTACGCCGCGGCGCCCTTCGGCAACATGCGCGAGAGCCGCGCCGGGCGCATGACGCGGGCGATGGAATGGCTGCGCGCGCTCTGCCGCGACAAGCTGATCCTCGGCTGCGGCGTGCCGCTGATGCCCGCCTTCGGCCTCGCGGACTACTGCCGCATCAGCTGCGACGTGGGGCTCGACTGGGACGACAAGCCCTGGATGCGGCAGATCCACCGCGAGCGCGTGTCCACCCGGCAGGCCATCGGCAACACCGTTTTCCGCCGCCAGCTCAACGGCCGCGCCTGGCTCAACGACCCGGACGTGTTCTTCCTGCGGGAGGAAAATCTGAAGCTGACGCCGCGGCAGAAGCACGCGCTGGCCACGGTGAACAGTCTCTTCGGCGGGCTGCTGCTCTGTTCTGACAACATGGCCCGCTATACCCCGGCGGCCCGCGAGGCCTACGAGCAGCTGCTGCGCAACCGCGAGGCGAAGGACCTGCGCGTCCACACCGAGCATGGCCTGTCCGTAAGCTGGACGCTCGACGGGAAGACGCATCATCTGAAAATCGAATAAACGGACAAGGGGGAGAAAACCATGCTGTTTCTCGACGCCGTCGTGAACGCACCCGGCAGCTATCTCAGCTTTGACTGGGAGATCACGCTGATGGAATGGCTCCAGGCGCATCTGAGCCCCGGCGCGATCAACGCCATCTCGCAGCTGTCGATGTTCGGAGAAGAACTCCTGCTGATCGTCGTGATGGGCTTTTTCTACTGGTGCTTCGACAAGGAGACCGGCAAATTCATCGGTCTCAACTTCCTCGCGGCCAACGTCTGGGGCCCGATGATCAAGAACCTCGTGCTGCGCTTCCGGCCCTATATGTACAGCGACAAGATCGACCTGCTGCGCAAGATCGACGCCGACGCGCCGATCGAAGACGTCCTCGCGCAGGGCTACTCCTTCCCGAGCGGCCATTCCGCCGGCGCCGTGTCGGTCTACGGCTCGGCCGCACGCAGGCGGAAGGGCTTCTGGCTGACGCTGCTGGCCTTCCTGCTGCCGCTGCTCGTGGGCTTCTCCCGCGTCGTCGTCGGCGCCCACTTCCCCACCGACGTGTTTGCCGGCTGGGCGCTGGGCCTGATCGTGATCCTGTTCATCCCCTGGCTGCGGAAGAAGATCAACAACCGCCTGGTCTTCAGTCTGGTCATGCTGCTGTCGACCGTGCCGGGCTTTTTCTTCTGCACCAGCACGGACTATTTCAGCTCCTTCGGCATGCTGGTCGGCTTCCTGCTGGCCGAGCCCTTCGAGGAGCGTTTCGTCCGCTTTGAGAACACCCGCAGCGTCATCCGCTCGATCCTGCGCATCGCAGGCGGCGGCGCGATCTACTTCGCGCTGAGATGGCTGCTGAAGCTGCCCTTCCCGGAGGCGGTGCTGGAGGCGGGCGATCTCGCCGCGCATCTGATCCGCGCGGGCCGCTACGCGATCGTGATCTTCGTGGTCATCGGCGTGTACCCCGCGGTCTTCAAGCTCACGGCCCGCATCGGGGCGAAAAAGAACGCGGAGCAGACATGAGCTTCCTCCCGCCGATCCGCGAAAAAGAAGATCTCGTCCGCCTGGTGGACGAGATCGGCTTTTTGCCCTATTTTCGAAACGACGTCCCCGGCTTCTCGATCGAGGAGAACTGCCCCGCCCTCTGGGGAACGCCGGACAAGCCCGACTGCCCTTGGGACTGGAAGGGCCCGGTGATCCGCGAGACGGGCTGCGCCTACGGCCGCTTTTTCCACGGCCGGGCGGGCTACGTCAGCCGCGCCCTTTTTCCGGACTTCGCCAACGTCCGGCGCGACGGCTACGACTACGACGCGCGCGTGGAGGACGGTCTCGCCCGCGGGCGCGACCGGCGCATCATGGAGGTCCTCTCGGCGCGCTCGCCGCTGCCGTCGCGCGAGCTGAAAGCGCTGTGCTGCTTCGGCGAGGACAGCCGCCGGGCTTATGACGCGAGCCTCGGCTTTCTGCAGATGCAGACCTACGTCACGACGGCGGATTTCGTCTACGCGACCGACCGGCTCGGCCGCCCCTACGGCTGGGGTCTGGCCGTGGTCGCAACGCCGGAGCAGCATTTCGGCGCGGATTTCACCGCCCGTGTCTATGCGCGCGAGCCCGCCGAATCGCGGGAACGGCTGCGCGTCTATCTGCGGAAGCTGCTGCCGCAGGCGACGGCGGCGCAGCTCGAGCGCCTGCTCGGCTAAAAGCGGCGATTGCGCGGGCAGCAGCGCCGCGGGCAGCCCCTGCCCTTCGGCTGCGGCCCGGCGGGCTGCGCCTTCGGCTGTGCGGAGGGCTCCGCCTTCGGCCGCGCGGAGGGCTCCGCCTTCGGCCGCGCCGCCGTGACCCGATCCCAGACGCGCCCGAAGCTCTGCAGGCGCGCGGCATAGCTCTCGCTCATTTTCTCACCCCCGTCCGGCCCATCCTATGCCGGGGCTTGCAAAGCGGTGAAAGATGTGCGATAATCAGAAAAACACCATCGAAACCACGGAGGGACCGATATGCCGAGATTTTTCATAGCCGGCACCAATCTGGCCGGCGGGATGGCCATTCTGAAGGGCCGCGACGCCGAACACGTGCGCGTGCTGCGCCTGCGCCCGGGCGAGGACGTGATCCTCTGCGACGGGAAAGGGACCGACTACCGGTGCCGCCTGGTCTACGCGGACAAGGAGCAGGCCGAGGCCGAGATCGTCGAGGTCGTCCCCTGCCCGGCCGAGCCCAACGTGGCCGTGTCGGTGCTCTGCGGCCTGCCGAAGGGCGACAAGACCGACTATATCATCCAGAAATGCGTCGAGGCGGGCGCCGCGGAGATCGGCTTCTTCCTGTCCGACCGCTGCGTGGCCCGGCCCGAGACGCCGGAGAAGAAGCTCGAGCGCTGGCAGCGCATCGCCGAGGAGGCCGCCAAGCAGTCCGGCCGCGGGATCATCCCGCAGGTGCGCTGGGTGGGCGATCTGGCCGGGGCGCTGGACCTCGCGCTGAAAAAGGATCTCGGCCTCTTCCTCTACGAGACCGGCGAGCGCGAGGCGCTCCACGCGGTGCTGGATGAGAACCGAAACCTCAGGAGCGCCGCGCTGATCACCGGGCCCGAGGGCGGCTTCGCCGAGTTCGAGGCCAAGCTCGCACGGATCGCCGGGCTGCATATCTGCTCGCTGGGCGAGCGCATCCTCCGCTGCGAAACGGCCCCGGTCGTGGCGCTGAGCGCCGTGATGTACGCGACGGGCAATCTGAGCTGAAAAGGCCGCAAGCGGCGGGAACGCCGGGCGAGCCGCAAACCGGATCGTAAAAAACAGTGAGACGAAATCGGAAAAGAACCGAATTCGTCTCACTGTTTTGTTTGTCAAATACAGTCTGTCATTCTGAGCGGCAGCGAAGAATCCGCAGCAGATCCTTCGTCGCCTGCGGCTCCTCAGGATGACAGTTTGGCGGGCGGATGATATCCGCCCCTACGGTGGGGGCGGGGTTCGCGCGGGCCGCCGGGGAGCCCGTGGCCCGCGGCGAGCTCAGACGGACCGCCAGTCCTCGCGGGTGAGGATCGTCTCGCAGACCTCGATCGTCTCGCCGCCGCGCTCGATCGTGTGGGTGAAGAGCGGGCGGAAGCCGAGCCGCTCGTGCAGGGCCCGGGAGGCGGTGTTGAAGAAGAAAAAGCCGCTGTTGACGTAGTCCAGCCCGTCTACGGCAAACAGCCGGTCGAGCAGCGCGCTCAGCGCCTCGGTCATCAGTCCACGGCCCCGCTCGTAGCGCGTGAGGGCGAAGGACAGGCTCAGCCCGCGCAGATCGTTCATGTCGGATCGCTCCGTCAGCGGCGGGTGCAGCGCGGAGGCGGCGATATGGCCGACGACGCAGCCGTTTTCCCTGAGCTGCAGCGCGACCTGGCCCGGATCGTCCAGCCGCCGGACAAAATCCGCGCGGTAATCCGCCTCTCGCACGAAGGGCGCGTAGCCCATCATGTGCCAGAGCTCCGGATCGTCGAAGTATTCCCGATAGTCCTCGTAGTCCTTTTCCTCCCAGGGGCGGAGGATCAGACGCGGCGTTTCCAGAATCATCCTTTTCTCTCTTTATACCGAAACCGCGGAGCCTTTGCCCCGCGGTTTCGGTATCTTCTCCGTCGATTTACTTGATGCCGTACTTCTTGTTGAACTTGTCAACGCGGCCGCTGGTGTCGACCAGCTTCTGCTTGCCGGTGAAGAAGGGGTGGCACTTGGAGCAGATCTCAACGGTGATGTTCTGCTTGGTGGAGCCGGTCTCGATCACGTTGCCGCAGGCGCAGCGGATGGTCGTCGGCTTGTAATTCGGATGGATTCCTGCTTTCATGGTGGTTCTCCTCGTCTAAGGCTGCCTTGATTGTGCCTCAGGGCATAGTTACAAGGCGCAAAGTGGATTGTAGCACAGTCCGCGGCTTCTGGCAAGGTTTTTTTGCAAAATCGGTAAAATTCTTTTCCTCAGAAGGCCGACGGCCCCTCCTGCAGCACCGGCAGGCCGGTCACGCAGCGGCGCATCATGTCGAAGGCGACGTTGCCGGCCATGCGGCGGATGAAGCTGCGCGTGCGGAAGGCGCCGAGGCGCAGCTCGCGCACCCAGGTCCGCTCCGGCGCGGCCAGGGAGACGAACACGGTGCCGACCTCGTGCACCCCGTCGCCGTCCGGGCCGGCCAGCCCCGTCACACCGACGCCGAGCTCCGCGCCGGTCAGCGCGCGCACCCGCTCGGCCATTTCCCGGGCGACCTCACAGCTCACGGCGCCCTTCTCCTCGAGCAGCGCGGGATCGACGCCCAGAACGCCGGCCTTGACGCCGTTGGTGTAGCTGACGACGCCGCCGAGGAAGCAGGCGCTCGCACCGGGCAGATCGGTGAAGCGCTTGGCGATCTCGCCGCCGGTGCAGCTCTCCGCCGCCGCGAAACGCACGCCGCGCTCACGCAGCAGCGGCAGCAGCGCCTCCTCCAGACACTCCACGTCCTCGCCGTAGACCACGTCGCCGAGACGGCGGCGGGCGCGGTCCATCACCGGGCGGATCATCGCCTCGGCCTGGGCCTCGCTGGCGGCCTTCGCCGTCACCTGCAGCAGACAGTCGCACTCTTTTGCGTAGGGCGCCATGCTCGGGTTCGTCATCGCGTCCATCTCGTCGCGGAAGATCTGGTCCACGGTGCTCTCGGCGAGGCCGAAAATGCGCAGCGAATGGCTGACGATCACCTCGTCAGAGCGCCTGCGCAGATACGGCAGGGCGTATTTTTTGAACATCGGCAGGCACTCGTTCGGCGGCCCGGGCATCATGATGACGGTCTTGCCCTGCGCCTCGAAGGCGCAGCCCGGCGCCGTGCCCCAGTCGTTGTGGAAGATCGTACAGCCCTCGGGCAGCTCCGCCTGGGAGAAGTTGTTGGGCGTAAAGGCGCGGCTGTAGTGGATGAAATCGTAAAGCCCGGCGGCCTCGGCCTCGCTGCGCACAAGGCGCAGCCCGAAGGCCTCCGCCAGAATCTTTTTCGTCAGGTCGTCGCAGGTCGGGCCGAGCCCGCCGGTCGTGACGATCAGATCGGCGCGGCTCCTGGCGATCTCGACGCACTCGCGCAGGCGCGCGGGATTGTCGCCGACGACGGTGTGCCAGCGCACGTTGACGCCGATGCGGCTGAGAAGCTCCGAGACGTCCCGCGCGTCGGTATTCGTCACGTGGCCGAGCAGCAGCTCGGTGCCGACGGACAGGATCTCGGTGGCGGCAATCGGCTCAGTCATGATCCACCCTGATCCTTTCCACGCCCGCGAGCGCCTCGGCCACCAGAGCCTCCACGTCCAGCGCGGCCTCCACGGCCTCCACCTCGCTCAGCTTCGGGCGGGTGCGCGGGTGGCGCGGCGTGAAGACCGTGCAGCAGTCCTCATAGGGGAGGATCGAGGTGTCGAAGGTGCCGATACGGCGCGCGAGACGCACGATCTCCTCCTTGTCCATGCCGACCAGCGGCTGCAGCGTCGGCAGCTTGACGACGGCCTGCGAGGAGGCCATCGCCTCCATCGTCTGGCTGGCGACCTGGCCGAGGTTTTCGCCGGTGACGATGGCTTTGGCGCCGTTGGCTTCGGCGATGCGCTCGGCGATGCGCATCATGAAGCGGCGCATGATCAGCGTGAAATACTCCTCCGGGCACTTGTCGCGGATCTCCTCCTGGATGTGCGTGAAGGGCACGACCTCCAGCGTCATGCGCCCGCACCAGGCGGTGAGGAGCTGCGCCAGCTCCACGACCTTCTCCTTCGCGGCCTGCGAGGTGTAGGGGAAGGAGAAGAAATGCACCGGGATCAGCCGCACGCCGCGCCGGGCGATCATATAGCTGGACACCGGGCTGTCGATGCCGCCGGACAGCAGCGTGACCGCCACGCCGTTGGAGCCCACGGGCATGCCGCCCGCGCCGTCCACGGGCGCGGCGTGGACGTAGGCCGCGAGGTCGCGGATCTCGATGAACACGGTCAGCTCCGGCTCGTGCACGTCCACGGCGACGTCGGGATAGGCCTCGGCCAGCTCGCCGCCGACATACTGGCTGAGCTGGATGCTGGTCATCGGGAAGCTCTTGTCGCTGCGCTTGGACTCCACCTTGAAGCTCTTCGCGCGCAGCATGTCCTCCCGCAGATACTCGACGGCCTTGCGGGCGATCGCCTCGGGCTTCTTTTCACAGGCGGCGGCGCGGCTGAGCTTGATGATGCCGAAGACCTGCTTCATCGCCTCGAAGGCGGCGTCGATATCCGCGTTCTCCTCCTCCGCCTCCACGTAGACCGTGGACTGCAGGCAGTAGACGCGAAATTTTCCGATCGGCGCAAGCCGGCGGCGCATGTTGCCCATCAGCTTGAGCTCGAAGCTCTTGCGGTTGAGGCCCTTGAGGACGATCTCGCCCAACTTGCAGAGAATGATATCGTTCATGCTTTGCTCCCGTACAATAGCGTTCTTTGTCTTTTATACTCTCTTTTGGCGCAAGAATCAAGGACAATCCTCTGTTCCCAGCAGCTTTTCCGGCTTCACCTGCAAAACCCGGCTCAGAAATACCAGCTCGACGTCCGTCACAAACCGCTGCTCGGCCTCGATCCGCTGGATCGCGTTCTTGTCCACATCCAACCCGTCCCGCTGCAGCCGGTCCGCCAGTTCCCGCTGCGACCAGCCCAGCTCTTTTCTCTTGGCGGCCACGACCGGGCCGCAGAGGTTTCTTGTTCCGTTTGCCGCTTTGTTGATAAACATAGTCTCGCCCCTTTGACATTTCATGCTTGTCATTGTTAATTCTCAAAGATCGGAAAAATGAGACGAAGACGATGTATGTTGCGTCTTCGTCTCACAATTTTCTGCTTTTTTCCCGGCGCCTGTCCTCATTCGCCCTTGTCAAAGAAATCCGCCAGAAGCTCCTGTGGTTCCTTACGCAGCGCCCGGCAGAAGCAGCCCAGCTCGTAATCTGTGACAAAACGCGCGTTCTTCTCGATTTTGCTGATCATCTGCTGGTCAAGATTGACGCCCAGGGTCTGCATCTGCGCCGCGAGCTGTCCCTGCGTCAGCCCCGCCTGGATCCGGGCCAGCCTGAGCTGCCGCGCAATAACGTTTTTGCTGTCCTCAAACAGGATCTTTTTCATCCAAGCACCCCATTACCGCCAGTTTTTCTTGACAGTAGCATTAATATTGGCGTAAAATACGTTACATAAACGTACTCTGGGGTTTTCTTATGAAAAAAGAACACAGAAAAGCGCAGGAAGACGAGCTTGACCTGCTCTTGTACAAGAAGATGTATCTTCATCTGTTCAACGCCGTGACCGACGCGCTGGAGGGCTTGAACGCCGGGCGGACGGAGCAGGCGAAACGGAGCCTGATCGCAGCGCAGCAGCGCTGCGAGGAGCTGTTCATCGAAGGCCCGGAGAGGGAAAAATCCCCGTGAGCAAACGCTCACGGGGATTTGCGTTTTGGGACGATACGGCCGGCGTCGGGGCCGCTCAGCAGACCGGGACCTCCGGCAGGCGGGCCAGGCTGCGGGCGATCTCTTCGTCGCTCGGGATATAGTCGCTCATCCGGCCGTCGTTAAACTGCTGATAGGCCAGCAGGTCGAAATAGCCGGTGCCGGTCAGGCCGAAGAGGATGGTCTTCTCCTCGCCGGTCTCCCGGCAGCGCAGCGCCTCGTCGATCGCGGCGCGGATCGCGTGGCTGCTCTCCGGGGCGGGCAGGATGCCCTCGCAGCGGGCAAACTGCGTGGCCGCCTCGAAGACGGCGCTCTGTTCCACGGCGCGGGCCTCCAGCAGCCCGTCGTGATAGAGCTGGCTGAGCACCGGCGACATCCCGTGGAAGCGCAGGCCGCCGGCGTGATTCGGCGAGGGGATAAAGGAGCTGCCGAGCGTGTACATCTTCGCCAGCGGGCAGATCATGCCCGTGTCGCAGAAGTCGTAGGCAAAGCGCCCGCGGGTGAAGCTCGGGCAGGAGGCGGGCTCGACCGCGAGGAAGCGATACTCGGCCTCGCCGCGGAGCTTTTCGCCCATGAAGGGGGCGATCAGACCGCCGAGGTTCGAGCCGCCGCCGGCGCAGCCGATGATCAGATCGGGCCTGACGCCGAGCTTGTCAAAGGCGGCCTTGCATTCGAGGCCGATGATGCTCTGGTGCAGCAGCACCTGATTGAGCACGCTGCCGAGCACGTAGCGGTAGCCCGGGTTTTTTACCGCCGTCTCCACGGCCTCGGAGATGGCGCAGCCGAGAGAGCCGGTGGTGCCGGGGTGCTCGGCGAGGATGCGGCGGCCGACCTCGGTCTCGGGCGAGGGCGAGGGCGTGACGCTCGCGCCGTAGGTGCGCATGACCTCGCGGCGGAAGGGCTTCTGCTCGTAGCTGACCTTGACCATGAACACCTTGCAGTCAAGGCCCAGATAGGCGCAGGCCATCGACAGGGCCGTGCCCCAC
>JAILOS010000035.1 GCA_024690695.1 Oscillospiraceae bacterium
CTGCTGGACGTTGAGGAGAATTATCTGCGCCGCGGCGACGCTTTCTTTCTGGCGCTCGGCGAGGACGATCGCGTTTTAGGCTGCGTCGGCTTCCGGCGCATCCCCGATACGGCGGAAGCTTTCCTCCATCGCCTGTATGTCAAAGCTGACCGGAAACGTCAGGGGATCGGAACCGCGCTGCTCTGTCAGGCCGAAGCCGCCATGCGCGAGCGCGGTATCACCGTCTCCCACGTCCACCTCGGCGAGCCGAAGGAACAGTGGTTCGAATCCTACGCTTTCTATCCCAGGCGCGGCTACCGGGAGTACGAACCGCGCTATATGAAAAAAGAACTCTAAGCTCCTGCACGAAGGGCCCTTGCTCAGCGCTGAGCGGTCAGGCCGGAGAAAGGCCCCCTTGCCTAAAGGGGGCTGGCTGGACGCGAATCGGCCAGACTGGGGGATATACAATGGATCATACCCGCAAGCACAATTCCGATCTGACGAAGAACGCCAGGGCGCTCCGAAAGAACATGACCCCGGAGGAACGGCATCTCTGGTATGATTTCCTGCGTGATTATCCTGTCCGCATCCTCCGTCAGAAAGTGATCGACGAATATATTGCCGATTTTTATTGTCACTCGGCACGGCTGGTCATCGAGCTGGATGGATCGCAACACTATGAGCCTGAGGGGAAGCTGAGAGACAGCGTTCGAACGACTCAGATCGAGAGCCGCGGTCTCCTTGTGATCCGGATCCCCAACAACGCTGTCAAGCAGAACTTTCGCGGGGTGTGCGAATATCTTGATTCGGTGATTCAGGAACGGCTTGTTATATCCCCCAGTCAGCTTCGCTGACAGCCCCCTTTAGGCAAGGGGGCCAATAAGGAATCGGAGAATCCCCCGGTCAGCTTCGCTGACAGCCCACTTTAGGCAAGGGGGCCAATAAGGAATCGGAGAATCCCCCGGTCAGCTTCGCTGACAGCCCCCCTCAGGCAAGGGGGCCTGTGCGCGATCGCGTCGGTCGCCCCTTGCCTCCCTTGCCTAAAGGGAGGTGGCCGAGCGCAGCGAGGTCGGAGGGATAAGAAACCATCTTACCTACGAATCGGAAAGGAGCCGCCCCATGGAAGCAAGACAACTGCTCGACGCGCTGCACGTCGCGGAAAAGCTCAAGGACGCGACGCGGCACTGCTATACCTCCGGCGGAAGGCACGAGAGCGTGGCGGAGCACAGCTGGCGCCTCGCACTCATGGCCTACTTCCTGCGGGACGAGTTCCCGGAGGCCGACATGGACAAGGTCGTCCGCATGTGCCTGATCCACGATCTGGGCGAGGCCTTCACCGGGGATATCCCGGTCTTTCTCAAAACGGACGCCGACCGCGCAGCGGAGGATTCGCTGCTGTCGCGCTGGGTCGCCTCCCTGCCCGAACCCTTTGCGCAGGAAATGACCGCGCTCTATGAGGAAATGGAGGCGCGCCAAAGCCTCGAGGCCCGGATCTATAAGGCCCTCGACGGCCTGGAGGCGCTGATTCAGCACAACGAGTCGGACCTATCCACCTGGTCGGAGAACGAATACGAGCTGAACCTGCACTACTGCGACGACCGCGTCGGCTTCTCCCCCGCGCTGAGCGCCCTGCGCGAGGCGATCCGGGAGGACACGACCGCCAAGCTCGCGGAGGCGAACAAGGAACAAGGAGAAAAGTTATGTTAACCGTCAACGATCTGTCCATGCAGTTCGGACCCTCGGTGCTGTTCAGCCGTGTCGACCTGCAGTTCACCGCCGGCAACTGCTACGGCATCATCGGCGCCAACGGCGCGGGCAAATCCACCTTCATCAAGATCCTCTCCGGCGAGCTGGAGCCGACGAGCGGCAGCGTCGTGCTCGACCCCAAGCGCCGTATGTCGGTATTGAAGCAGAACCAGAGCCTCTACGACGACTGCACGGTGCTCGACACGGTCATCATGGGCCATCAGCGGCTCTACGACTGCGGCAGGGAGCGCGAGGCCATCTACGAGAAGGAGGACTTCTCCGACGAGGACGGGCTGCGCGCGGCCGAGCTGGAGGAGGAGTTTTCCGAGCTCGGCGGCTGGGAGGCCGAGAGCGACGCCGGGCGCATCCTGCAGGGCCTGGGCGTGGACGTGAGCCTGCACCAGAGCCTGATGCGGTATATCGACCCGCGCCTCAAGGTCAAGGTCCTGCTGGCGCAGGCGCTCTTCGGGCACCCGGACGTGCTTCTGCTCGACGAGCCGACCAACAACCTCGACCTCGCGAGCGTCGTGTGGCTCGAGGACTTCCTCATGGACTACGAGGGCACGGTGCTCGACACGGTCATCATGGGCCATCAGCGGCTCTACGACTGCGGCCGGGAGAAGGACGCGATTTACGAGAAGCCGGACTTCGACGACGAAGACGGCCTGCGCGCCGCGGAGCTGGAGGAGGAGTTCGCCGAGCTCGGCGGCTACGAGGCCGAGTCCGACGCGGGGCGCATCCTGCAGGGCCTCGGCGTGGACGTCTCGCTGCATCAGAGCCTGATGCGCGAGCTCGACCCGCGCCTCAAGGTCAAGGTGCTGCTGGCGCAGGCGCTGTTCGGGCACCCGGACGTGCTGCTGCTCGACGAGCCGACCAACAACCTCGACCTCGCCAGCGTCGTCTGGCTGGAGGACTTCCTGATGGACTACGAGGGGACGGTCCTCGTCGTCAGCCACGACCGCTATTTCCTCAACAACGTCTGCACGCACATCGTGGACATCGACTACGGCAAGATCAAGCTCTACGTCGGCAACTACGATTTCTGGTACGAGTCCAGCCAGCTCATTCAGAAGCTGATCCGCGACCAGAACAAGAAGGCCGAGCAGAAGATCGCCGAGCTCCAGGCCTTCATCGCGCGCTTTTCCGCGAACAAGTCCAAGTCCCGGCAGGCGACCAGCCGCCGCAAGCTCCTGGACAAGATCACCGTGGAGGAGCTGCCCGCCTCGAACCGGCGCTACCCCTGGGTGGGCTTCAAGGCCGAGCGCGAGCCCGGCAAGGACCGCCTGTTCGTCACGGAGCTGACGAAGAGCGTCGACGGCGTGAAGCTGCTGGACAAGGTCAGCTTCATCGTGGGCCGGGAGGACAAGATCGCCGTCGTCGGCAAGAACGAGCTCGCCGTGACGATGCTCTTCAAGCTGCTGATGGGCGAGGAGGAGCCGGATTCGGGCGAGGTCAAGTGGGGCGCTTCGATCGAGCCCGCCTACTTCCCGAAGGACCACAACGGCTATTTTGAAAACTGCGAGCTGGACCTGATCGACTGGATGCGGCAGTTCTCCGAGGACAAGCGCGAGAGCTATCTGCGCAGCTTCCTCGGGCGGATGCTCTTCTCCGGCGACGACGTGTACAAGCCGGTCAAGGTGCTCTCCGGAGGCGAAAAGGTGCGCTGCATGCTGAGCAAAATGATGCTCTCGGGCGCGAACTTCCTCGTCTTCGACCAGCCGACCAACCACCTCGATCTGGAGAGCATCGCCGCGCTCAACAACGGCATGGAGGCCTTCCGGCACAACATCCTCTTCTCCTGCCACGACCACCAGCTCACCCAGACCGTCGCCAACCGCATCATTGAAATCAACGCCGACGGCTCGATCACCGACCGGCTGTGCAGCTACGACGAATACATGCACGTCGCCGAATACGAACAGACACGGTAAATAAAACTAAGGCCGGACTAAGGCGGACCTGATAGGGTATTGCCGGGAGGTGGAAACCGTGAAACTGCTGTACGCCGAGGACGAGCTCGCGATGAGCGAGGCCGTGACGGACGTTCTGACCTATCATAAATACATCGTAGACGCCGTGTACGACGGGGCCGACGCGCTCTACTACGCCGAGCACGAGCGGTACGACGGCATCATCCTCGACGTGATGATGCCGAAGATGAGCGGCCTGGAGGTGCTGCGCGAGCTGCGAAAGCGCGGTGTGCGCACGCCGGTGCTGCTGCTGACGGCCAAGGGCCAGCTTGAAGAGCGCATCGAAGGGCTCGACGCCGGGGCCGACGACTATCTGCCCAAGCCCTTCGCGATGGGCGAGCTGCTGGCCCGCGTCCGCGCCATGCTGCGGCGGCGGGAGGAGTTCACGCCCGACGTGCTGACGCTCGGGAACCTGTCGCTGAACCTGCAGAGCTGCACGCTGTCCGTCGGCGAGCAGAGCGCGGTGCTGCCGAAGCTGGAGTTTCAGATGCTGGAGCTGCTGCTGCTCAACAAGGGCATCTATCTGTCCACCGAAGATCTGCTGACCAGGATCTGGGGCTACGACACCGAGGCCGAGATCGGCGTGGTGTGGGTATATATCTCCTATCTGCGCAAGCGCCTTGCGTCGATGGGCGCGAACGTAGAGCTGCGCGCCAAACGGGGACTGGGCTATACGCTGGAGGAACTCAAATGATCCGGACGCTGCGAAAAAGATTCACCGTGACGGCGATGATCGCCGTTACGGTGCTGCTGCTGGCGATCCTCGGCGCGGTCAACGCCTTCAATGCCTGGTCGAACGAGCGCGAGACGGAGGAACTGCTGGACGCGCTGTGCGAGACCGAGCCCGGCGGCGGCCGCGGGCCGCGCAGTCCTGGCGGCGAGAAGGGCGCCGGGCGCGAGCTGTGGGCGCGAGGGCCGATGGAGGACGTGCGGATGTCCGCGCTGTTTTTCACCGTGTACGCCGACAGCGAGGGCGAGATCCGCTCGACGGAGCTCAGCCGCATCGCCTCCGTCGACGAGGAGGAGGCCGAAGCGATCTATCTGGCCGCGGCGGGCAAAAGCGAAGGAAGGGTCGGCTCGTTCCGCTTCCGCAGCGTGACGACGGAGGACGGCGGCAGCCGCACCGTGTTCCTTGACACGGGGCTTCGCCGCGCCGAGGTGCTGCGCGTGGCGCTGCTGTCGCTGCTGGCGGGTCTCGTCGGCTGGGGGCTGATGCTGCTGTTCGTCACGTTCCTGTCGAAAAAGGCCATCGAGCCGATCGCGCAGAACATGGAAAAGCAGAAGCGCTTCGTCACCGACGCCGGGCACGAGCTGAAGACCCCGCTGGCGATCATCCTGGCCAACACCGAGGCCATGGAGCTGCGGCAGGGGGAGAACAAGTACACGAAAAATATCCGCGGTCAGGTCGAGCGGCTGAGCGGTCTGACGCAGAATCTGCTGGCGCTCGCCCGCGCCGACGAGGGCCGCGCACCGGCGAACGCCGCGGACTTCTCGCTCAGCGAGCTGGCGGAGGAGGCTGTTAAACCCTTCCGCGAGCCCGCGGAGCTGCGGGGCCTCACGCTGGAGGCCGCGATCGCCGGGGGCGTTTCCGCGCGCGGCGACCGGGCGCAGCTCGCGCAGCTGCTGAGCATCCTGCTGGATAACGCCGTGAAATACGCCTCGCCCGGCGGCCGCATCGAGCTCTCGCTGCAGCGCGAGGGCGGACGCGCCGTGCTGCGCGTCTCGAACGACGCGGAGGAGCCGAAGGTTCCGCCCGAGCGGCTGTTCGACCGTTTCTACCGCGCCGACGATGCCCGCACGCAGAAAGGCGGCGGCTGCGGCATCGGCCTGTCCGCGGCCCGCGCCATCGCCGAGGCCCACCGGGGCAGCCTGAACGCCTCTTACGAAAACGGCCGGATCTGCTTTACGCTGCGGCTGTGACCCCGAAAAACCGGGATCGAGAACAGGGAGACGAAATCGCTTTTACGATTTCGTCTCCCTGTTCTGACATTCGCGTTTCCGCTTTTCCGCTTCCGCGGCGGTTCCGAAAGCCAAACGCTATTCCTCGATATGCTCCATGCCCTGCCCGATGATCGTGCGCACGTGCTCGTCGGCGAGCGAATAGAACACGCTCTTGCCCTCGCGGCGGCTCTTGACGAGGCGGCTGCGCTTGAGGATCGCGAGCTGGTGAGAGACCGCCGACTGCGTCATGCTCAGCGCCGCGGCCAGATCGCAGACGCAGACCTCGGCCTCGAACAGCACGAACAGGATGCGGATGCGCGACGTGTCGCCGAAGATCTTGAACAGCTCCGCCAGATCAAGCAGATGCTCCTCCGGCGGCAGTCGCTCCGCCACGGTCTTCAGCAGCTCCTCGTGGATCTCCTGCGCCTCGCAGCAGAGGCCTTCCCTTTCCGATTCGTTCATGTTTTCCCTCCTCACAGCTTTTCCGTGCGCAGCGCCCGCACGGCGTTGAGCACGGCGATCACCATCACGCCCACGTCGGCGAACACGGCGGCCCACATATCGGCCAGGCCCAGCGCGCCGAGCAGCAGGCACAGGAGCTTGACGCCGATGGCGAAGAAAATGTTTTCGTATACGATGCGGATGCACCTGCGCGCGATCAGGACGGCTTTGGCGATCTTGCCGGGGTCGTCGTCCATCAGCACGACGTCGGCCGCCTCGATCGCCGCGTCCGAGCCGAGGGCGCCCATCGCGATGCCCACGTCGGCGCGGGAGAGCACCGGCGCGTCGTTCATGCCGTCGCCCACGAAGGCCACGGTCTCCTTCCCCTTCTTCTGACGCAGCAGCTCCTCGACACGGGCGACCTTGTCGCCCGGCAGCAGGCCGCTGTAATACTCCGTCACGCCGAGCTCCTTCGCCGTCTGCGCGGCGGCGGACTCGACGTCGCCGGTGAGCATCACCGCGCGGCGCACGCCGGCCCGGCGCAGCGCCTCCAGCGCCGCCTTCGACTCCGGGCGGAGCCGGTCGGCGATCAGGATATGTCCGGCGTAGACGCCGTCCACGGCGACGTGGACCACGGTGCCGACGCTGCGGCAGGGCTTCGCCTCCACGCCGAGCTCCGCCATCAGCTTGTCGCTGCCGACGGCGACGCTCCGGCCGTCCACCTCGGCGCAGACGCCCTTGCCGGGGATCTCGCGCAGCCCGGACACGCGGGACGGATCCGCCTCGCCGCCCCAGGCGCGCTGCAGACTGCGGCTGATCGGATGGGCGGAGAAGCTCTCGGCCAGCGCGGCGAGCTCAAGAAGCTCGCGCTCCTCCATCACGCTGTGGTGTACGCCGCTGACCTCGAACACGCCGCGCGTGACCGTGCCGGTCTTGTCGAAGGCCAGCGTTCCGACGCGGGCGAGCGTTTCCATATAGTTGGAGCCCTTGATCAGCACGCCGGCTTTGCCCGCGCCGCCGATGCCGGCGAAGAAGCTCAGCGGGATGCTGATCACGAGCGCGCAGGGGCAGCTGATGACGAGGAAGGTCAGCGCCCGGTAGAGCCAGACGCCCCAGTCCGGCGAAAGCTGCAGCAGCGGCCGCACGAGCGGCGGCAGCAGCGCCAGCGCCAGCGCCGCGCCGCAGACGGCGGGCGTGTAGACGCGTGCGAAGCGGGAAATGAAGGCCTCCTGCTTCGATTTGCGCGAAGCGGCGTTCTCCACCAGCTCGAGGATCTTCGAGGCGGTGCTTTCGCCGTAGCTGCGCGTCGTGCGCAGCTTCAGCACGCCGCTGATATTGACGCAGCCGCTGACGATCTCGTCCCCCTCCGCGACGTCGCGCGGGAGGCTCTCGCCGGTGAGCGCGGCGGTGTCGAGCGTACTGCGCCCCTCGACGATCACGCCGTCGAGCGGGATCTTCTCCCCCGGCTGCACCAGCAGGACCGTCCCCACCGGCAGCTCCTGCGGATCGCAGCGCCGCGCGCGGCCGTCCTCGCCGACGACGTTGGCGTAGTCCGGACGCAGGTCCATCAGCGCGCCGATGCTCCGGCGGCTCTTGCTGACGGCCACGCTCTGGAACAGCTCGCCGATCTGGTAAAAGAGCATGACGGCCGCGCCCTCGAGATACTCGCCCAGCGCCATCGCGCCGACCGTCGCCACGGCCATCAGAAAGTTTTCGTCAAAGGGCCGTCCGCGCAGGATCCCCTTCACGGCGCGCACCAGCACGTCGTACCCGATGACCAGATAGGGGATCAGGTACAGCGCCGCCTTCAGCAGCGGCTCGTCCGGCAGCGGGGCGAAGCGCAGCGCCAGCGTGACCGCCGCCAGCAGCAGCACCGCGAGGATCACGCGCAGCAGCGTTTTTTTCTGCTTCCTGTTCATCCCGATTCGCTCCCTGTCGCCTCAGCAGTAGACCTCGCAGTCGTCCTCGACTTTTTTGCAGGCCTTGCGGACCTTGCTCATCACGGCGCGCTCGTCAGCGCCCTCTTCGAATTCCACGCTCATCTTCAGCGTCATAAAGCTGACCGTCGCGTTCTTCACGCCGGGGACCGCCTTCGCGGCCCGCTCCATCGCCTCGGCGCAGGCGGCGCAGTCGACTTCGATCGCATAGCTTTTCTTCATCGGGGATTCCTCCTTTAATTGAACATTCGTTCATATGTTCAATTGACAGTATACACCTTTTGCGGCGGCTGTCAAGGGGGGCGCCGCCGTTTTTTTCAAAGCGGCCCACTCCCGGCCCCCTCCGGACGGGAAAGCGCCGGGAGCAGAGGCTCCCGGCGCTTGGCCGTATATGCGGTTTTCGCGGAGGCTCAGGCCTCGCCGCGCTCGCGGAGCGCGTCCTTGCGGCTCAGGTCGATGCCGCGCGGGCCGATGTTCATGACCTTGACCCAGGTCATATCGCCGACGCGGAGCACGTCCTCGACCTTCTCGGTGCGCTTGAACTCAAGATCCTTGATCTTGACCAGGCCGTCCTTGCCCGGGGCGAGCTCGACCCAGGCGCCGAAGTCGGAGCGGATATTGGAAACCTTGCCGTAGTACAGCGCGCCGATCTCGGGCTCGAAGACGATGTCCTCGATGGTCTTGCGCGCGGCGCGGCAGGCCTCGATGTCGGAGGAGGCGATGAAGATGGAGCCGTCGTCCTCGATGTCGATCTTGCAGCCGGTCTCGGCGGTGATCTTCTGGATGACCTTGCCGCCGGAGCCGATGACCTCGCGGATCTTGTCGGGGTTGATCTTCATCTGGATCATCTTCGGGGCGGACTTGGCGAGCTCATGGCGCGGCTCGGCAATGGCCTTGAGGAGGATCTCGTCGAGGATCTGGAAGCGGGCTTCCCTGGTGATGGCGAAGGCTTCCTTGACGATCTCGTGCTTGAGGCCGTCGTTCTTGAGGTCCATCTGGATGGCGGTGATGCCGGCTTTCGTGCCGGCCACCTTGAAGTCCATCTCGCCGTGGAAGTCCTCCACGCCCTGGATGTCGATGAAGGTGGTGAAGCTCTCGCCGTCCTGGATCAGGCCGCAGGAAATGCCGGCGACGGGGGCCTTGAGGGGCACGCCCGCGTCCATGAGGGCGAGGGTGGTGCCGCAGATGGAGCCCTGGGAGGTGGAGCCGTTGGAGGACAGGACCTCGGAGACGACGCGGATGGCGTAGGGGAAGTCCTCAACCTCGGGGATCACGGACTGCAGGGCCTTCTCAACGAGGGCGCCGTGGCCGTACTCGCGGCGGTTGGTGGAGCGGCTGGCACGGGCTTCGCCGGTGGAGTAGCTGGGCATGTTGTAGTGGTGCATGAAGCGCTTGGACTCCTCTTCCCAGATGGTGTCGAGCTTTTGGGCGTCG
>JAILOS010000049.1 GCA_024690695.1 Oscillospiraceae bacterium
CAACCGTGCCTTCGGCGGCCGGCTCGGCCGGGAGGAGCTGCTGGCGCTCGCCGGAGAGATCGGCTCGGACGTGGCCTTCTGCCTGCTCGGCGGGACGCTGCTCGCCACCGGCCGCGGCGAGCGGCTCAGTCCGCTGCCGCCGATCCCGTCCTGCAGCTTCGTGATCGTCAAGCCCGGCTTTTCGATCTCCACGCCGGAGCTGTTTCAAAAAATCGACCGGGCGCCGCTGCGCGTGCATCCGGATACGAAGGGGCTGATCGGGGCGCTGGAGAGCGGCGATCTGGACGGGATATGCCGGAGAATGTACAACGTGTTTGAGGACGTGGACGACCGCCGGATGCGCACCGTTCGCCAGCTTAAGGGAGAGCTGCTCGACGGCGGCGCGCTCGGCGCAGTGATGACCGGCACCGGCTCGGCCGTCTTCGGCGTGTTCCGCGACCGGGAGGCCGCGCAGCGCTGCTGCGAGCGGCTCGGCCGCGAATACGGCTTTGCCTGCGTCGCCGATCCGGTCGGGACGCTGCTGTGAGGGACGCCATGCCGAATGTGACCGAGATCGGCGCGCTGGATGCGCCGGAGCTGGAAGTATACGCAAGGCTGACCGAAGGTCAGCTGAAAAACCGGGCGGAGCCCGAAAAGGGCCTCTTTATCGCCGAGAGTCCCAAGGTCATCGAACGCGCGCTGGACGCCGGCTGCGTGCCGGTGTCGCTGCTGATGGAGCGCAGGCACATCGAAGGGCAGGCGCGCGGCATCGTTGAGCGCTGCGGAGAGCTTCCAATCTATACGGCGGAGCTGGCGGTCCTCAAGGAGCTCACCGGCTTTCCGCTGACGCGCGGCGTGCTGTGCGCGATGCGCAGGCCGCCGGAGCCTTCCGCCGAGGCGGTGTGCGAGGGCGCGCGCCGGATCGCGGTGCTCGAGGACGTCGTGAACCCCACGAACGTCGGGGCGATCTTCCGTTCCGCCGCCGCGCTCGGGATGGACGCCGTGCTGCTGACTCCCGCCTGCTCCGACCCGCTCTACCGGCGCGCCGTGCGCGTGAGCATGGGGACGGTGTTTCAGATCCCCTGGGCGCATATCGGCTCCGCCGTCGGCGACTGGCCGCATCCGGGGCTCGATCGGCTGCGCGCGCTCGGCTTCAAAACCGCCGCGATGGCGCTGGAGGACGATTCGATTTCCGTCGACGACGAGCGTCTTGCGCGGGAGGATAAGCTCGCCGTCGTGCTCGGCACCGAGGGGGAGGGCCTGTCCGCGCGCACGATCGCCGACTGCGACTATACGGTGCGCATCCCGATGTCCCACGGCGTGGATTCGCTGAACGTGGCCGCGGCCAGCGCGGTCGCCTTCTGGCAGCTCAGCAGGTGAGCGCATGATCGAAGTTTATCCGGGTTTTTACGGCCGCTTCGTCTGCCGGGCGGAGCGCTGCGTCCACAGCTGCTGCCGCGGCTGGGAGATCGACGTGGACGAAAAGGCCGCGGCGCGGTATCGGCGGATCCCCGGCGAGCTCGGCGAGCTGCTCCGCCGAAGTCTCGTGCGCACGGAGGAGGGCTTTTCCTTCCGGCTGACGGAGGAGGGCCGCTGCCCGCTGCTGCGGCCGGACGGCCTCTGCCGGATGATCCTGGAGCGCGGCGAGGACGAGCTCTGCGATATTTGCGCGCTGCACCCCCGCTTTTACGGGGAATGCGGGGAGTATGAGCTCTGCGGCCTCGGGCTGAGCTGCGAGGCGGTCTGCGCGCTGCTGCTCGAGAGCGAGGAGCCGCTCCGCTTCGTCACGGAAGACGGCCGCTCCGGCGTCTTTCGGGATCTGCTCGCCTGGCTGGGGATCTCCTGCGAGGAAGCGCAGCTGCGCTATAAGCCGGAGTTCACGCAGGCGCGCTGCGCGGAGATTCTGGACCGTCTGGCCGGGACCGAGCCGATCGACGGAGAGTGGACGGAGGAGCTGCGGCAGCTCAGGGCCTGCACGGCGGATCTGGCGGAGAACGCCGCGGAGTATGCCGCCGTCTGCCCGAAGGGGCGCTATCGGCGGATCTATGAGGCGATCCTGTTTCGCCAGCTTGAACGGGCGGGGGAGAGCCCTTTTTCCGATCTGGCTGCCTTTGCGCGGCTCGGTACGGACTACGTTTTTATGCTCGACGCGCTGCTCGGCGCGGACGGAGAGCATCTGCGCCGCTGGTCGGAGCAGATCGAATACAGCGAAGAGAATACGGAGCTGCTGCTGCGGCGCTGAAAAACGGCTGGGAGACCGGAAAAACCGGATTCCCGGCCGTTTTTCGCGCCTTTCGGACGGAGGGCGGACAGCTCGGCGGCGGGAAAATCCCCGTGCGTCGCGCCTCATCCGCAGACAGAGAAGAATCTTGTCGCAACAGCTTGCAATAGCTGAAAACAGTTGATATAATAAATGAAAAATTTTAAGAAATGGCAGCGGCCGGTCGATCGGCGGCGCAGAGCGGATCCTTGCAAAAGGAAGGAATGGACGAATATGGCTACATCGGCAACGGACGATAAAAGCAAAGCGGCCGGACGGTTTTTCGCCTCCCCGGATCTGGATGATCCGGAAGAGGAAAAGCCCGGATTTTCCTCGCTGAGCAGCACAAAAACAAGCGGTCCTTTCAAGAGCTTCGGTACTGGGAAAAGCGCCGGAACGGCCGGGCGCAAGGAGCGCGTGGTCACCGGAAAGCTGATGGGCAGCGTCGGCAAAACCAAATTTGAGTCCAAAGGCGAACCGATCGGCATGGAGCCTGTCGTAAAAGGCACGCAAAAGGAAGAACCGAACGAGCTGGACGACGGCCCGGGGATCAGAGAGCTGACGACGGAAAGCGCCGCCGGCGGCAAAACGGCAAAAACGGGCGCTTCCGCCTTCGGGATCAAGAAGAGAAAGAGCGGGACGGGGGGCTCCTCTTCCGGGGCAAAAACCGCCTCCTCGACCAGGAGCGCCGGGACGAAGAAGAGCCCGGGCGGCAAGACCGTCAAATACGGCGGGCCGAGCCTTTCCGTTTCGATCGAGGAGCGCAGCGTGATCGTCAAGGGGAAGAAAAAAATGCTGCTGCGCGACATCCGTCTCGAGATTCCGGGCGGCAGCATGGTGTTGATCCTCGGCGGCTCCGGCGCCGGCAAGACGACCTTTATGAACGCCGTTATGGGCTATGAAAAAGCCAAGAAAGCCAGGATCGTCTACAACGGGATCGACCTGTACAAGAACTACGACAAGATGATCTACGAGATCGGCTACGTGCCGCAGGGGCACCTGCTGCGCGACAACGACACCGTGTACAGCACGCTGATGAACGCGGCGCTGATGCGGATGCCGAGCGGTCAGCCGGATTCGGTCTATGAGGAGAAGGTCGAAAAGACGCTCAAGCTCTTCGGCCTGTACAAGGAAAAGGATTCGCTGGTCAAAAAGATCAGCGGCGGCCAGGAAAAGCGGCTGAGTCTGGGCGAGCAGTATATCGGCAACCCCTCGCTCTTCTTTCTGGACGAGCCGGACTCCGGTCTGGACGGGCCGAACACAAAGGCGATCATGAAGAACCTGCGGCACATCGCGGACGAGGGGAAGATCGTCATGGTCATCTCCCACAGCCCCGACCGGATCTTCGAGCTCTTCGACTACGTGATCGTCCTCGCCAAGGACAGCCGTGAAAACTGCGGCCGTCTGGTCTACTTCGGCGCGCCGAAGGACGCCTATGCCTTCTTCGAGGTGGAAAACCTTGAGCAGATCGTCTCCCGCGTCAACAGCACCGCCGAGGGCGGCGAGGGCCGCGCGGACGAGTTTATCGACCGCTTCCAGGCTGTGAAAAAAGCGTGAGGTAAAGGAAAATGATCAAGTGCAGAGACTGCGGACATGAAAACGAAAGCGGCGTGAAATACTGCGCCGCCTGCGGCGCGCTGCTGGCGAGCGCGCCGGCTGCTGCGCCGGACGCCGCGCCGAAGAGCTCCCGCCTGATGGGCAGCATGGGCGGCATGAAGACCGCCGTCGAGCCTTCGGTCAGGACCGAATCCTTCGAGTCGGAGACGATCCCCGTTCGCCCGGCTCCGGAGCCGGAGGAGAACCCGTTTTCGACGAGCTCCGAGCCGGAAGCCGCAGAGCCCGAGGAGCCCTCGTTCGATCCGCCGGCCGCCGTGCCCGGAAGGGTCGGCCGCCCGCCCGTCCGGATCTCCCGCCTCGGCCAGATCAAGGTCTATCTCGGCAAGTGCTTTCGCATTTTTGTCAACGAAAAGCAGTGGAAGAACTTCATTTCCGCATTTATTATTGTGATGATCATATCCTTCGTGACCAGCGAAGATATGTTTGTGAAATACCACGACACAAAAAACGGGGCCTTTGCGATCATCTGCGCCTGCATCTGGACGGGCCTGTTCAACTCGATCCAGTCCATCTGCCGCGAGCGCAGCATCGTCAAGAAGGAGCACCGCACGGGTCTGCACATCTCGTCCTATATCTTCGCGCACGTGATCTACGAGGCGGTGATCTGCGCTGTCGAGGCGCTGATCGTGATGGCCGTCGTTCTCGTCAAGAACGGCGAGCATCTGCCCGCCGAGGGGCTGATCCTCCCGCCCGCGCTCGATCTGTACTTCCTGCTGTTCCTCGTCACCTTCGGCTCCGACATGCTGGCGATCCTTGTGTCCTGCATCGTCCGCAGCCCGAACACGGCGATGACCGTGATGCCCTTTATCCTGATCATACAGCTCGTCATGTCCGGCGCGGTCTTTCCGCTCAACGGCGGGGCTAAGACCGTTGCGCAGTTCACGCTGAGCAAGTGGGGGCTTGACGGCGTCGTCGCCGTAGCCAGCACCGACGAAGACATCTATATGCAGGGCGCGGAGACCCAGGCGAATCTGAAGGATCCGGACGAACTTGTAAAAGCGCGCATGAATCGAATGAATGAAAACTGGTCGGATGACAAGTATATCGACGAGTTGGACGATATCGCAGAAGGAGCGGTCAAGGCCTTCGAGCCCGAGCCGGAGACGCTGCTGAAGGCGGAGGGAATGCTGCTGGCCTACAGCGCGCTGTATATTCTCCTGGCGATCGGCGCCTTGAAGCAGGTCGACCGGGACAAGCGATAGTCCCGGCCCTGATCCATCTGAAAATGATTGCGGAGCCCGTACCGATCGGTACGGGCTCCGTTTTTATCTCTATTGACCGCAGAGCCAGTCCGACTGCGGCTCGGCGAGAAAGGCGCTCAGCGCCTCGCCGAAGCGCGGCGAGAGCGCGCTCATGCGCCCGGCGCCGGCCAGCAGTGGGTCGATGCAGCGCTTTTTGGCGCGGATCTGCCGCCAGCCCCCTTCGCCCTCGCCGGGCGTCTCCGCGGAGACGATCCGATGCAGCGCGCGAAAAGCCCGCCAGCCCTGCGCGGTCTCATCGTCGGACAGCAGCTTCCGGATCGCCGCGGGCTCCGTGCTCAATAAATCGCTCTGGGCAAGGACGCCCAGGTCGAGCGCCAGACGCAGCAGCTCGGCCAGCCGCTGCATCGCGTAGCGGTCCTCGCCCGAGACGTAGACCTTCGAGCAGCGCAGCGCGGCCTCGCTGAAGGCCTCCGCCGCCTCCCGGCTCCGGAAGCAGAGCTCCGGCTCGCCGTCCTCGTTCGGCGCGGGGAACAGATCGTCATAGACCGAGCGCGCCTGCGCAAGGGTCAGAAAACCGTAGCGCAGGCTGTTGCCGAGCGTGTATTCCAGCCGGTCGGCCGAGAGTCTCGGCGCGTCGTTGTCCGCGATCGGATAGCGGCGATAGTCGCAGACCGCGTCCGTATTCAGCCCGCGGCGGCGCAGCGCCGCCTGCAGTTCGCCGGAGGATGCGATCAGCGCCTCGGTTCCTTCCTCGGTGGCCTCCTGCCGCAGCGCGTCGCCGCGCAGGAAATCCACGACGTGGGCAAAAACCGGCGTTGCGATATCGTGCAGCAGCCCCGCGGCGGCCTGCGCCGGATCGCCGGTAAAGCGCCAGACGATCAGCGCCGTGCCGAGACTGTGTTCAAAGCGGGAATAGGGCCTCAGCCCCCGGAACAGGGGAAAGGCGGTGTATTCGCAGCCGCAGTTCATCCCCACCTCGCTCAGACGCCGCATCGGGGCGGTTTCGCAGAGCTCCTCCAGCAGCGGCGGGATCGCGTCACCGTACAGCAGCAGATTTTCCGTTTTCTCCGCCTCCTTTCGTACAATGCAGCTCGAGTATAGCAAAGAAGCCTGAAATTGGCAAGCGGCGAGAGCCCGGGCGGGCATTGACAGACAGGCCTGTTTCCACTAAAATATAACAATATGATAAAAACAGACGGAGCTCGGGAGAGGTGAGCGAGATGGATAGAACAGACGGCGTGACGCTGATCGTGCCGGCAGAAACGGAAAGCCCATATCTTGACGACTGTCTGCGCTCGATCGCGGCGCAGACCGGCGGCGTCCGCGAGGTCGCCTGCGTCCTCGGGGCCGCCTGCCCGGCTCCCGCTGCGGAGCTCGACGGTCTGCGCGTGATCCGAGCGTCGGAGGGTAGATTTGCCGCAGGCGTGAACCGCTGTCTCGAGGAGGCAGGCGGAGGGTACTGCGCCTTCGTCCATCCGGACGATTATCTGAAGCCCGGCTTCGCGGAAAGCGGGCTGTCCGCCGCCGAAGAATACGGCGCCGAGCTCGTCCTTTTCGAAAGCGGCGAGCGCGGCCGCAAGACCGGCACGCTGCGAAACCGCTTCATCTCGCTGCGAAAGGAGCTGCTGCCGCCGGAGCCCTGCTTTGCTCCGAGAGAGCTCGCCGGCAATTGCTTCCTGCTGGCAAGGACGCCGAGCTGGCTGACGCTGTTTCGCACGGATTTCCTGCGCGAAAACGGCCTGCGCTGGCTTTCGGAGGGCAGCAACGATTACTATATGGGGCGCTGCGCGCTGGCGCTGGCCCGGCGCGCGTGCGCCGTGAGCGAGCCGATGGCCTGGCTGCACGAGACGAAGGCGGACTTTACGGCTTATGCGCGTGAGATGGAGGCGCTCTGCGCCGCGCTGTGGGAGCGAGGCCGGTGGGACGAGCTCGGCGCCGCCTTCGCGCACGCGCTGCTGGCGGCCGCCGTAGGAGCGCTGCGCGGCAGCGGCTCGGAGCGAGAACGCCTCAGCGTCCTGCAAGAGCTGAATTCCAAGCGCTTTGCCGCGATGGATCTGCTCGACCGCGACGCCCGGTTCTATCGTTTCCCGTCGGCTCAGAAGAACGCCGCCTGCCTTCGCGCGGCTCTCCGGCGCTATGAGCGGACAAAGCAAACGCCGCAGCCGGCCAACGTTGAAACGGTTTTTGACAGGCGGGAGAACAATTTTCCGCTTGTGACGGTGGTCATACCGGCCTACAATACAGCCGCCTACGTAGAGCAGGCGGTCTGTTCGATCCTGAACCAGACGCTGCGGGAGTTTGAGCTCATCTGCGTCGACGACGGATCGACCGACGAAACGCCGGAGATCCTGGACCGCCTCGCCCGGGACGATGCGCGCGTCGTCTTTCTGCGGCAGGAGAACCGCGGCGTTTCTGCGGCGAGGAATGCGGGACTCTCCCTTGCGCGCGGGAAATGGCTGTACTTCTTTGACAGCGACGACTTTCTGATGCCGAAGGGCCTGGAGCAGCTCTGCCAAATCGCCGAACGCGACGGGCTGGATCTGCTGGCCTTCAACGGCGAGAACCACTATGACAGATCGCTGAGCGAGAAGCGGAAAAAATTCCGCCCGGGGCGTTTTCGCTTTCAGGACATCGAGGGAGTGCTCTCCGGACCGGAGCTGTTCCATCGGCTGTACGAGGCGGAATCCTATACGCCGTCGGTTAATATGCAGTTTTTCCGGCGCTCGTTCCTCGAGCGCGAAGGCCTGCGTTTCCGCGAGGGGATCGTCTATGAGGACGAGCCCTTCAGCTATGCCGCCAACCTGAAGGCGAAACGCGCCGAGCTGACAGAGCTCAACTGCTATCGGCGCCGTCTGCGGGAAAATTCGATCATGACCTCCGATCTGCGTTTTGAAAACGTGCGGTCCTGCCTCATCGGCTTTCTCGACATGGTGCGTATCCTGCACGATGAGAGGACGCGGATGAACGACGAGCAGGCCGCGAGCGCCGAGCGGCATCTCGAGGCCGTCCTGCGGGTCGCGAATAGGCGGTATGCGCAGCTTGCGGAGGAAGAACGGGCTGAGGTCTGGGGTCTGGGCGAAGAATTCTCGCTCTTCCGCTGCCTGGTCCACGACCCTGTCGAGCGGAAGCTCAAAGCCGAGGAAATACGGGAAAAGCGCGCGGCTGAACAGAAGTCGGCCGCGGAGGCCGAGCGGGAGGCGGAAGACGGAGAACGGGCTCTGCAAGCGGCCCAAAGCGCGCTGGAGGAGAGCCGGGCGGAGCTCCGGGCCTGCGAGGAAAGCCTTGCGCGTACCCGAGCAGCAATCCGGCAGACCGAGGAGGCGCTGAAAAGACTCCGCGAAGAGACGCCCGGAGGTGAGACGCATGAATGAGAAACTCGGCGCGACGCTGATCGTAGCGGTTGAGACGGACAGCCCGTTTCTGGAGGACTGTCTGCGTTCGGCCTGCGCCCAGACCCGCGGCGACCGGGAGCTGATCTGCGTCCTCGGCAGCGGCTGCACGCCGCCCGCGGCGGAGTTTCCCGGTCTTCTCGTTCGGCACGCGGAGGAGGGCGGCTTTGCCGCCTGCGTGAACCGCTGCCTGGACGGGGCGCGGGGGAGCTTCTGCGCCTTTGTTCACCCGGACGATTATCTGAAACCGGATTATCTGGAGAAGGGCCTGGCCGCCGCCGAGAGAGCGAACGCCCAGCTCGTGCTTTTCGAAACGGGGGAACGGGGCCGCAAGACCGGCACGCTGCGAAGCCGTTTCATCTCGCTGCGAAAGGAGCTGCTGCCGCCGGAGCCCTGCTTCACGCCGCGGAAACTTGCCGGGAACCCCCTTCTGCTTGCGCGCACGCCGAGCTGGCTGACGCTGTTTCGGACGGATTTCCTTCGGGAGCACGGTCTGCGCTGGCTCGAGGATGCACCGAACAACCTGTATATCGGCCGCGGCGCGCTGGCGCTGGCCGAGAGAGCCTGCGCCGTGCGCGAGCCGTCGGCCTGGATGCATGAGACAAAATTCGATCTGCCGCCGATCGCCCGGGAGATGGAGGCGCTGTTTGACAAGCTGAACGAGAGCGGCTGCTTCGACGCGCTGGCCGCGAACTTTGCCCACGCGCTGCTGGCTGCGGTCGTCAAGGCACTGAAGGAGGGGGATTCCGAGTCGGACAGAGTCCGGATCCTCGCCTATCTCTCCTCCGAGGCTTTCGGCCGCATGCGCCTGCTCGGCCGCCCCGCCGCTTTTTACCGCTACCCGGTATCTCAGAGCAACGCCGCCTTTCTCGAGGCCGTCCGCCGCCGCAGCGAGCTGGCGAAGACGCCGGCCGAAGCGCCGGCGGTGCAGACGCTCGCATCGGCCCGGAACGAAAAGCCGCTTGTCTCTGTGATCCTCCCGGTATACAACACGCGCGCCTTTCTGGAGGACTCGCTGAACTCGATCCTCGGCCAGACGCTCCGGGATCTGGAGCTGATCTGCGTTGACGACGGCTCCACGGACGGCTCCGGCGAGCTGCTGCTTCGCGCGGCGGAGGCGGACGGACGCGTCGCCGTGCTGAGGCAGGCGAACCGCGGGCCCTCGGCCGCGCGAAATCGGGGTCTCGCTTGCGCGCGGGGGACCTGGGTCTACTTCATGGACAGCGACGACACGCTGCGGCCCGACGCGCTCGGGAAGCTCTGCGAAAAGGCCGAAAAAGACGGTCTCGACCTGCTGCTGTTCAACGGGGAAAACATCTACGACGAAGAGCTGCCGGAGGACAGACGCCGCAAGCGGCCGGGACAAATGCGCTTCACCGGCGGGATCGGCCCCTGCGGCG
The DNA here is from genome assembly GCA_024690695.1 of Oscillospiraceae bacterium. The sequence continues at coordinate 9,848 of JAILOS010000049.1, forward strand.
GAGCGGACATGCTGCGAAGGCTGCTGGAGAACGATTCCTATTTCCCCGCTGTCTGGATGGAGCTGGTACGCCGGGAGTATCTCACGACCGCGGCGCTTCGCTTTGAAGAGAGCATCCGCTACGCCGAGGACGAGCCCTACAGCTATGCGCTGACGCTCGGTGCCGGGCGCTGTGCCTGCGTGGAGGACAGCCTGTATCGGCGCCGGCTGCGCGAGGGTTCGATCACGACGGAAAAGACGCATTTTGAAAAGGCCCTCGGATGCTTTCGCGGCTGCGTGCTGATGAGCCGAACGCTCCTGCGCCTGGAGGAAACGCTTGCGCCGGAAAACCGGGCGGCGGCGGCCCGCCGTCTGGCCTGGGCGATCGGCGAGGCGCGTGCTCTTTACCGGGAGCTGCCCGAGACCGAGCGGGCCGAGGCTTACGGCCTGGGAGAAGAATTCACGCTGTTTCGCATGATCGTCGGCGACGCGGGGGAGGCCTGGGCTTCCGCCGAGGACGGCGAAAAGCTGCTCAGGGAGACGCTGCGGCGCCGCGAGACCGCGGCTGAAGCGATCGCGGCGGCGGAAAAGCGCCTGCCGGAGCTGACGGCCGAAGCCGAGAGCGTCCGGGCGCGTCTGCGCGAGACGGAGCTTCTCGCGGAGCGCGAGGAAAATCGCCTGCGCGCGCTGACGGACACGCTGCGCATCGAAACGCTGGAAAAGAACCTTCGCGAAACGCAGGAGCGCCTGCGGGAAACGCAGACGGCTTTACAGGAAACGCAGACGGCCCTTCAAAAGACGAACGAGCGGCTGCTTGCGGAAGAGCGCCGCGCCGACAGCGCTGAGAAGGCGCTGCGGGAGGAGCTGGAAAAGAGCTTCTTCCGACGGCTGTTCCGAAAGTGATGAAAAATCCCCCTGTCTGATCCGGACGGATCGGACGGGGGGATCGCTGTTTTCACCGTATTCAGCTTTCCGCCTTCAGCTCCGCGCGCTGTTCGTTGGTGAAGCCGCAGATGTAGAACAGACGGTCGACGAGGAAGGTCTCCATGTCGTTGTCGTTGATAAAGCCGCGCAGCTTGTCCACGTTGAAATGCCAGCTCTGGACGCTGCCGCCCCAGCGCTCGCGTTCGCGCTCCATCTCCGGCTCGAGCAGCGCCTCATATTCGTCGATCAAGGCCAGCACGTGCTCGTTGGACAGTACGCTCCGGCTGAGCTCGACGCAGCGGCGCGCCAGCTTCATCCGGAATTCCTCGTTTTTCAGCAGGGCGTTGCACAGCGGGGAGATCTGCACGATGCGGGTCGGCCGGAAGACGTTGTAGAAGACCAGACTCTGTTCCCGGAAGGTCCAGTCCAGGTCGTAGAACGCGACGCGCCATTTGCCGTCTCCCTCCGTGCTGCGGAAATAGCGCATGTTGCCGTTGACGTCGGAGTTGGCGCAATAGCCCTCCATGATGATCCAGTCGATCAGGCTGTCCACGTCAAACTTCGCACAGAACTGCTCGTAATTGTCCGGATCGGACATGTCGTTATTCAGCACGAAGGCGTACACGTCCTGATACAGCTCGTTATCCCGGTCGATCGGCGAGCGGAGCATGGTCACGCTGCTCTTGCTCACGCCCATGTGCTCGGCGTAGTATTGGCGCGTAAAATCCTCTTTCAGATTGTAAATGCCCCAGTACTCTCCGTCGATGAACAGCAGGCAGTAGCGTCCTGCCTGCGTCATGACGCTGTCGCCAACCTCCGCGCAGAGCTCCTCGAAAAGCTCCGTCCGGAAAACGGCGAGAGGATAGTCCTGCCCGCAGCGGATGGCGAGCTTGCTGAATTCGGTCACGCCGTTGCCGTAGAGATCATACTGAAGATTGCCTTCTCCGTAGCCGCTGAAGCTGACGCCCATGCTCTTTTTCGGGTCCTTCAGGCTGGTCCAGCCCTTCATGCTGACGCCGCAGGCCATCGAAAAGCCGCCGCCGTCCGAATCGTACAGCGTGAGACTCGCCGGGATCTCGTAGTATTTGACCCCGCGCCAGTAGACGTAGCTGAAAAGTGCGGAGTCGTCCGTCACGAGGCTCAGCACGGGCAGCGTGCTCTCCTCGCCGACGAAATAGCTCAGCGTCCGCACGCGGCTGGGCGCGGCGCCGTCTTCGACGGCCAGGGCGCGGATCAGCGTGGTCTTGTCCACCGTGATCGGGCCGGTATAGAGCGTGCTGTCTGCGGAAGGAACCGAACCGTCCAGCGTGTAATAGATGGCGCCGGAAGCCGTCAGCTCAACCGAGATCGGCCCCTCGCCGACAAGACCGTCCGGCGTCAGCGTTTCGGGCCTGTCGGAGATCAGACGGAAGCCGCCGGCGTTCTCCTCCCCGGGGCTGGGCTGCGTAAAGTAGAAAAAGCCGTTCTCGCCGTCCAGACGGCCCAGACTGCCGTCGCGCGGGATCTCGTGCAGATAGACGTAGTCGATCATGTTCCCGTCTTCGTCGCTCAGATAGAGATCCTCTTCCGCGGCGTCGAGAGAAAAAGGGGCGTAGACGTCCTTCACGTTCTCCGGCATATCGTCGCCGACGCAGTAAATCAGCAGCGTATCGCCGGGGTCGAGCGTGCGCGCGGGGAGCTGCCACAGGCGGTAATCGTCCTTGTCGTCGCTGAGCCGGTAGCGGCTCAGATCAAGCGGCTCGTCAGACAGGTTCTTAAGCTCCGCCCAGTCGCAGAAGCCGACGTCGCGCTGTTTGTCATACGAGAAATTCGAGACCATGACCTCGTTGATCGCCAGGGGACCGGCGGCTTTCCGGGAGGCGAGGAAGGAAGAGTAGGCGCTTTTCGTGTTGGCCAGCCCGGGCGTTGCGCGGTCGGTCTCGCGCCACTCGCCGGTCTCGTCGCGCGCGAGGGAATGGTTCGCCGTGTCAAGCGAGCAGACCAGCTCGTCGATCAGCGCTCCGTCGGGGCTGTAGAGAGACAGCGTCTCGCCGCTGGAAAGGGCGAAATCCGCGCAGAGCGGAAGACTGTCCCGGTGATCGGGGTCGGCGCAGACCAGCAGGCGCTCGCGGGCGCCGATCTGCACGGCCGGGAAGCGCCAGAGCTTGCGGCCGCCGTCGCTCAGCGCCCAGTTTTCCAGCTCGACCGGCTCGTCGCTGCAGTTTTCCAGCTCGATCCAGTCCGGGAAGACGCCGTTGGCCGCCTGGTAGACGCTGCTGTTTTTAATCATGACCTCCGAAAGACGGATGGAGCGCTTGTCGCGCTCGGCCCGTTCGCGGCTTTCGATCAGCGCGCGGTAGTCGGCCAGGCCCTCTTCGTCGTTGCGATAGCCCGGCGTCGGCGTGTCGGAGGGCTTGAGCTTGCTTTTGCTGCGCACGAGACTCTGCCCGGACGACGCGGCGCCGTAGCTCACGCGGTCGATCACGGTCCCGTCCGCGCCGGTCAGGAGCAGCTCGCCCTCGGCCGGAAGGGAAGCGGGGGAGGAGAAGAGTGCGCCGCAGCCGCCGAAATGGACAAGAACGACGCTGCCCGGAGCCAGCACGACGCCCTCGGGAAAGCTGTAGCGCGCGCCGCCGCTCTCCGACAGTGTGAAGCCGCCGAGCTCAAGGGCGTTTACGCCGCAGTTCTCGATCTCCGCCCAGCGGCAGTTCCCGCCGCCCTCGGGACACTCGAGCTCGGCGGCGGACAGCTCGCTGATTTGCAGCGGGATCTCCGGGGCCTTCGGCGCGGGCGTCGAAAAGAACGGCAGTTGGATCGGAACGGAGGGGGCTTCGGGCGAAACGCGCAGCATGACGATATAGGCGGCTGCCGCGATCAGCAGCAGGACCGGCAGCAGCAGGCCGAGCTTCGGTTTCTTTTTCATAGGCAAATACCCTCGAAAGCTGACAAAAAACAGGGAATGTAGGTTTTTTTATTATAGCAGAGTCTTTCACGCTTTTCAATCCGCAGATTCTTCCCGCGCGGAAACGGTTCGCCGCGGCAAAAAAAGACGCCGGGAAGCCCCGGCGTTTGTCTTGTCGTGCGGTTCGTTTACAGTTCGGCGCGCAGAAAGCGGCCGAAACCGGCCTTGACATCTTCGACGCCGCAGCGCACGAGACTGTCAAAGTCGTCGAAGCGCAGGAGAAAGCGAACGAACAGCGCCCCGAGATAATAGCCCGTGTCCCCGTAGCCCATAAAGCGCACCCAGTCGCCGAAATAGCGCTGGTTTTCGTGCGTCATGGACGGCAGATCGTCCGCAAAGGACTGCCTGATGAGCGCTTTGTTCCGCTCGCACCAGTCTTTCCAGCCGTTTTTGTCCTGATGGAAATACCCGGGATCCCCGGCAAGCTCCTGCTCGAACACCGTCGCGATCCCCTCGGTGAAAAGCTGCCAGAGAAGCTGGTCCGGCAGCGCGTCGAGCTCACGGCGCAGCACGCCGTACTGATCCTGATAGACGTGTCCCAGCTCGTGGCAGATGAGCCCCGTCATGTCGTCCTCGCCTACCCAGCCGAGCTCCATGATCTTCTCGACCCCGAGCAGAACGGTCGTCCTGCCCCGGACCGGCGTGACCCAGCCGGCTCCGCTGCACAGCCCGAGATACAGGATGAGATCGGTCTCGACGCTTCGGTGAAAGCGCGCCAGCAGCTTCGCCTCCAGCCCGTCGGCGACGCGGTGGAAGGAGCGGATCGCCCGATCGCGCTTTTCGCCGTCGCGTGCGACGGCGTTCAGCACCGGAAGAAAATCCTTCTCCCAGGAATAGCCCGCGCGGATGCACGCGCGCATATCCTCGAGGCAAAGCTCCTTTGCGCCCGGAACGGCCCGGTCGATATAGCGCTCCCATTTTTCCGGGTCAAAACGACCCGCTTCAAAGGCTGAGAGCAGGGCCCCGGACGTGTCGATAACGTTCATGGTTCCCTCCGTTCCGGCCTTTCAAGCTGTCGGCCGGGCTGTTTCCCGTTCGCTTTTGCTCCGGGGCGTCGGCGCCTTTGCGCGCTCAGGCCTCGGAGATGATACGGCGGATGACCTTTTCGCAGCGTTTTTTGTCGTAGATCACCGGCACGGGATAGACCGGGTTCGCCTCGGCCAGCGCCCACTCCACCATCTGCGGGATATCGGCCTCGCGGATGAAGGCAAAGCCGGTCGGAATGTCCATGCGCCGGTTCATGGCGCGGATCTCACGGATGAAGGCGCGGGCCTTGTCCGCATCGGAGCCTTCGAAGCAGACGCCGCTCAGCTCCGCGAGATGCGCCAGCTTCCCCTCCGCCGCCTCGCCGTAATCCTCCAGCACGATCGGCAGAATGACGGCGTTGGCGAGACCGTGCGGCGTATCGTACAGGCCGCCCAGCGTGTGGGCGATCGCGTGCACATTGCCGACGCCGGCGCGCGTGAAGGCGAAGCCCGCCTTGTACGCGGCGACGAGCATCTGCGAGCGGGCCTCCATGTCGTTTCCGTCCCGGTAGGCGCGCTCGAGAAAGCGGAAGATCTCACAAACGGCCTCCTCGGCCATCCGGATGCTCTCTTCGGTGTTATAGGTCCGGCAGAGATAGGCCTCCACCGCGTGCGTCAGCGCGTCCATGCCGGTGGCGGCGGTAATCTTCGGCGGAAGGGCGCGCGTCATCTCCGGGTCGAGCACCGCATATTTCGGCACCAGACAGAGATCCATCAGCGCGTATTTATGATGCGTCTCGCCGTCGGTGATCACCGCGGCGATCGTAGTCTCCGAGCCGGTTCCCGCCGTCGTGGGGACGGCGATGAAGGGCGGGAGCTTCCTCCTGACCTTGAGCAGACCGGCCATCTTCCCGAGCTCGGCTCCGGGACGTGCCACGAGCGCGCCGGCGGCTTTGGCCGCGTCCATCGGCGAGCCGCCGCCGATCGCGACGAAGCCCTGACAGCCGCTTTCCAGATAGAGCCTTCGGATCTCGTTGACGGTGGCGACCGAGGGGTTGGCTTCGACCCGGTCGAACAGCGTATAGGCGATTCCCGCTCCGTCCAGCTCCGACAGGATCGCCGGGGCCAGCTTCCTGCCGACGGTCGGTCCGGTCACGATCATGACCTTTTTGACCTTTTCCTTCTTCAGCAGCTCCGGGATCTTCCGGACCGCGCCGGCGCCGGTGACGGGGACCGGTCTGCGCCAGTACAGGCATCTCGCGCCGACGTTGAATACGGACTGAAAGCCGCGGTAAGCCAGGTTATGAACTGCTCCCATGCTGAGACTCCTTCCGTTCCTTTTTTCGCGGCGGTAAGCCGCTTTTGAAAGCTCCGCCGCACGCGCTGTGACGAACGTCGGCGGGAGATAAAGCGTCCGAAAAGGCGCGCGTGGATCTTCAGCGCCCTCTTTCGGCAGCGTAGGAAGCGATCCGCATCTTCACGGCCGTAAAGCGCGCTTCATCAAAAACGTATGCCTGCCTCGGCTTGACGAAATTCCCGCTCCCACGTTTTTCGCTGCTGTAGCGGGGAATCAGCTGAACGTGATAATGATTCGCGGGGCCGTCGCACATGGAGCACAGATAAACGCGTTCGCAGCCGTACACTTCCCGGAGAATGAGCATGAACTGCCTGGCAAAGCGGACGACCTTTTCATTGAGCTCGTCCGGAGCTTCGCTCAGATCGTGATAGTGCTCGACCGAGGAGATGCACAGATGTCCCGCAGAGCGCGGATTCCCGACGAAAAAGCACTCGATATCATCGTCCTCGTAGAGCATCTTGTCTGCCGGATCACCGTAAATCGCACCGCGGTATCTGCGGTTCAGGCAGGTCGGACAGATCCCCCGATCGACCAATTCTCCGGGGCTCAGCTTCAGCCATTCAGCTTCATCCATGCTTTGCATCTCCGCGTCATGGTTATTTTTTATCCTGCAGGATCAGGTCATGTTTCCGCAAGCAATAAATATACAAAATAATTATAATGGAGAGCGACTGAAAAATCAATGCTTCGGCATATTCAAATCTTTATTTTGCAAAACAGTCAAATATCTGCTTGACGATGCTTCTTCAAGCTTTTATACGCTCTCGATCCGAATGGAAACATCGCCCACGGCAGGGCCCAAAGCCGCAGCGGTCGGCCGCAGTACGGCGTTCAGCTTCTATCTGGACACTGCCGATCACGGAATCGTCCGCAATTCGATCAAGGCGGCGGATCGCAGCTTTTCCGTACCTTCTTGATGGCAGACAAAAGAGCTTTCTTTGCTGGCTATGCCCGCGAAAAATACGCCAAGCCACAGAAAGAACGCCTGAAAGACATTCCTCAAACACTTTCACAAAAAAGCGTTATCCGAATTTATACGTTTTCCAAATCGAAGAAGTATCCAAGCGTATCGACAAGTTCGCCGTTATCGAACAGCTCTTTTATTGCAGCTTTATTCATCCAGATTGTCTTTGCTACTTCTTTCGTCGTCGCTGAGCGAAGATCAACTTCACCATCATAATCGAACGACCAGACGTCTACGATATCAGAAAACCTGATGCCATTTACGACTCTGCCTATCGTGGAACAAACCAGTTTTCCATTGTTCGGCAATAGCGATAATCCCACTTCTTCCTTTGTTTCACGAAGCGCACCGCTCAAACTGTCTTCGCCTTTGAGCACCGAGCCGCCGACACACTCCCACTTTAGGGGATGCATCGGACGATCCGCGCTGCGTTGAGAAATCAAATACTCGCTTTTGCTGTTTCTGATCCAGACATGTACTACAAGATGATAATACCCGTCCGGGATAGTATCGCCGCGGATATGGTCGAGCCCGGTCAATTCTCGCCGTTCATTATACAAATCCCATATTTCCATAGAAAGCACCTCGTCAGACGATGATATTATACTGAAACGAAACGCTAAGAGCAA
>JAILOS010000051.1 GCA_024690695.1 Oscillospiraceae bacterium
ACTGGACCGCGATCAAGGATATTCAGGGCACGAGCTATCTGGATACAACGGCGCAGAAGGGCGTGAAGTATTGGTACACCGTCCGCGCCGTCAACCAGGCCGGTACGATGTACATCAATTCCTACAACGCCACCGGCTGGACCGCGACGCGCAAGTAATGTCTGAAATATAAAACCCCGGCAAAAAAGCCTTCCCCGCTGCGGCGGGGAAGGCTTTTCCAGCGGGCGGGCGACCGCAAGGCGGATGACGGATGAGGCGGAGCGAACAGGGAACACGGCCAGCCTGCTCAACCCTCGCCCCCTCTCCGTAGGGGCGGCTATCAGCCGCCCGCCGTTCCTGCCTTCCCCGCTGCGGCGGGGAAGGCAAGGGCGACCGCAAGGGTAGCCCCTACGGGATCGCCGCGGCGTTTCCGAGAGATCGCGGGCGGGAAGGCGGCGGGCGACCGCAAGGGTCGCCCCTACGGAGAAGAGACGAGGTTTTCATTGGCGGGCGGCTGATAGCCGCCCCTACGGGAGCGACCGTTTCGCTGAACCCAAAAAAGTCTGTCATTCTGAGCGTCAGCGAAGAATCTGCACCGAAAAAGCGAGTGAGATCCCGTTCCTTCCGTTCCAAATTCCCCCTGCAGATCCTTCGTCGCCTGCGGCTCCTCAGGATGACAAGAAAAACAAGAAAAAACAGCCCGGGCGGGAGCAAGGTCTCTTTGAAACCTTGCTCCCGCCCGTTTTGCCTCCTTTTAGGGGAGCGGCGTTTTTCGGAGAGCTTCCCGCCGCTCAGCGGAGCTGATCCAGCAGCGTCTCGACCGATACGGCCAGGTCTCTGAGCGCGCCGGGCGTGAAGGGCGAGGGGAAGCCCGCCTCCTCCAGCAGCTCGGACCAGACCTTCTCGCCGCCCTGCTTCGACAGGCGCAGGTAGCGCCCGAAGGCGTCGGCGTAATCGCGGCGGCTGGCCAGCAGGAAGTGGAAGGCCGCGGTCTGCGCCAGGCAGTAGTCGATGTAATAGAACGGCGCCTCGTAGATGTGCATCTGATACTGCCAGCGGGTGCCCTTGTCCAGATAGGGCATGCCCTCGAAGGAGATGTGCGGGCGGAACTGCTTTTCCAGCTTCAGCCACTCGGCGTCGCGCTCGTCCGGCGTCAGCTCCGGATGCTCGTAAACGATGTGCTGGAAGGCGTCGACCATCGTGCCGTAGGGGATGAACGAAAAGCTCTCCAGCGCGTGCATATACTCGTACTTCCCGGCGTCCGCACCGAAAAATCTGTCCATGTAGGGCCAGGCGAAGAACTCCATCGACATCGAGTGCGTCTCGGCGGTCTCCATGCCGCCGGCGTTCAGCTCGAGCGCAAAGCGGTTGTCCGCAATCAGATAGGCGTTCAGCGCGTGCCCGGCCTCGTGCGTCACGACGTCCACGTCGCCGGCGGTGCCGTTGAAGTTGGCGAGGATGAAGGGCTGCTTGTACTTGGCGAAGTCGATGCAGTAGCCGCCGCCCCACTTGTTCTTGCGGGAATCGACGTCGAAGGCCTCGTTCTCCAGCATCATGTCGATGAAAGCGCCGGTCTCCGGGCCCATCGCGTGGTACATCTCCTTCGCCGCGGCAAAGATCTCCTCCTTGCCGGCGGGCTTCGGGTCGCCGCCGGGGATGATCACGCCGTCGTCGTAGAAGTGATAGTCCCCGATGCCGAGGCGCCGGGCGTTCTCGGTGCGCAGGCGGGCCACGACGGGCACCACGTCGCGCAGGACGTTTTCGCGGAAGGTTTTGACCTTCTCCTGATCGTAGCACAGGCGCTGCATGCGGTAATAGCCCAGCTCGACGAAATTCTTGTAGCCCATCTTCTTCGCGATCCGGTCGCGCACCTTCACGAGATCGTCAAAAATCCCGTCGAGCTCGGCCTTGTGCGCCTCGAGCCCGCGGCCGAGCACCTCGAAGCACTCCCTGCGCACGCTGCGGTCGGCGTCCTTTGCGTATTTCATCAGCGAGGCGCGGGGCATCGTCTCGCCGCGGAAGGTGAACTCCATGCCGCTCATCAGGTCGGAATAGCGGCGGATGAGCTTGTTCTCCTCCACCATATCCCCGATTACGGCCTCGGACATCGCCTTGCGCTGCACCTCCATCGCCTGAAACAGCACCGGGGAGAGCACCCGCTCCAGCTCGGCGCGGAAGGGAGAATCCAGCAGCGCGGCGGAATATTTCACGTCGTAGTTGCTCACCGAGGGGCCGATCTCGTCGAAATATTCGTTCTCGGCCGAGTAGAACGGATCGGTGACGTTGAGTGTGTAGCGCATGCTGGCCAGCGCGGCGTTGGTCTGGTATTCCAGCATCATCTTCAGGTAGTCCTCGCGGGCTTTCAGGATCTCTTCGACGCTTTTCGCGTTCTGTACGCGGGGGATCACGTCCTCCATCACGGCGGCGATCTCCTCCAGCGTTACGCGGCGGTACGGCAGTTCGGAAACTTTCATGGCGGCGTCCTTTCATCAATCATTGCCTGTCCGGCATTTTTGCCTGTCCGGCCCTTTTACTATAGCCCAAATATAAAGTTTTTTCAATCCTTATATGCAAAGCGCGAAAGCTGTGCTATACTGAACGGTGGACCGCGAAGGCGGTCTCAAAATGAAGGGTACGAGGAGAAACGACATGGATCGCATCAACCGCGAGCTTTTGGATTTTATAGAAGAGAGCCCCACCGCCTGGCATGCGGCGGCCAACGTCGCCGCGGAGCTGGAGGCCGCGGGCTACACCCGCATTTACGAGGACGAGGACTGGGAGCTCTCGCTGCCGGGCAAATACTACGTCGTGCGCAACAGCTCCTCGCTGATCGCGCTCAATCTGCCGGCGGAGGTCACGAACTATCTGATCATGGCCGCGCACGACGACGCGCCGAGCTTCCGCATTAAGATCGACGGAGAGGAGACGACGCTCGGCCTCTACACCCGGCTGGGCGTGGAGAAATACGGCGGCATGCTGTGCAGCACCTGGCTGGACCGGCCGCTGTCCGTGGCCGGACGCGTGGCCGTGCGCGAGGACGGCAGGATCCGCTTCAAGCTGGTCAATTTCAAGCGCGACCTGGTGCTGATCCCGAACCTCGCGATCCACATGGACCGCAGCGCCAACGACGACAAGAGCTACAACATCAACGTGGACATGATGCCGCTGCTGGGCAGCGCCGGGCTGAAGACCGGCTTCGCCGCGCTGGTGGCGCAGGAGCTGGGCGTCAAGGAGGAGGACGTGATCACCCGCGAGCTGAACCTCTACACCCGCACCCGCGGCACGGTCTGGGGCGCCGAGAACGAATACGTCTCCGCGCCGCGCCTGGACGACCTGCAGTGCGTGTTCGCGTGCCTCAAGGGCTTTTTGCAGGCGGAGAAGCCGCGGCGCGCCGCCGTGCTCTGCATTCTGGACAACGAGGAGGTCGGCAGCAAGAGCCGTCAGGGGGCCGACTCCACCTTCCTCGACGACGTGCTGTTCCGCGTCTACGCCTCCCTCGGGCACAGCCCCGCGCAGTACCGCTCGGCCCTCGCCCGCAGCTTCATGGTCTCGGCGGACAACGCCCACGCCGTGCACCCCAATCGCCCCGAGTTTGCCGACCGCAACGAGCGCCCCGCGATGAACGGCGGCATCGTCTTCAAATACAACGCCAACCAGCGCTACATCACCGACGGCATTTCCGCCGCGATCTTCGGCGAGGTCTGCAAGAGCGTCGGCGTGCCGATCCAGCGCTACTCCAACCGCCCGGATCTGCACGGCGGCACCACGATGGGCAACATCAGCCTCGCCCACGTGTCGATCCCGGCGCTGGACATCGGCCTGGCGCAGCTCGCCATGCACTCGAGCTACGAGACCGCCGGGGCGAAGGACACCGAATATCTGATCCGCGCGGCCGGCGCCTTCTTCGCCAGCGACTATCAGGTGCAGCGGGAGAGCGCCTCCATAGTATAAGGAGCCAAGCATGAACTGGAAAACGATACTCTGCCTGCTGCTGGCGTTCGCGCTGCTGGCGCCGGGCGCGGCCGCTCTGGCCGACGACGGAGACGAGCCGCCGGAGGCCGGGGAGACGGCGGCCGGATGGGTGCTCGCGCGCGACCCGGAGCAGCCCCTCCGCGTGATCGACGCGGACGAGCTCACGGCGCGCATCGAGAGCTATCTGGCCGGGCAATACCTCGACCCGCAGGGTCTGGCGCTGGCCTTCTCCTATCCGGAGACCGGCGAGACCTACTTCTATCACGCCGACTGCTGGTGCTATTGCGCGAGCACGTACAAGCTGCCGGAGATGATGCTCGTCGAAAACGACGTGAACGCGGGCCTGATCGACCCGGAGCAAGGCATCGCGGGCTTCCCGCTGGATCGGGCGATGCAGCGCGTACTCTGCTACTCCGACAACGAGATCGCCTCCATCATCATCGACTATTATTTCGGCGGCTGGAAGGCCTACCGCGAGCGCGCGGCGCAGCTGGCCGGCATGAGCGCCGAGGAGCTGCCGGAGAGCTATCTGGTCGACGGCGACGTCTCTCCGGTCTATATGGACAAGGTCCTGCAGGAGCTCTACGCCCACCCCGAACAATACGAAACGGTGCTCGGCTATCTCAAGCAGGCGCAGCCGGGGAAGTATTTCCGTCACTGCCTGGAGGGCCGGTACGAGGTCGCGCAGAAGTACGGCAGCTACGAGGAGGTCAAGCACACGGTCGGCGTCATCTACACGCCGCACCCGATCCTGCTCACGGTGCTGACGGTCAACTACGGCTATGCCGAGCCGCTGATCGGCGAACTCGCGGAGCTGATCGCGGATTACACGCTGGAGCTTGACGAGGAGCTGGAGCGGCAGAAGCTCGCCGCCGAGGAGGCGCGGAAGGCCGAGGAGGAAGCGCGGAAGGCCGAGGAGGAACGCCTGGCCGAGGAAGCGCGGCTCGCGGAGGAAGCGCGGCTTGCCGAAGAGGCGAAACGGGCCGCGGAAGCGCCCGCCGACGTCGAGACCGTCAGCGAAACGCCGGAGCCGGCGCAGCCGGAGTCTTCGAGCTTTGAAAAGGTCGTCGGCGCGATCGCCGGAGGGGTCGCAGCGCTGGGGATAGGGCTCGGCGCGCTCTGGCTGAAGCGCCCGAAGAAGGAGGGATGAAAACCGTGAAACACCGGATCAGAAAAAGCCTGTGCGCGCTGCTGGCGCTGGCGCTGCTGTTTGGGCTCGCCGCCTGCGGCGAGGACAACGGCAGCCACCGCGTCAAGGGCGTGCTGACGCTGGTGGAGCAGGCGTATTCCCTGGCCTTCCGCAACGACGATCCGCTACAGCGCTATCTGGTGGCGGCGATCGAGGAGCTCAACGCCGAGGGGACCGTCGACGAGCTGAGCCGCAAATGGTTCGGCAAGAAGATCATCGAGTTCGGCAAAAAGGAAAACGCGCTGGCGGCGCTGGGCGAGATCCCGGCGCACAAGCTGCTGGTGGGCGTGGACATCAACTCCTTCCCGATGGCCTACGTCCAGGACGGCAACTACTGGGGCTTTGACGTGGAGCTGGCGACGCTGGCCTGCGAAAAGCTCGGCTGGGAGCTGCAGATCCTGTCGATCGAGAAGGAGAACGTCTATATCGAGCTCTATTCCGGCAATATCGACGTCGCCTGGGGCGGCGTAGCGCTGTCACAGGCCGAGCTCGACGCCGGGGCCTACACCCAGTACGGCCCCTACGTGGACAACGACATCGTCGTGATCGCGCGCGACGGCTCCGTGGTGAAAAACAGCTCCAAGCTCAGCGGCAAGACGCTGGCCATGCCGACGACGCCGGAAGCGATGGAGGCCCTGGACGGCGACCCGAAGCTCAAGGAGAAGCTCGGGCAGATCATGCGCCTGCCCGGCGGCACGGCGGAGTGCTTCGCCGCGCTCTACGCCGGCGACTGCGACGCGGTGCTGACCGACAGCACGGCGATGTACTACTACAACTCCCATTGATGGCCGGGGAGCGTTCCCAAAAGAACGGACGGGCGCGAGGTTTTGGAAAAAAACCTCGCGCCCGTCCGCGTTCTTAAGAAACTTAGACCGCCCGCATGGTGGTTGACCTTGCGCCGCTTCCGTGATAAAATATCATGAATTATCATTGGCTCCGGGAAAACGCAGCCGGAGCGCGGAAGGAGAGGTGCGGGCGTGTTTATTGCCGACGGATGGCGCGATTTTGAGCTGCTGGACTGCTCGGGCGGCGAAAAGCTGGAGCGCTGGGGCAGCTATATCCTCGTGCGGCCCGATCCGCAGGCTATCTGGAATACGCCGCGCACGGACCCGCGCTGGAACGCGCGCGACGCCCGCTACCGCCGCAGCGAGACCGGCGGCGGGAGCTGGGACAAGGGGAGCCTGCCCGAGAGCTGGAGGATCCGCTACGGGGAGCTTTGCTTCCACGTCAAGCCCATGAACTTCAAGCACACCGGCCTCTTCCCCGAGCAGGCCGCCAACTGGGACTGGGCCATGGCGAAGATCCGGGCGGCCGGGCGGCCGATCCGGGTGCTCAACCTCTTCGGCTACACCGGCGCCGCCACCGTCGCCTGCGCCGCGGCCGGGGCGGAGGTCTGCCACGTCGACGCGGCGAAGGGCATGGTCGCCTGGGGCAAGGACAACGCCGCCGCCTCCGGGCTGAAGGAGGCTCCGATCCGCTGGATCGTGGACGACTGCTCGAAATTCGTCGAGCGGGAGATCCGCCGCGGCAAGCGCTACGACGCGCTGATCATGGACCCGCCGAGCTACGGGCGGGGCCCCTCGGGCGAGATCTGGAAGCTGGAGACGAACCTCTGGCCCTTCGTGTCGCTGTGCGCGCAGGCGCTGAGCGACGAGCCGCTTTTCGTGCTGATCAATTCCTATACGACCGGCCTCTCGGCCTCGGTGCTGAGCTACGTGACCGAGAGCATCTTCACCAAAAAATTCGGCGGCCGCTCCGACGCGCAGGAGCTCGGCCTTCCGGTGACCGACAGCGGGCTCGTCCTCCCCTGCGGCGCGACCTGCCGCTGGGAGAGATAGGCGGGAATATTCCCGGCCGGCATCCATTCCGAAGCATCAGAGGTTTATCATGAGCGTGATCGAATTTCAACAAGTGCATTTCAGCTATCCCGGCGAGGAGCGGGAGAGCCTTTGCGGCGTCGATCTGCGGATCGAGCGGGGCAGCTTCACGGCGGTGCTGGGGCACAACGGCTCCGGCAAGTCCACCCTCGCCAAGCACATGAACGCGATCCTCACGCCCACGCAGGGCCGCGTTCTGGTGGACGGCGCGGACACCGCCGACGAGACGCGGCTGCTGGAGATCCGCCGCCGGGTCGGGATGGTGTTCCAGAACCCGGACAACCAGCTCGTCGCCAACGTCGTCGAGGACGACGTGGCCTTCGCGCCGGAGAACCTCGGCGTGCCGCCGGAGGAGATCCGGAAGCGCGTCGACGCGGCGCTGGCGCGGGTCGGGATGAGCGAATTCCGCCTGCACGCGCCGCACCTGCTGTCCGGCGGACAGAAGCAGCGCGTGGCGATCGCGGGCGTGCTCGCGATGCAGCCGGAGATCATCGTCCTCGACGAGCCGACCGCGATGCTCGATCCGCAGGGGCGGCGCGAGGTCGTGGCCACGGTCACGCGGCTGTGCCGCGAGGAGGGCATGACCGTCGTGCTGATCACGCACCACATGGACGAGTGCGTCGGCGCCGACCGGCTGCTTGTGATGAGCGAGGGGAGCGTCGTGCTCGACGGGAGCCCCTCAAAGGTCTTCTCACAGGTCGAGCGCCTCGAGGCCGAGGGGCTGGACGTGCCGGAGACCACGCGGCTGCTCTACGATCTGCGCCGCGAGGGCTTTTCTCTCTCGCTCGACGCGCTGGACGAGGACGGCTGCGCCGCGGCCGTCGCCGCCGCGGCCCGCTGAGCGCGAACTTTGGGTTTTTTAAGGACAGACTGACGATGGCAGAATTACGCGTGGAGGCTCTGACGCACGTCTACAGCGCAGGGACCCCCTTTCAGAAAACCGCGATCGAGAACGTCACGCTGACGATCCCGCAGGGACAGCTTGCGGCGGTGATCGGTCACACCGGCTCCGGCAAATCCACCTTCATCCAGCATCTCAACGCCCTGCTGCAGCCCACGAGCGGCAAGGTCTTCTGCGGCGGGAAGGACATCAACGCCGACAAGCGCAGCCGCCGCGACGTCAAGTGGCAGGTCGGGCTCGTGTTCCAGTACCCGGAGTACCAGCTCTTCGAGGAGACCGTGTACAAGGACATCGCCTTCGGCCCGAAAAACGGCGGGCTCGGCGAAAAAGAGATCGACGAGCGGGTGCGTGAGGCCGCGCGCTTTTCCGGCGTGGACGAGGCGCTGTTCGAGCGCTCGCCGCTGGAGCTCTCGGGCGGACAGAAGCGCCGCATCGCGATCGCCGGCGTGATCGCGATGCGCCCGGGCGTGCTCGTGCTCGACGAGCCGACCGCCGGGCTGGACCCGGCGGGCTGCCGCCGCATCCTTGACAACATCCTCGCCTACCGGCGCGAGACCGGCTCGACGGTGATCCTCGTCAGCCACAGCATGGACGACGTGGCCCGTCTGGCCGAGCGCCTGATCGTCTTCGACCGCGGCGCCGTCGCGATGGACGGCACGCCCGAGGAGATCTTCTCCCGGCCGGAGGAGCTGATCGCGATGGGGCTCGACATCCCGCACGCCGCCTCGCTGGCGATGGCGCTGCGCCGGAAGGGCCTCGCGCTCGAGGGTTCGATCTACACCCACGAGCAGCTCCTGGACGCCGTGCTGCGCGCAAAGGGGGTGGCGGGATGCTGAAGGACATCACCCTCGGCCAGTTCTTCCCCGGCGACACCCCGGTGCACCGGCTTGACCCGCGCACGAAGATCCTCTGGCTGATCCTCTACATCGTGGCGCTGTTCCAGGCGGTCTCCTGGTGGAGCTACGCGCTGGTCACCGCGGTCACCGCCGCGTGCATGATCCTCGGGCACATCCACCCGCGCAACATCTTCAAGGGCCTCAAGCCGATGATCTTCATCATCGCGCTCACGGCGCTGCTGAACCTCTTTTACACCGAAGGCACCCCGATCGTCGAGGGCTGGAGCATCACCTGGGAGGGCCTGGCCCGCACGGTGCAGATGGTGCTGCGCATCGTTCTGCTGATCACCGGCACCTTCCTGCTGACCTACACGACCAGCCCGCTGGCGCTGACGGACGGCATGGAACGGATGCTCAATCCGCTCAAGCGCCTGCACGTTCCGGTGCACGAGATGACGATGATGATGAGCATGGCGCTGCGCTTTATCCCGACGCTGATCGAGGAGACGGACAAGATCATGTCGGCGCAGAAGGCGCGCGGAGCGGATTTCGAGACCGGCGGGCTGGTCCGCCGGGCGAAGGCGCTGCTGCCGATCCTCGTGCCGCTGTTCGTGTCGGCCTTCCGGCGCGCGGACGAGCTGGCCGTCGCGATGGAAAGCCGCTGCTACCACGGCGGCGAGGGCAGGACCAGCATGAAACAGATGAAACTGCAGGCGATTGATTTCGCAGCGCTCGCGCTCGGCGTGCTGTATCTCGCCGGCGTGACCGTACTGGGACGGTTTGGCTTATGAGAAACATTGCTTTGCGCTTATCCTACGACGGCAGCAGCTATCACGGCTGGCAGGTGCAGAAAAACGAGATCAGCGTCGCCGAGACGCTGGAGGAGGCGCTGACGAAGGTCTGCGGCCATCCGGTGCGCGTCGTCGGCTGCGGCCGCACCGACGCGGGCGTCCACGCGCTGCGCTACTGCGCCAATTTCCGCACGGACTGCCGCGTTCCGACCGATCGTTTTCCGCTGGCGGTCAACGCGCGGCTGCCGATGGACATCGCGGTATCTGACGCCGTCGAGGCGCCCGAGGACTTCAATGCGATCGGCTCGTGCATAAAAAAGGAATATATCTATAAAATACTCAACAGCAACATCCGCAATCCCTTCCTCGAGCGGCGGGTCTGCTTCTATCCGCAGGCGCTCGACACCGGGCGGATGCGCGCGGCGGCCGCGGCCTTCGAGGGTACGCACGATTTCCGCGCGGTGCGCAGCGTCGGCACCGAGACGAAGACCACGGTGCGCACGGTCTACCGCTGCGCGGTGGAGCGCGAGGGCGAGATGATCACGGTCTCCGTCTGCGCCGACGGCTTTCTGTACAACATGTGCCGCGCGATCGTCGGCACGCTGGTCTACGCGTCCTACGGCAAGCTCGAGCCCGAGGATATCCCGCTGCTCCTCGAAAAGGGCGACCGCCGCCTCACCGGGCCGACGATGCCGCCGCAGGGGCTCTACCTCAGCCGCGTCTGGTACGAGGGCGCCGTTGGGAAAATGATGGAATAATTGCTTTGTTCACAATTCGATGCTAAAATGAGAGAGGATCGGAGAGATCCTCAAAGACGGGGGAAGTACATATGACTTTGATTATCGACATTGTGCTGCTGGCGATCATCGCGCTGTGCACCTGGGGCGGCTATAAGCGCGGCCTCGTCGGCGGGATCGCGGGCCTGTTTGCGATCGTCATCGCCCTGTTCGGCGGCAGCCTGCTGTCCGCGACCTATTCCGGGGAGGTGATCCCGGCGCTCAGGCCCTTCGTCGGCGGCCTGATCGATTCCCAGCAGACCACCGACGCCATTCTCAAGGAGATGGGCTACGGCGACAGCGACAAATCGCTCAACGACATTCTGGCCGACGACAGCAGCCTCAGCACGAAATACGCCGCCAGCTGCATGCGCTACGTCGGTTTTTCCGAGGAGCGCTCGGATGAGCTGGCCGTCCGCTGCCGCGACGTGCTCAAGGCCAATCCGGACATGACGGCCACGGAGGCGGTGATCGAGGTGCTCTGCGACACGATCACCTACGTGCTCGGCCTGCTGCTGGCCTTTCTGCTGATCCTGATCGCGCTGGTCGCGATCGCCAACGTCTTCAACCTCTCCTTCCGCCTGCCGACGATGGAGAACCTGGACGAGATCGGCGGCGCGGTGCTGGGCTTCGCGCGGGGCTTTCTGTACTGCATCCTGCTGTCCTGGATCCTCAGCTTTCTCGGCGTGGTCATCGGCCGCGACACGCTGGAGGAGACCCTGCTGGCCCAGTTCTTCATGAAGATCGACTTTGTTACCCGCGGGCTGCTCTACTGACAAAAAGCAAGCCCTGTTATCCCTGAGGAGGATCATCTATGCAGCCTACCCTCTGCTCCCGCTGCGGGAAGAACCCCGCGGTGGTCTTTATCACGAAACTTGAAGCAGGCAAGACCAAAAACGAAGGCCTGTGCCTGAAGTGCGCCCGCGAGCTGCACATTAAGCCCGTGGACGATATGATCGAAAAAATGGGCCTCACCGACGAAGACCTCGACAGCTTCTCCGGCAACATGATGAACGCCCTCAACGGCGTGGAGGAGCTGATCAACGGCGGCGGCGAGGGCGACGATTCCGACGCCGACGACGGCAAAACCGCCACCTTCCCCTTCCTCAACCGCCTGTTCGGCGGTCCGGCGGCGAACCCTGCGCCCGCTCCCTCGCCCGACCGGGCGAAGGACGAGGGCAAGGCCGCGCCGAACCGTCCGCCGAAGACCAAGTTCCTCGGCCAGTACTGCATCGATCTGACGCAGCGCGCCCGCGAGGGCAAGCTCGACGCGATGATCGGCCGCGAGGAGGAGCTGGAGCGCGTGCTGCAGATCCTCAACCGCCGCCAGAAGAACAACCCCTGTCTGATCGGCGAGCCCGGCGTCGGCAAGACCGCCATCGCCGAAGGGCTGGCCCAGCGCATCGCCGACGGCGAGGTGCCCTACAAGCTGCGCGACAAGCAGGTCTATCTGCTCGACCTCACGGCGCTCGTGGCCGGGACGCAGTTCCGCGGCCAGTTCGAGAGCCGCATGAAGGGGCTGATCGAGGAGATCCGCCGCCAGGGCAATATCATCCTCGTCATCGACGAGGTGCACAATCTCGTCGGCGCCGGCGACGCCGAGGGCAGCATGAACGCCGCCAACATCCTCAAGCCCGCGCTCTCGCGCGGCGAGATCCAGGTCATCGGCGCGACCACCTTCGCCGAGTACCGCAAGCACATCGAGAAGGACGCCGCGCTCGAGCGCCGCTTCCAGCCGGTCGTCGTCAACGAGCCCTCGATCGACGAGAGCGTCCGTATTCTCCGCGGCGTGGCGCACTATTACGAGGAGCACCACGGCGTGGAGATCAGCGACGAGCTCTGCCGCCAGGCGGTGCGGCTGAGCGAACGCTACATCACCGACCGCTTCCTGCCCGACAAGGCCATCGACCTGATCGACGAGGCCTGCTCGGACGTCAACCTCAAG
>JAILOS010000079.1 GCA_024690695.1 Oscillospiraceae bacterium
ATCACCTGGTCGAGAAGACCATGGGCCCCGTGAAGCAGGCCCTGTCCGATTCCGGCCTCCAGCCCAGCGACATCAGCAAGGTGCTGCTGGTCGGCGGCTCCAGCCGTATCCCCGCCGTGCAGGAGATGGTCAAGTCCCTGATCGGCAAGGAAGGCTTCAAGGGCATCAACCCCGATGAGTGCGTCGCCATCGGTGCTGCCATCCAGGGCGGCGTCCTGGGCGGCGACGTGGAAGGCATCCTGCTGCTCGACGTGACCCCGCTGTCCCTCGGCATCGAGACTCTGGGCGGTGTGTGCACCCGTCTGATCGAGCGCAACACCACCATCCCCACCCGCAAGAGCCAGGTCTTCTCCACCGCCGCGGACAACCAGACCTCCGTCGAGGTCAACGTCCTTCAGGGCGAGCGTGAGATGGCCGCCTACAACAAGAGCCTCGGCCGCTTCCACCTGGACGGCATCGCCCCGGCCCGCCGCGGCGTGCCGCAGATCGAGGTCACCTTCGACATCGACGCCAACGGCATCGTGAACGTCTCCGCGAAGGATCTCGGCACCGGCAAGGAGCAGCACATCACCATCACCTCCTCCAGCAACATGTCCAAGGAGGACATCGACAAGGCCGTCAAGGAAGCGGAGAAGTACGCCGCCGAGGACGCCAGACGCAAGGAAGAGATCGACACCCGCAACCAGGGCGACCAGATGGTCTATCAGACCGAGAAGACCCTGCAGGAGATGGGCGACAAGCTCGATCCGGCCGACAGGAGCGAGGTCGAGAGCAAGCTGCAGAGCCTGAAGACGGCCCTCACCGGCACCGACAGCGCGGCCATCAAGCACGCCACCGAGGAGCTGACGCAGGCCTTCTACAAGGTCAGCGAGAAGCTGTACCAGCAGGCGGGCGGCGCCCAGGGCTTCGACCCGACCCAGGGCGGGGCGAATCCCGGCCAGGGCGGCCAGGGCGGCGGCCAGGACTACTACGACGCCGACTACACCGTGGTCGACGACGACAACAAGAAGTAAGTCTTCGGTTTTGAAATGATGTGAAAGATGCGGGATTGAGGCGGAGGAACCCTTCGCCTCAATCGCGCGGTTTTATCCCCGGCCCGAAGTCCGGCTTCGACGGGCTCGGGACGGAAAGGAGGAGCAGGGGAGCGAGCGCGCTTTCCGCGCGGACACAGGGCGCGAAAACGCACACGAGCAACCTTGCGGCGACGATATGGCAGAAAAACGCGACTATTACGAGGTGCTGGGCCTGCAGAAGGACGCCTCCGCGGACGACATCAAGAAGGCGTACCGCAAGCTGGCGAAGGCCAACCATCCGGACCTGCACCCCGGCGACAAGGCGG
Organism: Oscillospiraceae bacterium; assembly: GCA_024690695.1. The sequence goes on from JAILOS010000079.1 coordinate 1,340, forward strand.
CCGAGGAACGCTTCAAGGAGATCAACGAGGCCTACGAGATCCTCTCGGACGAGGACAAGCGCGCCAAGTACGACCAGTACGGCCACGCAGCCTTCGACCCGAGCCAGGGCTTCGGCGCCGGCGCGGGAGGCTTCGGCGGCTTCGGCGGTTTCGGCGGCTTCGGGGACCTGGGCGACATCTTCGGCGACATCTTCGGCTTCGGCGCCGGCGGCGTCAACCGCAATCCGAACGCGCCGCGCAAGGGCGAGAATATCCGCGTCAGCGCGAACATCAGCTTTGAGGAGGCGGCCTTCGGCTGCAAGAAGGACGTAACGATCGGCCGGATCGAGCCCTGCCCGGACTGCAAGGGCAGCGGCTGCGCCCCCGGCACGACGCCGGAGATCTGCCCGGACTGCAAGGGCAGCGGAACCGTCCGCACGACGCAGCGCACGCCCTTCGGCATGGCGCAGTCCACCGGCCCGTGCCAGAGATGCCGCGGCACCGGGAAGATCATCCACCAGCCCTGCGCCACCTGCCGCGGGATGGGTCAGGTGCGCCGCCAGCACAAGATCAACGTGACGATCCCCGCGGGCATCGACGACGGACAGACGATCTCGCTGCGCGGACAGGGCAGCGCCGGCGTCAACGGCGGGCCGAGCGGCGACCTGCTCGTGTCCGTGATCGTGCGCCCGCACGCCCGCTTCGAGCGCGACGGCAACTCCGTGCTGCTCGAGCAGGAGCTCAGCTACGCGCAGGCCGTGCTCGGCGCGGAGATCGAGGTCCCCACGCTCGACGGCCCGGTGAAGCTGACGATTCCGGAGGGCACGCAGCCCGGGTCGGTGTTCCGTCTGCGCGGCAAGGGCGTGCCGTATCTGCGCGGCAGCGGCCGCGGCGACCAGTTCGTTACCGTCACGCTGCGCGTGCCGCGCAGTCTGACCGGCTCGCAGAAGGAGCTGCTGCGGCAGTTCGCGGCCTCGATGGGCGATCTGGACGGCAGCGGCATCAAAACGCCGTCCGGCAGCCTTTTCGGAAAGAAGAAAAAATAAACAGTACATGAGATTAAACGCCGGGCGGCTTTTTGAAACCGCCCGGCGTTTTGCCGCACGTCGTTGACAGGGCCGGCGCGCTGGGGTACAATAGCGGCGAACAATCAAAAAAGGGGGGGGCGGGGAGCATGGCCAGAAAAGCGGAACGGGAGCCGGTAAGCGAAAAACGGCTGAACGCGCTGCGCCTGATCCTCGCTTTTTCGCTGCTCGCGGGGCTCGGCTACGAGCTGATGGCCGCGCTCGCGGCGCTGGCGCTGCTGCTCTGGCTCTGCGGCTGCGAAAAGCTGCGCCTGCGCCTGTCGCTCGGCGCGCTGGCCGTCGCGCTGGTGTTTCTCGGCGCGCTGCTCACGCCGCTCTGGGCCGCCGACAAGGGGCTCGCCCCGCTGGGGATCGCCCGCGCGCTGCCGCTGCCGCTGATGGCCCTGTGCCTGCTGCAGCTCGCTCCGGAGCAGCGGGATCGCTGCCTGGACGACCTGCCGCCCCTCGCCGCGCTGATGACGCTTGCGAGCTTTGCGCTGCAGTGGATCCCCGCGCTCACCGGCTTTTTCACGGTCAGCGGGCGTCTGGCCGGCTTCTGGCAGTACCCGAACAGCTTCGCCTGCCTGCTGCTGCTGTCCCTCGAGCGGCTGCTGCTGCGCGGGGACGAGCCGAAGGGCCGCGAGGCCGCGCTTGCCGCGGCGCTGAGCTTCGGCCTGCTGCAGAGCGGCAGCCGCGCCGTGTTCGTGCTGGCGCTGGCGTTTCTGCTCTTCTGGCTCGTCCGCGCCCTGTGCCGCCGCGCCCTTCGCGCGCAGCTTGTCTCGCTGGCGGGCCTCGCCGGCGGAGTCGCCGCCTCGCTGCTCGTCTCGCTGCTGCTGCCCGCGCCGCTTCGCCACCTCGGCGCGATCAGCCCGCAGGCGAGCACCCTTCTCGGCCGCCTGCTCTACGCGAAGGACGCCCTTCCGGTGATCGCGCGCCATCCCTTCGGCCTCGGCTATCTGGGCTATTACGTCACGCAGGGCAGCTTTCAGACCGGCGTGTATTCGCTGCGCTGGGTCCATAACGACCTGCTGCAGCTTCTGCTCGACTTCGGCTGGATCCCCGCCGCGGCCGCGCTGGCGGCGCTGGGGCGCTCGCTGCTCGTCCGCAGCGGCGGAGCCGCCCGGCGCGTCCCGCTGCTGACGCTCTGCGCTCACTGCCTCTTCGACTTTGACCTCGAATTCGCCGCGCTGGGCTTCGTGCTGCTGCTTCTGCTCGACTGGGAGCAGGGCCGGGAGCTCAGCTTCCGCCTCAGGCCCCTCGGCCGCGCGCTCGGCGCGCTCGCGGCAGCGGCCGCGCTCTGGCTGGGCCTCGCGGCCGCCCTCGGGGACAGCCCGGAGCCCGAGCGCGCGCTGGCGATCTATCCGAAGCACACGCTGGCGATCTGCCAAAGCCTCACCCACGCCGAAAGCGCGGAGGAGCTCGACCGCCTTGCCGACGAGGTCCTCGCGCTGGATCAACACCTTGCCCTTGCCTGGGACGCGAAGGCCCGGGCCGCCTTTGCCCGCGGCGACTTCAGGGAGCTCATCCTCTCGAAGCGCGAAGCGCTGCGCTGCGCGCCCTACGCCGCCGAGGAGTACGCCGATTTCTTCGAGCTGCTCCGCGAGGGCGAGCGGCTCTACCGGCTTTCCGGCGACCGGAGCAGCGCCGAGATCTGCCGCCGGGAGATCGCCGGGATCGCGGAGAAGCTCGAAGCCGTGCGGGAAAAGACCGACCCCCTCGCCTGGCGGCTGCCCGAAAAGCCGGAGCTGGAGCTGCCGGCCGGCTTGGAAAATTATTTGTCGGACCGGGACGCGCGGGATTGACAGGAGTTCCTTTTGCCTTTACAATTATTATATACCGATCCGAAAAAACGGATAAACAACGATACGGAGAGGAGAAACGACATGACGAAACGATGGATCGCGGCGCTGCTGGCGCTGTGCATGGCCTGTTCGCTCGGCGCTTTTGCTCCGGCGGCACAGGCGGAGGACGACGGGATCGTCCTGCTGGAAACGGATGAGGGCGAGGGCGAGGAGAGCGCCCTGATCCCGATCATCGGACTCGACGGCGAGGAGCCGGAGGGCCGTATCCCTGCCGACCCGGAAAAATCCGGCGCGTGCGGGCCCAACGCCGTGTGGAGCTTCGAGAACGAAACGCTGACGATCAGCGGCAGCGGCCCGATGGACAACTGGAGCACCCCCTGGGGCGCGCTGTTCTTCGTCGATCCCTACGGGGTCGGCGGCCTGGAGGTTTATCACCTCAAAAAGCTCGTGATCGAGGAAGGCATCACCTCCATCGGTTCGGGGAACTTCATCGGCAACGAGGAGCTCGAGCAGGCGACGCTCCCCTCCACGCTCGAGTCGATCGGCTTTGCCGCGTTCGCCAACTGTAAGTCTCTGACGAACATCAACTTCCCCGAGGGGCTGTTGACGATCGGAGATGAGGCCTTCCATGAATGCGGCCTGATCTCGGTGTCCCTGCCCGCGAGCCTGACGGAGATCGGCCTGTCAGCCTTCGGCTACTGCCGCGACGTTACCTCGTACAGCGTCGCTGCGGGCAGCACGGCTTTTTCATCTGAGAACGGTATCCTCTATAACAAGGACCGTACGACGCTGCGTTATTACCCCGCCGCCAGGACGGACAAACGCTTTGTGCTGCCCTCCAGCGTGACGAAGATCGGTGATTACGCGTTCTGCTACGCCAAGCTGGAGAACGCCGTGCTTCCCTCCGGCCTCACGAGCATCGAGCGCGGCGCCTTCGCCTGGTCGTCGCTGAAGCAGTTGTCGCTTCCCTCCGGGCTGACCGACCTGGGCGAGCGCGCCTTCAACGGCTGCAAATCGCTCAAGGAGATGACGCTGCCCGCCGGGCTGAGGAGCGTCAGCGGCGGCCTGTTCATGGACAGCGGCGTCGAGAAGGTCGTCGTGGGCGACGGCGCGACGAGCATGGGCTGGGGAGCCTTTGGCGGCTGCCAGTCGCTGAAGGAGCTCGTCCTGCCCGACAGCATCACGAACATCGCTTACGAGGCCTTTATGGGCTGCTCGGCCCTGCCGGAAATCGACCTGCCTGATCAGCTGCAGCGGATCGATCCGATGGCTCTCAGCGGCTGCAGCAGCCTGAGCTCAATCGTCATCCCGGACAGCGTAGTGAGCATCGACGAGATGGCGATGATAAATTGCAGCTCGCTGCGCACCGTGATCATCGGCAGCGGCGTGCAGGAAATCGGCGCCGCGATCTTCGGCGACAGCACGGCGCTCAGCTCCGTGGTTTTCCGCGGCCACGCGCCGACGTTTGACGACTACGCGTTCTTTTCCCAGAGCCCGATATCCTTTGTGGCCTATGTGCCCGAGGGGGATGAGACCTGGACGCCGAACAACATGCTCGATTACGGCGCCGACAAGGTTACATGGGTCCGGAGCGACGGACAGCTGACCGCCCCGGAGCTGACCGAGGCCTTCAACAGCGCGACCGGCGTGCGCGTGAGCTGGAAGACGGTCCCGGGCGCGGTCAAATACCGCCTGCTGCGCAAGAACCTCACGCTCAACGAGACGCAGTGGCGCCTCGTCGGCGAGACGGCCGAGTGCACGCTCATCGACATCACGGCCAAATCCTCGAACCGCTACTGCTACACGGCGGAGGCCGTCGGAGCGGACGGTACAGTCGGCCCGCATGACGAGACCGGCCGCACCTGCACCTATATCGCCATGCCGAGGATCACCAATATCCGCGGCGTGGAAGGCGGCATGGAGATCACCTGGGACGCCCCCGCCGGCGCGAAGAACTTCCGCGTCTTCCGCCGCGATCCGGCCTACGGCTGGGTGCCGTTCATGGATGTGCGCGGCACGCAGTGCATCGACACGGAGGCGCCGGTCGGCGCGCGCTGCTGGTACACAGTGCGCGCGGTCTCGCTCAACGGTATGATGAACATCAGCTCTTACAACGCCACCGGCTGGAGCGGCTTCCGCATGGCCGCCCCGGAGCTGACCGAGGCTTTCAACAGCGCGACCGGCGTGCGCGTGTCCTGGCAGCAGACCACGGGCGCGGTGAAGTACCGCCTGCTGCGCAAGAATCTCACGCTCGGCGAAACCCAGTGGAAGACCGTCGGCGAGACGGCCGAGTGCACGCTGATCGACACGACGGCGAAGTCCTCGAACCGCTATACCTACACCGTACAGCCGGTCGATGCGCGCGGCAACGCCGGTCCGGTGAACGAGACGGGCCGCACCTGCACCTACATCGCGGTGGCGCGCATCACGAAGATCGGCAGTGTGCCGGCGGGCATCAAGCTCGTCTGGAACAAGCCGGCCGGTGCGAAGAACTTCCGCGTCTTCCGCAAGACCCCCAACGGGAAGTGGATGGCAATCGCCGACGTGCTGGGCGACAGCTATCTGGACACGAAGGCTGTCAAGGGCACGACCTACTACTACACGGTGCGCGCGATCACGCTTGACGGCAAGATGTACATCAACTCCTACAACGCGACCGGCTGGAAGGTCACGCGGAGTTAATCAAATCGGTTTTACAGAACAGGCGGTCGCTAGATTTTCAAAATCTCGCGACCGCCCGCTCTTTTTCTTCCCCGGAAGGGAGGCCGCTCAGCGAAACGCTTTTTCAATCAGCTCGTCGCCGAAGGCCGTCAGCGCCTCGAAGTCCATCCGCGGTCGGATCAGCGCCTCCAGCGCGTCGTGGGCCTCGCCCGCCCAGCGCAGCGCCGCGCCTGCCTGCTCCAGCGCGGCCTGC
>JAILOS010000061.1 GCA_024690695.1 Oscillospiraceae bacterium
GGATAGAAGAGTTGGGAAGCGGACTCTTATAAGAATAAAGGACGACGTAGAAAAACTCCCCGAATGGGTAAAGCAATTCTATCGACTTCGATGTGAAGCAGAAAATATCAATTTCCAACAAAATCAAACAACTGATGAGACGGTAGTTTGCTTGAGCAGCAAAAAAGCGAAGTCGAAAGACTATGTCGAGATCGGCGCGGATGCTGACGATTCCTGCAGGATCAAGGATTCAGGGAAGCGTGAATAAGTATGAAAGATGGAAAAAGGCCTGATCCGAATACGGTTCATCCGATTGCAGGATATGATCAGGAAATATATGTAAAGCCAACTGTCACGAATCCGAACATCATCGTCGGAGAGTTTACTTATATTGCTGATTCTGACTTTGAAAGCCATGTCACACATCTTTACGAGTGGAATGGCGACAAGCTGATCATCGGGAAGTTCTGCCAGGTAGCGGCAGGCGTTGAGTTTGTGATGAACGGAGCAAACCACCAGATGAATGCTGTTTCAACTTTTCCGTTCTACACTTTGGAAGGCTGGAACATGAACCCGCCTGTGCCTGATGATCTTCCTCTTAAAGGAGACACGATTATCGGCAACGATGTCTGGATCGGTCAGAACGCTGTCATCCTTCCCGGTGTACAAATCGGTGACGGAGCCATCATCGGTGCAAACAGCGTTGTAGGCAGCGATGTTGAGCCTTACAGCATCGTAATCGGTAATCCCGCAAAACTGTTGCGAAAGCGCTTTGATGAAGAACTGATTGATATATTGCTCAGATTCAGATGGTGGGATAAGAGCATCGAGGAAATCGACAGCTTGATTCCGCTCCTCACCTGCAGCGATTTGGCGAAGGTCAGGAAAGAACTGAAGGCAAGGCTATGATTATACCGATTGATTCTGATTATGGGAAAGCAATTCAGGCGCTTCTGGACTGACAATCGGTATTTGTGAGGTTGTAATAATGAGTGATTTCGGGATCAAGGAAATATTGGAGATGGTTGTATGAAAAAAGCATTCAAAAAAGTGTTCGGCGGAATCAATCTGACATGGCCGGAACTGATCCTGTCCGCCGTTGCCGCTGGCGTTTTCACTGCAATAATGGCACTCATCCCCGCGCTCCACTACACTTCTTTTCACGCAATCGCTGTGACGTTTGAAGTGTGGATATTCTTTGGGATCCTGATTATTATGAACAGCAGGAGCAATCTGGATTCCGCGTTGAAATGTTTTGTATTTTTCTTAATAAGTCAGCCGCTGGTCTATTTGATTCAGGTCCCTTTCAGCTGGCTGGGATGGGGCTTGTTCGGATACTATAAATACTGGTTTATTTGGACGCTTCTGTGCTTCCCGATGGGATATGTCGGGTATTACATGAAAAAGGGTAAATGGTGGGGCTATCTTATCCTCCTTCCGATGATCGTATTGACCGCATATTCCTTCGCGGGTTATTTTTCGGATTTCCTGTTCTATATGCCGAAGTACATTCTGATCTGCTTATTCTGTGCCTGCGCGATGATTCTTTATCCCGTGGTGATATTTGATGACAAGAAGATTCGTATCACCGGAGCGACGACAGGATTGCTTGCCGTAATCGTCCTGATTGTTGTCGGCATCCTCCACCCTCCTGTTTACAGCACAGATGTCCTGTCTGATGGTGAAGAAAACAAATTTGACAGCACCTATACGGCTTGCCTTGCTGATGAAAAATACGGCAGAGTTGAGATCATATTTATAGACAGCATAGACTCATATATGGTACATGGCGATTTCAGAAAAGCCGGCAGTACGGTGTTAACGCTCGAATCGCCAAACGGAGATAAAACGGAATACAACATCACCATTGAACGCGATTCATATGAAATAACAAAGAAATAGCTTCCGAAGAGAAGCGATCGTGACGCGATCGTTATGAATGTTTAAAATGTTCAGTGATGATGACACTTTAAAGGCAGAAAGCTGCGGTTTTACATGAATCCTATGTCAGGCTGAGATACCAAGTGTTATATTGGCCGGGCTGATAGCCCCTTTCGATTATCCCTTGCACTTTTCAATAATCGCCCTCACATTTCTATTATTCCATGAGGGCGCAGAAAGGAGGGCTCGGTTTATGACAGGCCCTTCTGCGGCAGTTCAGGCTACCTGCCGGAGATCAGCATACAGGCTGCGCAGAATAGCCGGACGAAAAGCAGAATACGGTCGCTTTTCCGTTTTCCGCGTCCGGAGATCTACAGAAGCCTTCGTATCAAAGACAGCGTTAAGATTGGCCAGTCCTGGGGAATTGCCCATTCCTTCCTTGGGATGAACCAGCGGGTCAAATGCCAGTCTTTTTATTTGACCTGCTGCTCCGAGGTATGTCGGAACGGTCCTTATACTGACACATTCGTAAAGGGAAGCGACGGTACTATGGTTTTGGAAACACAGCGGCTTATTCTCCGTCCGTGGGAGGAAGCGGACGCGGAGGAATGCTATCGATACGCGAAGGATCCCCGCGTGGGGCCCGCCGCCGGCTGGCCAGCCCATACCGGCGTGGAAAACAGCCGCCAGATCATCAGGGACGTTCTGTCGGCGCCGGAGACCTACGCCATCGTGCTGAAGGAAACAGGCCTTCCGATCGGAAGCATCGGCCTGCACCGTAACGATCTTGCCCAAAAGGACGACGAGGCGGAGCTGGGCTACTGGATCGGCGTGCCATACTGGGGCCGCGGTCTCGTCCCGGAGGCGGCGCGGGAGCTGCTGCGCCGCGCCTTTGAGGATCTGAAGCTCGAGCGCGTGTGGTGCGCCTATTACGACGGCAACGTAAAATCAAAGCGCGTCCAGGAAAAGCTCGGCTTCCGATATCAGTGGACGACCGAAAACGCCCCCGTTCCACAGCTGGACGAGACGAGAAAAGGCCACGTCAATCTGCTGACGAAAGAGGAATGGGCGGCAAAACGATAGGGCTCCGTCTGCCGTACGGTTCCGCTTAAACAGGCGCGGAGGATCTGCCGGCGCGTTTCATTTCCGCCGGATACACGGTCTGAAAGCGCCTGCGCGGTTTTCGCGCGCCCGCCGTGCGCGGCTGAACGTCCCGTAAAAGGAGAACTGCTTATGAAAAGGCAGAAGATCAAGGCTTTCTTCCTGTACTGCACCCTGTCCGGGGACGAGTACGACTCTATACGACCGCTCATCTGGAGCAGAAATCTGCGCATCCTGCGGATCACTTCCCTGCTGGCCGCAGTCATGGGCGGGCTGTTTCTGCTGGTCAATCTGCTGACGCGCAGCGGCGTCTGGCAGCCCTACCTGCTGCTGATGCTCGGCAGCGCGATCCTCTGTCTGCTGGCCGGGATCCTGCGCAGAAAAGGCGCCGGCGAGGCCTTCACCATCTGGCTGTGCTATCTGGAGATGCTGTTCGTCTGCCTGTACGCCGGCTTTCTCAGCACCCAGCAGAGCAACTACTCGATCCCGGCGACCAGCATCGTCGTCTTCATCGCGCTGCTGCCCCTGACGATCGACGACAGGCCGATCCGGATGTATCTGGTCATGATCTGCGAATCCGCCCTGTACCTGTTCACCTCCCGCTTTCTCAAATCCGGGAGCGCCTTCTCGCTGGATCTGATCAACGTTGCGACCTTCTGCGCCGTCGGCATCACGCTCTACTCGGTCATCTGCACGCGCAACGTCCGCGAGATCTATCAGAGCCAGCGTCTGGAACGGATCCAGAAAACCGTGATCTCCTCGATGGCCACCGTCGTGGAGGAACGGGACGAGCAGACCGGCGGACATATCCGCCGCACGGAGCAGTACGTCAAGTCGCTGATCGAGCGTATGAAGCAGCAGGAGAAATACGCCGGCCTGACCGACGAATACTACAACAACGTGATCCTCGCGGCGCCGATGCACGACGTCGGCAAGATCCGCATCCCCGATACCATTCTGAACAAGCCCGGCCGGCTTACCGACGAGGAGTTCGAGATCATGAAAAAGCACGCCGTCTACGGCGCGGAGATCATTCAGAAAACCATGCGGGACGTGGAAAACGAGGATTATTACGCCATCGCCGGCAAGATCGCGAAGTACCACCACGAGCGCTACGACGGCAAGGGCTATCCCGAGGGCCTGAAGGGCGAGGAGATCCCGCTCGAGGCCCGGATGATGACGCTGGCCGACGTGTACGACGCGCTGATCTCCGAGCGCGTCTACAAAAAAGCCCTCTCGCGGGAAAAGGCCCGCGCGATCATCGAGGAGGGGCGCGGCACGCAGTTCGACCCCGATCTCGCGGCGCTGTTCCTGCAGTGCATCGAATGAGGAGGCATGTCATGAAAACGATTTTTGAGTCGGAGCGGCTGCGCTATGTCGAGCCCTCGGAGCTGCTGGTGAAGGATTACCTCGCCATGGTCAACGATATCGAGGGCGTGGCGAGATGGATCGGCCGCCGGACCGAGCCGGTTTCCGAAGAAAAGGAGCTCTCCTGGGTACGGAAAAAGCTGGCGGAAAAGGCACCGCTCTTCTCGATGCTGGAAAAGGACGGCGGCGCGTTTGTCGGAAACATCGAGCTGATGGACGCGACGGAGTCCGAAGCCGAGCTCGGGATCGCAATCACGGCGGACAAACAGAATCTGGGCTACGGCACCGAAGCCGTCGCGGCCGTGACGCGCTACACGCTGGAAACGCTCGGCCTGCGCCGGATCTTTCTGAAGGCCTACCCGGACAACCTGCGGGCAATCCGCGTGTATGAAAAGTGCGGCTATCGCGAAACCGGGCGTACGGAGGAAGACGTCTTCATGGAGAGGACCCGATAGAAAGGAATCCTATGGAACAGTTTTTTCTGGAACAGCCCTCCCTGCGGCGGCGGGAGGCGATCGTCGACTATCTGCATGAATTTGTCGCCTGCGGTTCGGAGATCAACGGCTCGGGCTCGCTGGACAAGATCTTCTCGGGCTTCAGCTTCGAGCAGGCGCTCGAGCGCTGTCTGCGTATGGAGGACCCGGCCTACGCCGCGAGCATCGATCACTGCCCGGGCAGGACCTTCCTGCTGATCAGGGCCGGCGACGACAGGCTGATCGGCACGATCAACGTCCGCTGGAATCTGAGCGAGACGATGCTGCGCTGGGCCGGTCACATCGGCTACGGGATCCGGCCCTCGGAGCGGCGAAAGGGCTATGCCAAGCTCCAGCTCTACGCCGGGCTGAAGGAGGCGCAAAAGCTCGGCCTCGAGCGCGTGATGCTCGGCTGCTCGACGGACAATCCGGCCTCGGAAAAGACGATCCGGGCGCTGGGCGGGGTCTTCGAACGGATGGGCGTCGATCCGCAGGACGGCGAGGAATCCCTGGTCTTCTGGATCGACGTGGAGCGCTCGCTGGAAACCTGCCGGGCGCTTTACGAGCCCTTCCTCGGCGGATGAAAGGAGAAGTAACCCATGGCTTCAAGCAAAGAATATCTGCACTTTATTCTGGATCAGCTCTCCGAAGCGGAGGGGATCCGGACCCGCGCGATGATGGGCGAATTCCTTCTGTATACCCGCGAGGTGCTGATCGGCGGGATCTACGACGACCGTTTTCTCGTCAAGCCAAGCCCCCGGGCGCTGGCGCTGATGCCGGACGCGCCGCGGGAGCGGCCCTACGAGGGCGCGAAGGAGATGCTGCTGGTCGGGCGCGTGGACGACCGGGCTTTTCTGGCCGAGCTGCTGGAGGCCCTGTATCTGGATCTGAGGTGAAGACATGATCGAAAGACTGGAGACTCCCCGGCTGATCCTGAGGAAAGCCGGAGACGGGGACCTGGAGCCGATCTGGAAGAACGTCTGGAGCGACGCGGCGCTCGCCGAAAGGATGCTCTGGACGCCGACGCCGACCCTCGAGGAGGCGCGCGCCCGTCTGGAGCGGACGAAGGCCTATCAGGCGCAGTTCAACGCCTTTTTCGTCTGTCTGAAGGAGACGGACGAGCCGATCGGCTTCGCGGGCTTTCGGGAGCTCGGGCCGGGCGAATACGAGGAGAGCGGCGTGTGCATCGCGCGCGCCTGGCAGAACCGGGGCTTCGGAAAAGAAACGCTGCGCGCGCTCGTGTCGCTGGCCTTCGACGAGCTGGGCGGCACGCGCTTCGTCTGCGGGTGCTTCCGCGAGAACGCCCCCTCCGCCGCCGTGATCAAAAGCTGCGGCTTTGTTTACACGCACAGCGAAAAGCTCCTGCGCGAGTGGGACGGCTATGCCTATCTGTGCGACTTCTACGAGCTGAAAAAAGCGGAGGGCCGGGCATGAACCGGGAGCTGATGCGCGGTGCAATCGACACCGAGCGGCTGGTGCTCTTTCCCTACACGACTGAAAGCCTTTCCCTGTTCAACCGCGATCTGCCCCGCTTTGAGGAGACCTACGGCGTGACGTATCAGGGCGAGGAGCTCGACGAGCTGTTGAAGGGCTTTCTGCTGCAGCTGGAGCGGGAGATCGCGGAGGACCCGGAAAACTTTCTGTTTTTTACCGAGTTTCTGCTCGTCCGCCGCGAGGACGGCGTCATCCTCGGCTCGATCGACTATAAATACGTCCCGCGCGAGGGCGTGACCGAGCTGGGCTACGGGCTCAATCCCCGCCACGAGGGACGGGGCTATATGACCGAGGCGCTACGCGCTTTCCTGGATTTCGGCCGCTCGCTCGGGATCAAAACCGTGCTCGCCGACACGCTGCCGGACAATCTCAAATCGCAGCGGGTGCTGAAAAAATGCGGCTTCCGCTTCCTGCGCGAGGACGGAAACCTGTGGTGGGAAAAGGATCTGTGAGGAGGAGGAGACGAGCGCCTTGAACGCAAGAGAGTTTCTGGATATCCTGCACGTCGCGGAGCGGCTGAAGGACACGACGCGGCACTGTACGAGCTCGCAGGGCCGGCCGGAGAGCGTCGCCGAGCACAGCTGGCGCGTTTCGCTGATGGCGCTGCTGCTGCGGCGCGAATTTCCGGAGCTGGATATAGACAAGGTCGTGGACATGTGTCTGATCCACGACCTGGGCGAATGCTTCACCGGGGACGTCCCCGCTTTTCTCAAAACCGAGGCGGACCGGGAGACCGAGGACGCGCTGCTTCGGCGCTGGGTCGCTTCGATGCCGGCCGAGCTGCGCGCGGAGCTTGCGGCGCTGTACGAGGAGATGGACGCGCAGCGGACGCCGGAGGCGAAGCTCTACAAGGCGCTCGACAAGCTCGAGGCCGTGATCCAGCACAACGAGGCGCCGCTCTCGACCTGGGCGGACAACGAATACGAACTGAACAGGCGCTACGGCTTCGACGCGGCGGCCTTCTCCCCCTGGCTCACGGAGCTGCGGAAGGAGATCCTGGCCGACACGCTGCGGAAGATTGAGCGCGGGGAGAGCTGACATGGGACTGTTTTGGGGAAAGAACGCCTGGAAGACGGACAGAGAAGGCAAAATCGAACAGGCGCTCGCCTGCGTGGAAAAGACGGAGGGCGAGGCCGCGCTGAAGGAGATCGCGCTGCGGGCTCCGTTGGAGAGGGTGCGCGCGGCCGCTCTGGACAAGCTCGGCGGCGAAGCGCTCGCGTCTCTTATCCTCTCGGAGCCCGACGGGAGCCGCACGGCCTCGCTGGCGCTGGAGCGCATCGCGGATCCGCGGCTGCTGGGGCGGATCGCCCTCGCCCGGGACGACTATCGCAGCGCAAAGCCCATTGTCGCGCGCATCGGCGACCAGGCGGTGCTCGAGACGGTCGCGCGCGAGTCAAAGGACAATCTGCTCCGTACCTTCGCCGCCGAGCGGATCGCCGACCAGAGCCTGCTCAAAAAGCTGCTGCTCGAATCGGAGGACGTCGACGTGCGCCGGATCGTGTGGAGCAGACTGGAGCTCCCGGGCGCGCGCGAGGCGGCCCGGGCGCTGGGTCTGCCCGACGAAGCCGCCTGCGAAGCCCTCGGCTCGCACTGCGCCGCGCCCGCGCCCGCGTCCCGCTTCATCGAGACCGACCCCGACGGCGTCCGGACGAAGCACGAGCTGATCTGCTGCCGCCTCTGCGCAAAGCCGCTGGCCGCCCGCAGCCGCTCGACCGCCGTCTGGGACAACTGGAGCGCCTGGTACCGGGTCGATCTGCGCGAGTGGACGGACTTCCGTCTGGAAAACGGCTGCTGGATCGCCCAGGGCGTCACGAAGAGCGGCGGGCTGCGTCTCGTCACCGAGGCCGCCCCGGGCTGTCGGCGGGAATAGCGCCGGGTGCGCCGCAAAAATCGGACGAGCGGCGGCAGAGAAGCAGCGGCCTTGAAAAAAGGGGATAAATCAATGGAACAGTGAGGCGAAGCCGGTTCTTTCCGGTTTCGCCTCACTGTTGCGTTATCCCTGGTTTTTCGGGCGGCCGCAGCGCGAAGGAGGCCTCATCCACCGCTGACGCGCTCCCCCTTCCCCGCTGCGGCGGGGAAGGGGAGAACGGCGGGCGGCTGATAGCCGCCCTGCGGCGAGGGGGCGTGGCTGCGCAGACGGACGGCTGACAGGCGCCCTTTTCACAAAGCCCGCTCTCGTCAGTTCCGCCACTTCGCCGGAAAGCAGCACCAGCGCGATCAGGTTCGGCAGGGCCATCAGGCCGTTGAGCGCGTCGGACAGCTCCCACCAGAAGCCCGCGCCGCCCAGCGCGCCGGGCAGGCACGCGAGCGCAAACAGCAGCCGGAAGACCGTGCGCCGCACCGGGCCGTCGCCCAGCAGATAGCCCCAGCAGCTCTCGCCGCAGCAGGCCCAGCTCAGTATGCTGGAAAAGGCGAAAAGCGGCAGGCTCAGCCGGACGACGAAGGAGCCGATCCGCCCGGGCAGCAGCCGATCGAGCGCGCAGGCCGCCGCCTCGCCCATCGACGGGAAGGCCGCGCCTTCATCGAGGACGCCCGACAGCAGCACGCACAGCGCCGTGACCGTGCAGATCAGCAGCGTGTCGATCAGCACCTCCGCCACGCCCAGCGTCCCCTCGGCGCAGGGCTCCTCCCCGGCGGAGGCCGCGTGGGCGATCGGGGCCGAGCCGAGCCCCGCCTCGTTGGAAAAAACGCCGCGGGCAAAGCCGCTGCGCAGCGAGCGGAGCATCGCCGTCCCCAGCAGCCCGCCGCCGGCCGCCCGGAGGCTGAAGGCCTCGCGCACGATGCGCGCCAGCAGCGCCGGCAGCTCGGCGAGATGAAGCGCGATCGCCCACAGGCCGACGAGCAGATACAGCCCCGCGCTCAGCGGCACCAGCGCCGCGGTCGCCCGGCCGATCCCCCGCCGGCCGCCCAACAGCACGAAGCCCGTCAGCAGCGTGAGGATCAGCGCGCAGCTCCCCCGGTCGAGGCCGAACAAGGCCCCCGCCGCGCCGGCGATCTCGCTGCTCTGCACCGCGTTTCCCGCGCCGAAGGCGGCGAGCCCCCCGAACAGCGCGAAGGCCCCGGCCAACGGCTTCCACCGCGGGCCCAGGCCCTTTTCGATCGTCAGCATCGGGCCGCCGAAGCGTCTGCCCGCGGCGTCCGCGGCGCGGTAACGCACGGCCAGGGCGATCTCGGCGTATTTCGTGCTCATGCCGAGCAGCGCCGAGACCCACATCCAGAACACCGTCCCCGGCCCGCCGACGGCGAGCGCCCCGGCCACGCCCGCAATGTTCCCGGTGCCCACGGCCCCGGCCAGCGCGGTCGTCATGGCCTCGAAGGGCGTGAAATTGGCGCCGCCCTCTTTCGTTCCCGCCGCGGCGGGTCTTCGCAGCAGCTTTTTTATCTCGCCGGGAAAGCGCCGGAGCGGAAGCGCCCGCGTCCGCACGGTCAGCAGCAGCCCCGTCCCGGCCAGCAGCGCCAGCATCCCCGGCCCCCAGACCAGCGCGCCCAGACGCGCGGCGATCGCCTTCCATTCCATCGTCTCACCTCCGTTTTCCTCTATTCTATTCGGCGGAGGCGGCAAAAAACACGCGAACGCGGAGCCGGAGCGCCGCGTTCGCGTGTTTTTTTATTTCGGAAAGAGGTCAGTCCTGCGGGAGGACCTGCGTCCAGTAGTGCTGCTGATAGATGTCGGTGAAGCGGTAGAGGATGCGGGTGGGCTGTCCGATATAGGTGTCGCTGATCCGGAGAGCGCCGTCGACCGTGATCGTCTCGCCCAGCAGGTAGCTGTCGAGGTATTCGCCGTCATAGGAATAGTAGTCGCAGACAAAATCCAGCCGGTCGCCGTCCTTCAGCTCGATCAGGCCGCGCGGCAGCGTCTCGGTCTCCTTCGGGTCGTATTCGATCTGCGCGCCGGCGATGAAGCCCTGCGGATATTCGTCGTTGAAGATCAGCACCAGCTTGACCAGCTCCCCGTTGAGCATTGCCGGAACGTAGCCCGTGATCGTTGTGCCGCCGTCCTCGTCCGCCGAGGCGCTGACGAAGTAGTAGGCCACGGGCTGGTCGTTGATCGAGATCCAGGTGCCCTCGGTGTCCGGCAGGAGATTGCCGTTTTCGTCGAAGCTGAAGAGGTTGTCCAGTCCCATGTCGACGTAGCCCGTTCCGTCGTCGACGAAGAGGTTGAGCGCCACGTCCTGCACCAGCGACCACTGCTTTTCATCCAGGCTGATCACGTAGTCGCCGTCGACGCTGCGCTGCCAGAAGAGCAGCGAGGGATCGAAGCGGTTGGCCGCAAAGTACTCGGCCGCGGCCTCCGTCTCCTCCAGGGAGCGGCCGCCGAGGAAGCCGGCGCCGCCGAGCAGGCTGCTCAGATCGCCGCTCATCGCCGACTGCAGGAGCTGGCTGATATCGGCCATGCTGCCGCCCGAGACGTAGCCGCCGCTGTAATCGCCGAGCAGCGAGGCGTAGGGGTTGTTGGACGCGCCGCCCGAGGCGATCTGTCCGCTGACCTCCAGACTGGCGAACTCGCGGATGCAGGCGGTGTAGCTCTCGTCCATGCCGAGCGCGTCGTAGGTGCGCACGGCCTTGTCCACGGAGGAGATCTTCTTCAGCGGGAAGTAGACCGACAGTCCGTAGGCGTTCGTGACGCTCGAAGAGGTGCGGTTATACTTGACCGCGCCGAGCAGCGCCTTCGTCAGTTCCTTCCCCTCCTCGGTCCCGAGGCGGCCGGCAAAATCGACGAAGTCGATCTGGTCGATCTTCGTGGAGCTGGCAAATTCGCGCGTATTGCCGCGGGCCGCGGCCACGCTCTGATAATCGCCGCCGGTGATGCGGTCCTTGAGTCCGGTCGAGAAGCTCCGGAGCGAATCGGGCAGCGTCGCGCTCAGCTCCGCCAGGTCGACGACCGAGAGGGTCGTGGCCTGTCCGCCGCACTGGCGGGCGCACTCGCGCACGAAATCGTCCACGATCTGCTTGCCGACGTCCAGCGTGCTCATCGAGGTGTCGGCAGAGAGCGCGGTCAGCCAGTCGGTGTAATACCAGCCGATGCCCGGCTCGGTCTCCTCCGAGGCGATCATATAGTCTGCGTAGGCGGAGAGCATCGAGGCGTTCTCCACCGTCGCCATCAGGCAGGCGTCAAAGCCGATGAAATCGAACTTGACCTTGCTCGCCTTCAGCGCGGAGTCGAGCGAGGCGAGCGACATCGAGCCGCTGCTCTGGTGCTTTTCGTCGTAGCCGTAGCCCGAGAGCGAGCCGCCGCCGTGATCCCAGAGGATCAGGATATAACGGTTGGCCCGGAAGTTCTTCACGCCGAATTCGATAAAGCTCTGCAGCGTGTTGGGGTCGGTCATCGAGTCCCTGCCCGCGTTGGGCTGGACCGGCGTCATCCCGCCGTCCCGGATCTGGTAGATCTGGTTGACCTGTTTGCTGACGACGCGGTTGTTCCACTGCGCCGCGCCGCCGGTATACACGATCAGATTCACGTTGCGCGAGAGCTTGGCGTTCTGCATCTCGAGCAGGTCCCGGCTGGCCATCCCGCTGCGGGACTCGAGGTCCGAGCCGCACATGTAGACCATCACGGTGACCCTGTCCTTGCCGTCGCCGACAATCTCCGTGTATTTGTCCCGCGCGCCCTCGGCCACGCTGCGATCCAGCACGCCGGTATTCGGCGCGGCGCTCCAGCCGGCGCTGGAAGCGGAGCCTCCGCTCCAGCTGTTTCCGCCGCCGAACAGCAGGCTGCCGGTCGGCGCCGGCTTGGCGCTCGGCGTGACGGACGTGCTCTGTCCGCCGGTCTGCGTGCCGGGAAGCAGGCTCTCGTAGCCGCTCGCCGGCAGCTCGCCGAGATCTCCCCCGCCGAGCAGGCCGAGGATCTTCCCGCCGCCGCCGAACAGCAGCACGGCGACGATCAGGATCAGGATCAGCGGGCTGCTGCGGCGTCCGCTCCCGCCGCCGGCGTAGGAGGCGCGCTGCGTCTGCTCCGGCTGTCCGCCGGCCGGTGCGCCGCCGCCGACCGGGCTGCTGCCGCTGCCGACCGGGCCGGTTCCGAGCCCCTCGCCGCGGCGATGAACGCCCTTGCCCTGGCCGCTGACGTTTTTCTCTCTGTTGATCGGTCTGTTCTCATTCGCCATGGTGTCTCACTCCCGTTCCTTGTCTGTCTCCAGGTTGAAATAGCGACGGGGTATATGGCAATAGCCCGTCGGGTTCTTGTCCAGATACTTCTGATGGTACTCCTCCGCCGGGCAAAAACGCTCGAGCGGCTTGAGCTCCACCGCCAGCTTCCGCCCGAGGCGCCGCGCCTCCTGCTCCATCCGCGCGCGGAGCTCCGGGAGCTGGTTTTCGTCGGTATAATACACCCCCGTGCGGTACTGGATGCCGACGTCCGCGCCCTGCCGCCCGTAAGAGAGCGGGTCGATCACGAGAAAATAGCGGTCGAGCAGCTCGGTCAGCGAGACGACCGTCTCGTCATAGTCGATTTTCAGCGTTTCGGCGTGGCCGCTGCCGGCGCATACCTCCCGATAGCTCACCGTGTCGGCCCGTCCGTTGGCGTAGCCCACCTCGGTGCTCACAACGCCCTCGAACTGGTCGAAATACTTCTGCATGCCCCAGAAGCAGCCGCCCGCCAGATAAATCGTTTTCATGCTCCACCCTCCTGCGCGATTTCGTACCCGTTTACTATACCCGATTCCGCGCGCGTTCGCAAGCCCCGCGCTCGAAAAAACGCAGGGGCTTCCTCTCGGGAGCCCCTGTTCGTATCAAGTGGATCGCTCGCTTTCAAAGATGATCCGGCAGTCCGGCAGCGCCTCCCGCAGTTTTTCCAGCTGCTCGGCTTCGAGCCGGTTGCCCGTGAGATTGAGCTCCTTCAGCCTGGTCAGACTCAGCAGCGGCGTAACGGAGCTGATCTCGTTGTAGGACAGATCCAGCGATTCCAGCGCGGTCAGGTAGGCCAGCGGCGTCGCGTCGCTGATGCGGTTGCGCGCCAGGCGCAGCGTTCTGAGGCTGCGGAGCCACTGCAGACTGTACACGCTCTCCAGCTCGTTCCCGCTCAGATCCAGCGTTTCGAGGCGGGTCATCAGCGAGAAGCCCGCCAGATCGAAGGAGTGTCCCCGCCCGCTCAGATCAAGCTCGGTGAGGTCGCGGCGATAGCGCTCGCCGTCGAATTCCACGGTGTAGACCAGCTCGGAGTGGGAGATGAAGCTCGAGGGGTATTTCTTCTTCAGCGCGTCCACGGCGTCGCCGGTGAGCTCGGGATTGTCCTTCAGCGTCAGCAGCTTCAGGCTCTTCATCCCGTAGAGCGCCTCCAGCTGCCCGTCCACCAGGCCGCAGCCCTCGAGATCCAGCGTTTCCAGCGCGTCCAGCGAAGCCAGGCCGCTCAGATCGCTCAGCGGATTGTGGTCCAGATGCAGCTCCTTCAGCCCGTCCAGACGCTCGAGCGCGGCGGCGCTCGTGATGGCGTTGGCACCCGCGTCGATATAGCGGAGGCTGCTCATCGCCATCAGCGGCCGCAGATCGCTGACCTGGTTGTCCCGGATGCTCAGCCGTTCGAGCGCAGGCAGATCCATCAGCGGCCGCAGATCGCTGATCTGGTTGCCGCTCAGGTCGAGCTTGCGCAGCTGCCGGCAGGAGGAGAGCACGGAGATGTCGGTGAGGTTCTTTCCGCTCAGATCGAGCTCCGTCTCGTTCTCGCGGAAGGTCACGCCGCCGAGCGTCATCTCCCGGAGCTCGGCCACCGCCGTCTCGCTGTGGATCGCACAGCCCGGCAGCTTTTCCGAAAGCTCCGAAAGCTGCGCCTCGGTGATCTCGATGCCGCGGATGCTCAGCATCGTGAGCTGGTTCAGCCCGTAGAGCGGGCTGAAGTCAAAGATCGGGTTGTTGTCCAGATACAGCGTCCGCAGCCCGCCGAGCTCAGCCAGCGGCGTCAGATCGTGGATGTCGTTGTCGCTCAGATCCAGCGTCGTCAGTCCGCCGAGAGCCGACAGCGCGCTCACGTCCTCCAGCCGGTTGCCGGAAAGGGTGAGGCTGGTGAGCGCGTACAGCTCGGCCACTCTGCTCAGCTCCGCGTCGGTCAGCCCGACGTCCTTGAGCACCAGAGAGCTCGCCGTCCGGTCGACGCGCTGGCCGGCGATTTCCGTCAGATTGGCCGTCTTCTGCCGGTCGCGGGCGCTCTCGAGCGCGGCGATCCGCTCGCGCACGGTCTCGTCCTGCAAATCCATCCGGCGCAGGACCTCCAGCGCGCGGTCGTAGTTGCCCAGCGCCTCGTAGCAGTCCGCCATCTGCCGGCGGATCTCGTCCGTCTCCTCGGCGGCGGCCGCCTGCCACAGGTGGCCGAGCGCGTCCTCGTAATCGCCCTTCGCGTAGCTGACGGAGGCCGCGCGCAGATGCTCGCGGTAGCGGTGCTCGTCCGCCGCGCCGCGCACGGACAGCGCGATGATCAGCAGCAGCACGAAAACCAGGGCAAGGCCGCCCAGCACCGAATTGCGCCGGTTCTTCGCGGCGGCCGGATCGGGCTGTTTCCCGACGGGCGTCGGCTTCTCGGCCGTTTTCAGTTTGCCGGTTCCCCCGGCGGCTTTCATCCGGCCGCTGCCCTGGACGCCGCTCAGACGGCCGGTGCTTTCGGCCGGTATATGACGGCCGGTGCTTTCGGCCGTTTTCAGGCGGCCGGTGCTTTCGGCCGGTATATGACGGCCGGTGCCTTCGGCCGTTTTCAGGCGGCCGGTGCCTTCGGCCGTTTTCAGGCGGCCCGTGCCTCCGGCCGATAGATGGCGGCCGGTGCCTTCAGCCGTTTTCTGACGGCCGGTCAACTCTTTCTCGTTCATGTTCTCTTGGCCTTCTTTGCCGGGTCGCTGACCAGCTCCGCCTCCGCCGCCGGGATCACGCCGGGCAGGTTCTGTCCCGCCGTCGGATCCCCGTCGCGGTTGAGCTCGTCAGGATAGATCACTTCATCGTCGATCACCAGCGGCAGCTCCTCTTCGCCGCGGATGATTTCCTTCTTCATCGCCAGGCTGATGAAAAACAGCGCCAGCAGGATGCACAGCTCGCTCATCTCCAGCATCCCCGCGGAGAAGGCGACCGGGTTTTCCAGATCGGACAGCGCCGGCAGATCCCACGCGAAGACCTTGACCAGGAAGGGCAGGCCGAAGAGCGGCAGCAGCGGCAGCTTCGTATGGATCAGACCGAGCGCCGTCCCCGTGTAGAGCACGGCGGCCAGCAGGCACAGCAGGATGCAGAGCACCGTGTTGAGCCAGCTTTCGTAGCCCGTCGCTTTGATGATGAAAAACACCACGCCCAGCAGCACCGGCAGTACCGTGCTCCAGAAGGCCTTCCGCCCCAGCAGGACGACCGCGAGGATGAAGAGCAGACCGCTCAGCGCGGGCAGCGCGAGCTGCGTGGCGGCGAAGCTCGCCTCCCCCCACAGGCCGAAGCTGCCGAGCAGCCGGAACAGAACGGAAAGGGCCGTGAAGGTGACCGCGGCCTGGGCGGACCAGGTCTCCCGCTCGGTATAGAATTTGATCCGGCTTTTTTTCATGAGGGCCTCCGATCCGGCGCTTCACAGAATATACGGGTATACGAACCCATTTTTCTACAATATGTTGTATTATACCACGCGATCCGACAAGATTCAAGGGGCTGTCTCAAAACGAAAAAGGTTTTGAGACAGCCCCTTGAAAAGCCAGTGAGGAAGACGGCGCCGCGCGTCAGCGGATATCCAGGCGCTGGAAACGGCGCTGAGACAGCCGGAGCGCCAGCAGGCTCGCGCCCAGCCAGAAGACGAGGCCGATCGCCGTGAAGACGAGCTTTTCCGGCAGATGCTGCGGATCGGGCGTGTCGAGCACGTCGCAAAACAGCGGGACCGTGTAGCACAGCACGATATCCAGCACGACCAGCACGAGCATCGCCGCCGAGGATTTGATGAAGTTGACGCCGACGCGGTTGACGTCGTGGTAATAGCCGGGAAAGAACACAAGTTGGAATACGCCGAAGAAAATGAAGCCCTCTCCGATCAGGGCGAGGTTTGCGTCCAGGCCCGCCGCGTTGGGCTGATCTCCGAGCGCGCGGCGCAGCAGGATAAAGCCGGCCGTCAGCGCGAGCTGCAGCAGCTCGAGCGCCGCGGCGAGCAGAAAGCGGGCCGTGACCAGTTCCTTCTTCGGCACCGGCAGCGTCATCGTATAGGTGACGTCATGGTTCTCGCGCGCACCGAGGCAGATGAAGAAGACGCCGAGCGTCATATAGAAAAACAGCACGCCGAAGGGGTAGTTCGGGATCAGCGCCATCGCGCTCATCGTCAGCATCAGAATCGCCGCCGGGTGGAGGCAGAGCCTGAATTCTTTTTTCACGAGCCTGCTCAGCATGACGCTCCCTCCTTTTCCAGATGGACCATGATCTCCTCCAGATTCGCCGCGCGCGTGGGGATCGCAAGCTTCCCGGCGTCGCACGCGCGCACCAGCGCCGTATGGCCGGCGCGGCTGCGGCGCTCGCCGATCAGCAGCTCCCCGCCCTGCGCCTCCGCGGGCCGCTCGGCGTATTCGGCCAGGCGGTAGGCCCCGATGAAGCCCTCCAGGCTGTCCTCCGCGCGGATCGCGCCGTCGGCGATGTACAGGATGTTGTCGGCGGTCCGGTCGAGGTCGGAGGTGATGTGCGTGGAAAACAGGATCGTCTTCCCCTGATCCCGCAGGTCGAGGAAGATCTCCGTCAGCTCCTCGCGCGAGATCGGGTCGAGCCCGCTGGTCGGCTCGTCGAGGATCAGCAGCTCCGCCCCGTGCGAGAGCGCGAGGGCGAGCATGTATTTGATTTTCATGCCGTTGGAGAGCGCGTCCGGCGTTTTCTCCTCCGACAGCGCGAACTTCCGCAGATAGTCCCGGTAGCGCGGCTCGTCCCAGGCGGGATAAAAGGCGCGCGTGACGGCGGTGATCGTCTTCAGCTTCTTTTTCGTGTAGAAGCTCATGCCCGCCGACACGAAGCCGATGCGCTGCTTGACCGCCTGCTCGTTTTCCCTGAATTCCCCGCCCCAGAAGCGGATCTCTCCCGCGTCCGGCGCGACGAAGCCCAGCAGCGAATGCAGCGTCGTGGTCTTGCCGGCGCCGTTGCGGCCGATAAAGCCGGTGATCTTTCCCTCCTCCAGCGCAAAGCTCAGCTCGTGCAGCCGGAAGCCCGGATACTCTTTGACGAGGCCCTTCACCTCAAGGATCGCACTCATGATTGTTCCTCCTGCATTTTTTGTGCCAGCTCCAGAAAAAAGTCCGCTTTCAACAGCGCGATGCCCGTTTCGATGTTGCCCAGCACCACGAGGTCGTCGCCCGGCTCGATGCCGAAGCAGCGCCGCGCCTTGACGGGGATCACGATCTGTCCCTTGTCGCCGACCGTCACCGTGCCGAAGATCATCTTTCCCTTCGGCGGCTTGCCGACGCGCTCGAGCTCCGTGTGCAGCAGATCGTCCACGCTCAGCTCGAAAAAAGCGGCCAGCGCGTCCGCGTGCAGCAGATCCGGCGCGCTCTCGCCGCTCTCCCACTTGGAGAGCGTCTGCCGCGCGACGCCGATTTCTTCGGCCAGCGCCTCCTGTGACAGTCCGGCTTTCCGGCGAAGAAAGGCAAGATTCTCACTAATCATACTTTTCCCACCTCCGCGGTCTATTGTAGCACGGAGAAGCGGCGGGCGCCAGCATGCAAAGCTGACAGTTCCGCCGTTTTTCCGTTCGTTTTCATGGCAGGTCCGCCTGCGCGAAGCCCTCGGCCTCGTAATGGTCCCGCGCGGCGCGCAGCAGGATCTCCGCGCACTGGCCGCGCAGGTCCGCGCTCTCCGCGCCGAGCACGACCGCCGCGAGCGTGTGGGTCTCCCCTCCGGCCGTGACCGGCAGCGTCGCGACCAGGCAGTAGCCCGCGCGGTTCGTCGAGCCGGTCTTCAGTCCGGTGACGCCCGGGAGATTGAAAACCAGCGGATTTGAATTGGCCGTCGTGTACTGGAGCTGGTCAAAGCGCATGAACTGCCGGGAGGTGATCTCCGTGACATCGGGCCAGCGCCGCAGAAGCAGGGCGCTGAGGCGGAAGAGATCGGTCGCGCTCATGCCGTTCTGCCGCTTGGCCGGCAGGCCGCTGCGGCTGTAGCTCGGCAGGCCGTGTACCGTGTAGAAGCGGGCGGAGCGCAGCCCGAGCTCGCGCGCGCTCTCGTTCATCAGCTCGACGAAGCGCTCCTCAGAGCCCGCCAGATACTCCGCCGCGGCGAGCGCGCACTCGTTGCTGGAGGCGAGCAGCATGCAGCCCGTCAGCTCCCGGAGCGAAACGACCTGCCCCTCGTCGAGCTTGACGATGCCGTCCGCCGTGCGGGAGAGCGCGGCGGCCCGCGCGGAGACCGTCACGGCGTCCGACCAGCTCGCGGCGCCCGCCTCCACGGCCTCCGCCAGCAGCCAGTACGTCATCAGCTTGGACAGGCTCGCGATCGGATAGGGCCGGGTGCGGTTCCCGGAGAAGAGGATCTCTCCGGTGTCCAGATCCCCGACCAGCACCGCGTTGAAGGCGGTGAAATAGCCCTCGGCGCGCAGCTCGTCGAGATCTGGGGCGAAGGGCTGCTCCGGCAGCAGGCGCAGCCCGCCGTCCTCCAGCGGCAGCGCCGTGAGATCCAGCATGAGCTGCACGTCGGCCAGGCTCAGATACAGCTCCTTGTCGTCCGCGCGGTAGCTGTAGTAGCGCCGCTCGCCGCCGTCGACGAAAAGCCGGTTGCGCTGCAGCGCAAGGCTGACGGCGGCTCCCGAGCCGGTCGCCGCCGCTCCTTTCGTCTCGGGCGCGGCGGACTGGCCCGTCGTCACGCGCCAGAGCTCTCCGTCGCCGGCGCTGCTCTCGTAGACGGCGCGAAACCGTTTTGACGTGCCGTCGAGCGCACGGGACAGGTCGCTCAGCGACAGATAGAGGTTGCCCTCGTAGGACTCGCTGTAGGCGCGGACGGTCGTCTCGCGCCCGTCGACGAGTACGCGCAGCCCGCAGGGCGCGGGCCCGGCGGCCAGGGCCGGCGCGGCGAGCGACAGCGACAGCAGCAGACACAGCAGCAGCGCCGCGGCCGCGCGGATTGTTTTCATGGCAAAGCCTTCTCTCCTGCTTTTTTTGATCATTATACAACGCCGGCCCTTCCGCCGCAACTGAAAAAGCCTTAAACCTGTTGCGGCGGGCCGGAAAATCTGCTATAGTAAAAAAGAAAAACGCCCCGGGCGGGTGCCAAAGGAGGTTTCGCCATGCGGTGGATCACGGACGAGAACTACGCCGATCAGCTGCGCGAGCTGGTCGAACCTTTCCTGGCCGAGCGGAGAGAGACCGGCTTCTTCGAGCGCGTCGAGGGACAGCCGATCTATTACGAGCACTACCGGGCGGACGAGCCCGAGGCCGTCGTCGTTATCAGCCACGGCTTTACCGAGTCCATCCGGAAATACGCCGAGAGCATCTACTATCTGCTGCAGGCCGGCTTTGAGGTCTGGGGCGTCGACCACCGCGGACACGGCCGCTCCTGGCGGCCCAACGACAACCTCTTCGTCGTCCACGCGGAGCGCTTTGACGACTACGTGGACGATCTCCGGGCGCTGACCGAAACGCTCGTCAGGCCCGCCGCCGGCGAAAAGCCGCTGTTCCTGTTCTGCCACTCGATGGGCGGCTGCGTCGGCGCGCGCCTGCTGGAAACGACGCCGGGGCTCTTCTCCAAAGCCGTGCTCTCCTCCCCGATGCTGGGGCTGAGCTTCGGCAAGATCCCGCTCTTCGCGGCCTACGCCGTCGCCTGCCTCAAGAGTATCGGCGACGGAGCGAAGGAGCCGCTTTCGCCGGTGACCGCCTTCCCCGAGGAGACCTACGAGGCCAGCGCCGCGAATTCCGAGCCGCGCTTCAGCTGGTATTACGGGCAGAAGCTCGCCGATCCGAAGCTGCAGACCTGCTCGGCCTCGGCCGGCTGGGGCCGGGAGGCGATCCGCGCCTGCCGGAAGGTGCTCTCGAAGAAAGAATGCGCCCGCATCCGCGTTCCGGTGCTGCTTTTCCAGGCCGGGAACGACGCCTTCGTGAAAAACGAGGCGCAGAACGAATTCGCGCGGCGCGTACCGGGCTGCCGGCTGGTGGAGCTGCCCGGCCTGCGGCACGAGCTGTTCATGAGCGACAGCGAAAAGCTGAAAAGCTACTGGGAGACGATCTTCGAATTCTATAAAGCCTGAGCCTGCGCGCAGCCGCAGAAAACGGCCTCCGGGAAATCCCGGAGGCCGTTTGCCGTTCTCTGATCGCCGCTCAGGCGCCGAAGGTCTCGTAGAGCTCCCTGAGAATATTGCAGTACAGCTTCAGGTTGCCGGTGATGACGCGCTGCTCGACCATCGGCACGGAGCTGCTCTGGGAGGCGCGGATATAGGCGTTCGTAAAGGTGAGGCTCTCCAGACAGCCGAGCAGATCCTCGAACACCGCGTCGTAGCGGTCCTCGGGGGCGAGCACGCCGCACAGGCTGTAGCACGCATAGAACATGTTGCCGCCGAAGGCTATGCCGTTGGGGTCGTTGTCCACCAGCGAGCAGGCGATCGTCAGCTTGCAGTCGTCGTCCCAGTTCGTGCCGCAATAGGCGAAGCAGCCGGATTCGATCGCGTTCATACCGGCGTAGGGTCCGCTGAAGAAGCCGCCGTCCGTCACCTGGATGTCGTACAGGTCAGTGAAAAGCTGGACGTCGTAATAGGCCTGATACTGGATCGCATAGCTCCAGGTGGCGAGGACGCCGAGGATGTTCGCCACGGGCAGCACGGGCCCGTTGCCGATCACGGTGTCGTATTTTCTCCAGAAGCTGCGGGTGCTCTCCGATTTATGATAGGGCGCGAGGCCGCCGTAGAAGAACATCTGCGTGCTGGGATCGTCCGGATCGAAAATCTTGACGCTGAAGGAGCCGTACTCCCCGCTGACCTCGATGCGCCAGCCCTCCGGCACGAGCATCGAGAAGTAGCCTCCGTCGTAGTTCACCAGCTTCAGCTTGTCCTGCGCGCCGGTCGTCTGCGCGGGCTTTTTGCCGGAGGTGCTGATCAGCTCGATCACGTCGCCGTCCTTCACCCTGAGCTTCTCATAGGAGCCGCCCTGCACCCATCCGGAGCCGGTGTAGTTGTAGTTGTAGCGCTGATCGCCGCTGAAGAGCGAGAACTGCGCGATATAAGTGCCCGCCGGGACCAGCAGGCTGACCCGCCCGTTTTCGTCCGGGAAGGCGCTGTAGGTGACCTTCTTGTCAGACTGGAGGTAGAAGCGGCCGGTCGCGGCGGCGATGGTCTCGTCGGTGTCGAAGGAGACGCGCCCATAGCCCTTGCGCGTCGCGTTCAGATAGGTCTTGCTCCAGTCGTCGTTCAGCCCCGCGTCGGCGAAGGCCCGGTTCAGCGCGGGACCGTATTTCGTCAGCAGGCCGTTGATTTTCAGGGAGAACAGCAGCGCGCCGTGCAAATCCTCGTAGTTCGAGCGCGGCGTGATCAGCTCGATGGAGTTGAGCCACAGGCCGATCTGCTGCTCGTAGCTCATGCCGGACTGGCCCATCCGGTAGGCGATATGGCCAAGCAGGGAGTTGTTGACGTGCACGCCGCCGTAGTCGTTCACGTCGAAGTCCGGGTTGAGCACCGAGGCCCAGTAGTACACGTCGCCGACGAAGGCGGGCTGGCGGTACTGGTTCGGGTCGCTCATGTTGCGGCTGATGCGGCCGCTGCGCTCCGCGATCAGCCAGTTCTTGTCGCTCGTATAGCCCATACTCATCTCGGCGAGGTTGCCCATGATGTCGCTGTAGGCCTCGTTGATCGCGCCGGTCTCGTTCTGGTAGACGCTGCCCTGCATCGAAAGGTTCGTCACGCCGTGGGTGTATTCGTGCCCGACGACGTCCACGCAGTCGCTCGAGTGGTTGATGTCGGACACGCCGAAGCAGGCCCAGCCCTGGTTGATGCCGTAGAAGCAGGCGTTGTCCACCGGCGTGCCGTCCGCCTCGCACCAGCCGACGGTGATCAGGATCGGAACGCCGAAGCCGTCCACCGAGCGGATGCCGTGGTCGGCGTAGAAGTCGTAGAGAATGATGTAGTTGGCGTAGGCCATCAGGTTGTTGTCCGACCAGCCGTCGAGCGTACTGCTGCTGACGAGATTCACCGTGTTCCGGTAGTTGAGGTCGTAGTACTGCGCCACGGCGATCTTGCGGGAGGGATCCATCAGATAATACTTCCCGTCGCGGCTGTTGTAGCTCACCGGGACGGCCACGTCCCGCTTCGTGCCGTCCGCCAGCTTCACGGTCTTCGCCAGGGTCTTCACCTGCAGGCCCTCGAAGTAAGAGCTGTTGTCGATGACGTCGGCGCTGGCGGTCGCAAAGTTGTTGGCGGGGATATGCGTCAGATAACTGCCGTCGGTGCTGACGAAATGCTCCAGATACGGCATGTCGAAGGCGAGCTCCGTACCGGCGGCGCTGGCGTTCGGGTTGTTGGTGTAGACGACGAAGCAGTTGTACACCGCGAAGGCCAGCGGCACGGCGAGCTGCACCGTGTGCTCCGGATAGAAGATGAGATCCTGGTCGGCAAAGCGCTTGCGGACGATCTCCTCGGCCTGCCCGGCGGTGATCAGCGGCTCCTGCGAGGCGGTGCCGATGTTGGGGATGAAGGAGCAGCTCAGGCCCGCCGTATACCCGTTCGGATCGACGACGATGCGCAGCGTGCAGTAGCGCAGCGTGAAATCGCCGTAGCGCTGCTGGTAGGTGTAGAAGGTATAGCCCTGGTTGTTGGTTTCGGAGTAGACGGCGAAGAACTCGCAGCCCTTGCCGAGGCCCAGCAGCGAGGCCATGCCCTGAACCGAGAGCACGCCGTCCTCCATGTTCCGAACCTTTTTGTCGTAGTACTTCCCGACCAGCGTGGACAGATAACCGTTGTTGGTGTAGATGTCGATGACGACGGAATCCGGGTTCATCGCCTGGATGTCCTCGATCGTCAGCTGCTTCGGAGCCGTGCTTTTCGTAGACTTTCCGGCCGTATAGACTTCCGTCTCCAGCTCGGAGGACGCAGGCCCGTCGCCGGTCTGGACCGCGAGCGGCCGGTCGAGCAGCGAGCCGTCCTGCAGCGCGCTCTGAGCGCCGTCCGCCTGTCCGGCGGTCTGCGCGGGCGTTCCCGTCTCCGGCGCTTCCTCCGCGATCGGCTCGAAGACCTCCGGCGCCTCGGGCAGGCCGCCCTCGAGCCGTTCGGTCAGCTCCGGCGAGGCGTCCGCAGGCGCGGTCTGAACGGGATCGCCCTCGTACTCGAAGCCGAAGAAGGTCTCTTCGTCGTATTTCTGCGGGACCTCCCCTTCGTATTCAAACGTGAAGGAGGCCTCCTCGTCGTAAACGACGACGCCCGGCTCCGGGACGTAAGGCTCTTCCTCCGGCGGCGTTTCCTCCGGCGGCGCGGCGGGCGCCGCTTCCGGCGCGGGCTCCGCGGTGTTCAGCGGCTCGGCGCTTTGGCCTCCGCAGCCTGCCAGCAGCGACAGGAAGAGGGCCATGCACAGCAGCAGGGCGAGAATGCGGGCGGCGTTCCTTTTCATGTTGCGCTCCTTTCTGCGACTCGCTTTGAAAGCGAAGGCCCGGAGAAAAGCGGCGCAATTCTCCGGGCCGGTTCTGATTCAGGCGTTGATCCACGCGGCGGTCTGCCCGCGCAGCCACTCGGCCCACTCGCCGATGCCCTCGCCGGTGCGGGAGGAGATCGGGATGATCTTCATGTTGGGGTTGAGCCGACGCACGTATTCGCGGCATTTTTCGATTTCAAAGTCAAAATAGGGCAGCACGTCGATCTTGTTGATCAGCAGCACGTCGCAGATCGAGAACATCAGCGGGTACTTGAGCGGCTTGTCGTCTCCCTCGGGAACGGAGAGGATCATCGCGTTCTTCACCGCGCCGGTGTCGAACTCCGCCGGGCAGACCAGATTGCCGACGTTCTCCAGGATCGCCAGGTCCACGTCCTCCAGGCCGAGCCCCTCGAGCCCCTGCTTCGTCATGCCCGCATCGAGATGGCACATGCCGCCGGTGTGGAGCTGGATGACCTTGGCGCCCGTCTTCTCGATGGTCGCCGCGTCGACGTCCGAGTCGATGTCCGCCTCCATCACGCCGATGCGCAGCTCGTCCTTGAGCGCCTCGATCGTGCGGCGGAGCGTGGTCGTCTTGCCGGAGCCGGGCGAGCTCATCAGATTGAGCAGAAAGGTCCTGCTCCGCTTGAGCTCCTCGCGCAGCCGATCGGCCTCGCGGTCGTTATTTTCAAAAACGCTCTGTTTGATTTCCAAAATGCGGTAGCCTTCCATAGAAGCGCCTCCTTCGTGTTTTTACGCCGTTCAGTTTATCACGGTTCCGGCAATAATGCAAGCGCGCGGCGAAAACTCAGCTCAAAATCCGCGCCCCTGAGCCGGTACCCGGAGTCGGCTGCCGGCAGGAAAAAGCGATAGGCGCGCACGGCCCCGGCGAGGCCCGCGGCCTTTCCGCCGGATGCGGTCCAGGCGCCCTCCGCCGCGGGCGCAAGGCCC
>JAILOS010000112.1 GCA_024690695.1 Oscillospiraceae bacterium
GAACCGGAGCCGACGGCCGAACCGGAGCCGACGCCGACACCCGAACCGACCCCGACGCCGGAGCCGCCGCGCGTCGTCGTGCTCGACCCCGGCCACCAGAGCCGCGCCGATTCTTCGACGGAGCCGGTCGGCCCCGGCGCCGGGGAGCGGAAGGCCCGCGTATCGAGCGGCACCGAGGGCGTCGTGACCGGGATCCCGGAATATGAGCTGAATCTGGCCGTGGCGCTGCTGCTGCGGGACGAGCTGGAAGCGCGGGGCTACACCGTCGTGATGACCCGCACGGAGAACGAGGTCTCCCTCTCCAACGCCGAGCGGGCGGAGCTCTCGAACGCCGCCGGGGCCGAGGCCTTCGTGCGCATCCACGCCAACGGCAGCGACGATCCCGCGCAGCGGGGCGTGATGACGGTCTGCATCACGCCGGACAACCCCTTCGTCCCCGAGACCTTCACGGCAAGCCGCGCGCTCGCTGAGGTCCTGCTGGAAAAGCTCGGCGAGGCGATGGACTGCCCGCCGGAGCGCCGCGTCCTCTGGGAAACGGACGGGATGAGCGGCCTCAATTACAGCCGGGCGCCCGCCGTGATCGTCGAAATGGGCTATATGTCCAACCCCGAGGAGGACCGCCTGCTGGCCGATCCGGCGCAGCGGCAGCGCCTTGCCGCCGCTCTGGCCGACGGGCTGGACGAGTGGTTTGAACAGAGGGAAGAATAGCAAAAGAGCTTCGGAAGCGGCCGCTTCCGAAGCTCTTTTGCGCTTGTTTTCGTCTATTCGGCTTTATCGATCGGCAGGATCAGCTCGGCGGCGTAGTTTTCGCCGTCGGAGCGCGTCTCGAAGCGCCCGCCCATGTGCCGCATGATCTTTTCGCAGGTGCGGATGCCGATCTTCGTGCTCTCGACCCGGTCGCCGCGTCTGGCGATCCGGTTGGACAGACTCAGCGCGAGCTCGCCGCCGCCGCTCTCGGTCAGAAACAGGACGGGGCGGGAGGGATCGGCGTATTTTTTGATGTTGGAGACGAGGTTGTCGAGCACGCGCTTGAGATAGAGCGGATCGACCTGCAGCGAGCCCTCGACCGGGCCGCCGACGCGCTGCACGGTGAAGCCCGCGTCCGCGATGTCGAATTCCGCCTCGCCGAGAAGCTGCTCCAGCAGAAGCTGCGCGTCGAAGCGCTCCGGATTCATCTCCAGATCGGCCCGCCCGAAGACCAGGAAGTAGCGGAACAGCTCGTCCGTCAGACTTTTGAGCTCCATCGCCTTGTCGTAGGCCGATTCGGTGAACTGGCTGCGCTGCTCCTCCGGCAGCCTGCTCTCCCGCAGCAGCCCCAGATAGCCGATCAGGCTCGTCATCGGGGTGCGGATATCGTGGGAGATCGCGGTGATCAGCTCGGAGTTGGCCTCCCAGGCGCGGCGCTCGTTGCCCATGCGCTCAATGACCGAGCGGCGCATCAGGTCGATGTCGTCGGCGAGCGCGGCGATCTCGTCGTCTCCGGAGGCAGCGATCGGCTTCTCCAGATCGCCGGCGCTGACCTCGGCGGCCTTGCGCGACAGCGAAACGATCCGCCGCGTCAGTCGTCCGGTGTAGGTCACCTGAATGCCGATGTAGGTGATGCCCGTCAGAATCGTGGTGAGGATCACGTTGACGGCCAGCTCGCGTTTTTCGGAGCTGTCGCCGATGGCGATCTGATACATCCCGTCGGCAAAGCGCATCGGATAGAGCTTGCCGTACTGCGTGTCCGGCTGCAGGGAGGGCCCGTTGTTGACGCGTCCGGCGCTCACGCGCGCGGAGACGTTATCGTCCTGATAGATCAGGATCGTCACGTAGTCGTGCTGCCGGGTCCAGCGGGCGATCGCGGCGGTGTCGCTGCCGGCGACGAGGTTGGCCGTCACGTAGCTGCTGAACTGCGAATAGATCGCGGCCTTGCGGGAGGCGACGGAGGCGGGACTCATATAGATGTTCTCCACCGCGTAGCGCCCGGCGCTGCTCACGGCCAGAAACACCAGGGCGGCGCAGGCCGCGGCCGCGAGCTGCGAGAGGAGCATTTTGGCGTTGAGCGAATGAAACGCGCGCCGCAGCTTTTCCTTAATCAATTTGATAGCCCTTTCCCCAGACGGTGCGGATGATCTTGGGCGAGGACGGGTTTTCCTCGATCTTGCGGCGCAGGTTCAGCACGTGCACCATCACGGTGTTCCCCGAGCCGGGCAGGAAGCGCTCCTTCCACACGGATTCGTAGAGCTCGGGCGCGGTGACGGTGGTGCCGCGGTTGCGCAGCAGATACTCCAGAATGGAAAATTCCGTGTCCGTCAGCGCGACGGTCTTCCCGCTGTTGACGACGGTGCGCGCGGCGAGGTCCACTTCGAGGTTGTCCACGGCCAGAGCCGCGTCCGGCTTGCCGCGGTATTCGCGGTAGCGCCGCAGCAGCGAGGACACCTTCGCCAGCAGCTCGTCCTGCGAGAAGGGCTTGGACAGGAAGTCGTCGCCTCCGCTGCGATAGGCGCTGATGCGGTCTCCCTCGGCGGATTTGGCCGTGAGAAAGAGCACCGGGGCGTTGCTGAACGCGCGCAGGGCGCTGCAGGCCTCATAGCCGTCCATACCCGGCATCATCACGTCGAGAATGATCAGATCGGTGTCCTTTTCCTTTTTAATGAGCTCCACGGCGGACGGGCCGTCGGCCGCCTCGCTGACCTTGTACAGCCCCTGCAGCAGCAGGCGCAGGACCTTGCGGATATCGGGATCGTCGTCGACGATCAGGATCTTCGATTGAACAGACATGGTATCACCTCGGCTTGTATTGTATCACATTCGCGGCGCATCTCAACCGCTTTTTGCCCGTTTTAAGTTTTTTTAAGGTTGTGTGCGCGTTTCCGGCGCATTTAAGACTTCTTAAGATGCATTTTTCCGGAGCTGTGATAGAATCAGCGTGGACAGAAAAACACCCGGTTTTTCAAGGAGGAAGAAACATGAAAAAAATGAAACGCGCGGCGGCTCTGCTGCTGGCTGTGCTGACGCTGCTGGCGCTCTCCGCCTGCGGCGACAAGAACGCGGAGGAGACCCCGCCGCCGGAGTTCGTCTATAAAGCCACGTTCAAGCCCTTTAAGCTCGACGCGAGCTGGTTCAACGCGACCGCGGTCACGCCGCAGGGCTTCTACGGCTACGCCAGCAAGGTGATCGGCAAGAGCGAACAGACCGTGGACGAGTACGGGAACGTGATCGAGCCCTACGATATTTACGGCCAGGGGCTGGTCTTCGTCGGCACGGACGGCAAGGTCAGGGAGCTCCCGGACTATAAGCAGATGGAATACACGCCCGCCGAGGGCCATGACAGCTATACCTATACCGCCTGCCTGCTGGTCCAGGCGGACGGCAGCTTCCTGACGCTGGAGGAGGCCTATGAGAACTGGCGCGTCCCGCTGTCGGGCGACGGCGCGGTCGTCTATCGGACGAGCAGCGACGAGGAGGACGTGGATGAGCCCGCTTACTCGGACGAGGACTATTACTATGAGGACCCCTACGAGTACAAGTACGAGCAGCACTATTTCGTCCGCCGTCTCAACGCCGACGGCAAGGAGCTGTCCTGCGTGGAGCTGGACATCTCGAAGCTCATCGAAGAGAACGAGAATTTTTATCTCAACGACGGCATGGGCGTGACCGCCGAGGGCAAGGCTGTCTGCCCCGGCTGCGACGGCATCTACGTCTTTGACGTCAACACCGGCGCCTACATCGGCAAGATCACCGGCGTCGACTGGGTGGAGAAGGTCTTCACCATGCCCGACGGCAGCGTGTCCGTGACCTATTACGGCGAGACCGGGCAGGAGCTCGCGTCGGTGGACGCCGAAAAGCTCCGCCTCGGCAAGGGCAGCAAGATCAGCTTCGACTCCTGGTCGGCCGTCGTCAGCGGCGTCGGCCACGACTTCTATTACACCAACGGCGTCAACTTCTTTGCCTGCGACCTGGACGGCGAACAGCCCGAGAAGCTCTTCAACTGGATCAACTGCGACGTGGACAACGACGAGATCAGCAGCGTCACCGTCACCGAGGACGGCAAGATCGTCGCGATCCAGTCCGAGTGGAACGAAAAGACGCAGAGCTCCGACTACACGCTGGTGACGGTGGAAAAGGTCCCCTACGCCTCCGTGCCGCAGAAGCAGGTCCTCACGCTGGCGACGCAGTACGTGGACTACTACGTCAAAAAGGAGATCATCAAGTTCAACCGCGCCCATGACGACGTGCGCATCGAGCTGAAGGACTACTCCGAATACAACAGTCAGGACAACTGGGACGCCGGCCTTACGAAGCTGACGACCGAGATCCTGGCCGGGGATGTGCCGGACATCATCGACCTCAACGGACTGCCGGCCAGACAGATGGCGGCCAAGGGCCTGCTGGCAGACCTCTACCCGCTCGTCGACGCCGATCCCGAGCTCAAGCGCGGCGACTTCTTCCCCAATGTGCTGAGCGCGCTGGAGATGAACGGCCAGCTCTACGAGACCTGCTCGAACTTTACGGTCATCACCGGCGTCGGCGCCTCCCGCGTGGTCGGCACGCAGCCCGGCTGGACCTACCGCGAGCTGATGGATACGCTGCAGAAGATGGACAAGGACTGCACCGTTTTCGGCGTCGGCGAGACCCGCTACGACATCCTGCAGTACTGTCTGACGCTGGATCTGGACCACTTCGTCGACTGGAACTCGGGCAAGGTGAGCTTCGACAGCCAGGAATTCATCGACTTTCTGAACTTCACCAAAAACTTCCCCGCCGACTTTGACTGGGAGCATTACGAGTGGAGCGAGGAGGACAACGATTACAACCGCATCCGCTCCGGCCGTCAGCTCCTGCAGTATTACTACATCTCCGCCTTCAGCGATATCAGCTATCTGGAGAACATTTACGGCGGCCTGAACGGCTTCACCTTCAAGGGCCTGCCCACGGCCGAAGGCGTCGGCAGCATGCTGTCGCTCGGAACCGGCTTCGGCATCAGCGCCAAGTGCGAAAACAAGGAAGCCGCCTGGTCCTTCGTGCGCACCTTTATGACCGAGGACTACCAGGACGCCAACCAGTGGAACTTCCCCTCGAACCTGAACAGCTTCAACAAGCTTAAGCAGAAGGCCATGACCGTCGAGTACTGGCTGGACGACAGCGGGAAGAAGATCATCGACGAAGAGACCGGAGAGCCGATGAAGATGGACAAGGGCGGCTACTGGGACGAGGAGAAAAACGAATGGGTCTCCATCTACTCCTACTCCGCCGAGGAGGTCGGCAAGATCGAGGAGCTGGTCCGCGGCACCTCGAAGGTCTACGATCTGGACGACTCGATCAACCAGATCATCCGCGAGCAGATCGAGGCCTTCTTCGCCGGACAGCGCAGCGCCGAGGACACGGCGCGCCTGATCCAGAGCAAGGTCAGCATCTACGTCAACGAGAAGCGCTGATCCGACAGCAGCAAAAAAACGCAGCGGCCTGCGCGGGGAACCGCGCAGGCCGCGGAACTGCCGGGCGATAACGAAACGGAAACAACGGTTAACATAACTTTTCTCTTGAACCGCGCGGAAAAGCCGTGTATAATACGATCGGAGCCGTACCGTAAGGGACGGAAGCGGAAAAGCGCGCGAGAGGCCGGATATGAAAGAAAAAAGCAAAAGCAAAAGAATCAAGGACCGGCGGGACTTTTTGAAGAGCCTCTGCTTTCTGATGCCGAGCCTTCTGGGCGTGGGCGTCTTCTTCATCGTGCCCTTCGGCGTGGTCGTCTACTATTCGCTGATCGACGGGCCGTCCGGCAGCCATTTCGTCGCGCTGGAAAACTACCGGAAGCTGTTTTCCAACTCGGCTTTTCTGCTGGCGGCGAAGAACACGGCGATCTTCTCGGCGATGGCGGTGCCGCTGGCGGTCGTGCTGGCGCTGATGCTGGCGCTGATGCTGGAATGCCGCATCCCGCTCAAGAGTCATTTCCGCACCTTCTTCCTCAGCCCGATGATGGTCCCGGTGGCCTCCGTCGTGCTGATCTGGCAGGTCGTTTTCAACTACCACGGGACCGCCAACGAGCTGCTGCAGCTCTTCGGCGCGGACAAGATCGACTGGCTGCTGTCCGAAAAGGCGCGGCTGGTCGTGCTGCTCCTTTTCCTGTGGAAGAATCTGGGCTACAACATGATCCTCTTCATGGCCAATCTCTCGAACATCCCGAAGGAGCTGCTGGAGGTGGCGGACGTCGAGGGCGCGAGCGAGGCCTATAAGTTTTTCAGCATCAAGCTGCGCTATCTGTCGCCGACGCTGCTGTTCGTCACGATTCTCTCGCTGATCAGCTCCTTCAAGGTCTTCCGCGAGGTCTATCTGCTGGCCGGGGCGTATCCCTACGATCCGATCTACACGCTGCAGCACTTCATGAACAACACCTTCGGCTATCTGGACTATCAGAAGCTGTCCGCCGCCGCCGTGCTGATGGCGGTGGTGATGGTTGTCATTATCGCCTTCCTGTTCCTGGCGGAGCATCTGTACGGAAAGGACGTGGAAGGATGAAGAAGAAGCATTATTTCGGCCGCGGCGTCATGTTCCTGCTCTGCGTGGTCTTTTCCGTGCTGTTTCTGCTCCCCACGGTGCTGACGATCACCAACTCCTTTATGGCCGAAAGCGAGATCAAATCCAACTACGGCATGATCTTCGCCACGACCGGGGGCGGCTACGTCTCGAAGACCGTCAACCTCAAGTTCATCCCGGACAAGGTGACGCTGGATCAGTACATAAGCGGGCTCGTCAAATCCCCGCAGTATCTGATCAAATACTGGAACAGCATCCTGCTGGTTCTGCCGATCGTGATCTTTCAGGTGGCGATCGCCTCCGTGGCGGCCTACAGCTTTACACGCTGGCGCGGCAAGATCCGCAGCGGCATCTTTTTCTTCTACGTGATCCTGATGCTGATGCCCTATCAGGTCACCCTCGTGCCGAACTATCTTGTCAGCAGCTGGCTCGGCATCCTCAACACCCGCTGGAGCATCATCCTGCCGGGTATCTTCGCCCCGTTTTCGGTGTTTCTGCTGACAAAATTCATGCGGCGCATCCCGTATTCGCTGA
Source organism: Oscillospiraceae bacterium (assembly GCA_024690695.1). The sequence continues at coordinate 7,054 of JAILOS010000112.1, forward strand.
TCGAGGCCGCCAAGGTCGACGGGGCGAGCGAGTGGCAGATCTTCACCCGCGTGTGTCTGCCCCAGTGCCGTTCGGCGCTGTTTTCGATCGCGATCCTGGTGTTTATCGACTACTGGAACATGGTCGAGCAGCCGCTCATCCTGCTCAACGACGCGGATTCGCAGCCGCTGAGCGTGTTCCTCTCCAGCATCAACGAGGGAGAGATCGGGCTGGCCTTCGCGATGGCGACGGTCTATATGATCCCCTCGCTGCTGCTCTTCCTCTACGGAGAGGCCTACCTGGTGGAGGGCATCGCCAACTCCGGCAGCGTCAAGGGCTGAGGAGAGCGCACAGACGGAAAAACGCAGAAGCGCCTGCGGGCGCGGGAGGACGACAGAATGGAAATGACAGTGAAAAAGAGAGGCTGGGTCAAGAACGCGGCGATCGTGTTCCTCGCGATCCTTCTGATCCTGACCTTTTTCTCCAATACGATCATGAACCGCTCGCTGGCCGAGGTGGCCACGCAGAACGTGAACGGCGGCTCGATCGCCGCGCGCGTGCGCGGCAGCGGCACGGTGAGCGCCGCGGGCAGCTATGAGGTCAAATCGCCGCAGACCCGCGAGATCCGCTCGGTGCTCGTGCGCACCGGGGACACGGTGCGGCAGGGCGACGTGCTCTTCATCTTCGGCGATGGCAGCAGCGAGGAGCTCGAGCAGGCGAGAGAGACGCTGGAGACTCTGCAGAGCCAGCGCCAGCGCATGGCGCTCGGCATGTCGAGCTACGACTACACGCTCGAGGAGCGCGAGATCGAAGCGCTGCGCGAGAAGGTGGAAGCCGCGAGCGACGAGGAGGCGCTGGCCTATTTCGCGCTGATCAGCAGCAGCGACACGCCGGAGAACATCCTCGCCGAGGCGGAAGCCAAGATCGAGGCGCGGCAGAAGGATGTCGACGAGGCGCAGCAGGCGCTTGAAGACGCGCAGGCGGATTTCGCCCTCCGGCAGGAGGAGGCGCAGCTGCGCGTGGACGAGGCGCTCGCGCGGCTCAACGAGCTGCTGGACAATCCGCCCGAGGAGGAGACCGAGGAGAGCGCGGCCGAGTACCAGCGCAGGCTGGAGGAGGCCAGAGCCGCGGTCGAGGCGGCGCAGTTTGCCCAGGCGGCGCTGGACCCGGCCTCCGATCCCGGCATCGTCCGGGCGCAGGAGGATCTGGAGCTGACCAAACAGAGGCTCGCGGCCGCCGAAGAGGAGCGCGACGTGAAGCTAAGCGGCGCCGGCGCGCTGGCCGATGATTACGCCCGCGCGAAGGAGACGCGCCAGCAGCTCGAGGACGAGCTGTTCGTCAAGGAATACAATCTGGAGCAGCTTAAGAAATCCAACAGCAAGAGCGCGGCCAGCGCGTATCTGGACCTTCAGGATCTCGACAAGCAGATCGAGAAGGCCAAGGCGGCGCTGGAGTCGCTCTCCGGCGGCGAGGAGAACCAGATCGTCGCCAACGTCTCCGGCATTATCGAATCCGTGCGCTACACCGCCGGCAACACCGCGCCGAAGGGGGAGACGGTCTGCACGATCCAGGTGCCCGATCTGGGCTACACGGTCTCCTTTACCGTCACCAGCGACCAGGCCCGCCGCGTGCGCCCCGGCGACAGCGCGGACATCACCAACTACTACGGCTGGGGCCGCGAGATCTACGCCACCCTCGCCACGGTGCGCCAGGATCCGCAGAATCCCCAGAACAGCCGGATCCTTGATTTCAACGTCACCGGCGACGTCAGCCCCGGCATGGAGCTGAGCCTCAGCGTCGGCTCCAAGAGCCAGTATTACGACACGGTCGTGCCGAATTCCGCGGTCCGCAGCGACACCAACGGCAGCTTCATCCTGGTCATCGAGGCGAAGAATTCTCCGCTCGGCAACCGCTACTACGCCAAGCGCGTCGACGTGACCGTGCTCGCTTCGGACGAGATGTACTCGGCCGTGACGGGCGATCTGGGCTACGGCGACTTCGTCATCACGACCAGCAACAAGCCCGTCAGCAGCGGCGATATGGTCCGCATGCCCGATTGAGACGATGAAGAGCGCTAAGAAAAAGCGGGGACTGCTGATCCTCGCGCTGGGCCTGCTGCTGGCGGGCGCCTGCCTGTGCCTGTGGCGGCTGTACGCCCTCGCCTCCGAGGCGCCGGCCCAGTACGCGGCGGAGCGCTGGCAGGGCGAGAGCGAGCGGCGCTTCGCGCAGGTGTCCTGCTTCGTCCCGGTCGACGAGGCGGTCAGCCGGAATCAGATCTACGCCTTTCGGGCCAAGCTGATGGAGGAGCTGAACAAGGCCTCTCTGGACGGCGAGGGCACGGACGGCCTCTGGCGCGACGCCTGGAGCGCGGTCGGAAAGCTGCAGATCGCCAGCGACAAGGGCAGCGCCGAAGCCTCGGTGATCGCCGTCGGCGGCGACTTCTTCAGCTTTCATCCGCTGCGGCTGCTCGGCGGGGGCTATCTCAGCGAGGACGACCTGATGAAGGACCGCGTCGTGCTGGACCGGGAGCTCGCCTGGAAACTCTACGGCGGCACGGAGCTGCAGGGACTGAGCGTCGAGATCGCCGGAAGGCGCTTCGTAATCGCCGGCGTCGTCGAACGCGAGCAGGACGCGGCGAGCCGGATGGCCTACACGGCCGGCATGGGGCTGTTCATGAGCTGCGAGAGCTATGCCGCGCTCAGCGGAAACGAAAACTGCATCACGGCCTATGAGCTGGTGCTGACCGAGCCCGTGGACGGCTTTGCCGCCGACGTCGCCGGAAAGAATTTCCCGCTCGGCCGCGGCGAGGTGCTGAAAAACACCGGCCGCTTTTCGTACGGAAGGCTGCTTGGGCTGCTTGCCAAGACGGACGAGCGCTCGATGCAGGCGATGGGCATGATCTATCCCTATTGGGAAAACGCCGCGCGCGTGACCGAAAACCGCTGCCTGCGCCTGCTGCTGGCGGCGATGCTGCTGGCGCTCGCGCCGGCGGCCGCGCTGGTCGTGTGGATCGTCCGGCTGCTGAAGCGCTTCCGGCGCTGGCTGGCGGAGCGCTTCTTCCCCCGGGCGAAGGACGCCGCCGAGGAGGCCGTCCGCCGTCCGCTGCGCCGCCGCTGGGAGAAAACGCACCCCGACGAAAAATAAAGAAACGGATCGCTCCGGCCGGGCCCGAAAGGGCCCGGCCTTCCGTTGTTCTGCCCAAAAGACGGCGGCGCTTTTTGTTGAACGTGCCGACTTCAATTCCTACTGCGCCTGTGGTATATTAGGCGCCGTGAAGAGAGGTGTTTGCTGTGAACGTGACGACGAGAGGACGCTACGCGCTGCGCGTGATGATCGACCTGGCCCGGCATCCGGACGAGGGCTTCATCTCGCTCAAAACCATCGCGGAGCGGCAGGGCATCTCGATGAAGTATCTGGAGATGATCGTCGGCGGCCTCAAGCGCGCGGAGCTCGTGGACAGCAGCCGCGGCAAAGAGGGGGGCTACCGGCTCAGCCGTTCGCCGGAGGCGTACAGCGTGGGGGAGATCCTGCGCTGCCTCGAGGATAATCTCGCCCCGGTCGCCTGCATCCGGGACGGGGAGATCCAGTGTGAAAAGGCCGGCGCCTGCGTGACGGTGCCGATGTGGAAGGAGCTCGACGACATCACCAACGCCTATCTCGACAGTGTGAGCCTGCGGGATCTGCTGACGGGCGAAAAATGGAAGACGAAGGCTTGACATTCCCGGGGAATGTGTTATAATTCCCAGTGCAATAATAGGAATAAACGAAAGGATGAACGACATGTTCGTATATGCGGATAACGCGGCGACCACCTGCGTCAGCAAAACGGCGCTGGAGGCCATGCTGCCCTATCTGACGGAAAACTACGGAAACCCCTCCAGCCTTTACGCCTTCGGGCAGAAGGCGCAGGAGGCGCTGGCGAAGGCGCGCGAGGACGTCGCCGCCTGCCTGAACGCCGATCCGAAAGAGATCATCTTCACCTCCGGCGGCAGCGAAGCGGACAACCAGGCCATCGTGTCGGCGGCCCGTCTCGGCGCCCGCAAGGGCAAAAAGCACCTGATCTCCACGAAATTCGAGCATCACGCCGTGCTGCACACGCTGAAAAAGCTGGAGAAGGAGGGCTTCGAGGTCACGCTGGTCGACGTCCATGAGGACGGCGTCGTCCGCGTGGAGGACGTCGAGGCGGCGATCCGCCCGGACACGGCGCTGGTCACCGTGATGTTCGCCAACAACGAGATCGGCACCGTGCAGCCCATCACGGAGATCGGCGCGCTCTGCCGCGAGAAGAAGATCCCCTTCCACACCGACGCGGTGCAGGCCGCCGGCCACATGCCGATCGACGTGAAGGCGATGAACATCGACATGCTCAGCCTCTCCGGCCACAAGTTCCACGCGCCGAAGGGCGTCGGCGCGCTGTACGTGCGCAAGGGCATCGTCCTGACGAACATCATCGAGGGCGGCGCGCAGGAGCGCGGCAAGCGGGCCGGCACCGAGAACGTCGCCGGCATCGTCGCGATGGCCGCGGCGCTGAAGGAATCCGTGGAGCACATGGAGGAGAACACCGCAAAGATCATCCCGATGCGCGATAAGCTCTTCCGCGAGCTGGCCAAAATCCCCCACAGCAAAATCAACGGCAGCCTCGAGCACCACGTCCCCGGCACCGTGAACATGTGCTTCGAGGGCATCGAGGGCGAGAGCCTGCTGCTGATGCTGGACGACCGCGGGGTCTGCGCCTCCTCCGGGAGCGCCTGCACCTCCGGCTCGCTCGATCCCAGCCATGTGCTGCTGGCGATCGGCCTGCCGCACGAGGTGGCCCACGGCTCGCTGCGCCTGAGCATCGGCGAATACAACGACATGGAGCAGATCGACCATATCATCCGGGTCGTGCCCGAGGTCGTGGCCTATCTGCGCAACATCTCCCCGGTGTGGGACGAGCTGGAGAAGGGCGAACGCCCGCATCTGATCTGAAAACGGACTTTTACCGATAAAACAGGAGGAACAGAAGATGGCACTCTACAGTGAAAAAGTGATGGATCATTTCCGCAATCCCCGCAACATGGGCAAGCTCGACGACGCGGACGGCATCGGCGAGGTCGGCAACGCCAAGTGCGGCGATATCATGCGCATGTATATCAAGGTCGACGACGAGGGCGTGATCACCGACTGCAAGTTCAATACCTTCGGCTGCGGCAGCGCGATCGCGACGAGCTCGATGGCGACGGAGCTGATCATCGGCAAGCCGGTGGACGAGGCGCTCAAGCTCTCCAACCAGGCGGTCGTCGAGGCGCTGGACGGGCTGCCGGTGCACAAGATCCACTGTTCCGTGCTGGCCGAGCAGGCCGTGCGCGCGGCGGTGAAGGATTATTACGACCGCAGGGGCGTCGAGTATAACCCGGAGGACTTCCCGATCCCCGACGAGGACGAGCACGCGCACGCGCAGACGGACTGCTGCTGAAACGGCGGAAAAAGAAAACGGAAAACGGCACGGCCGCAGGATTGGCGGCCGTGCCGTTTTCCGTAAAAAACCGTAGAAATTGCGGGCCGACTGTGCTACAGTAGAGGAAAGACAGCTCCGGCCGCCCGCCGGAGAGAGACAGAAGGAGGACGTTCAGCATGGCAAAATTCTGCAAACGCTGCGGACGGCAGCTCGGAGCGGACGGCCGCTGTCCGAACTGCGGCTATCAGAGCGCGCCGCCGGCGGAGAGCCCGGGCCCGGAGAAAAAGGCCGCGGAGGGGAAAAAGCGGCCGGGCCGCTGGGTCGTTCCGGCGCTGATCCTCGCGCTGCTGCTGATCCTTCTCTCCGTCCTCCTGCTGCAGCTGCTGGGCGTCGTCGATTTCCCGCCGGCGCAGGCGCTGCTGGGGCTGCTCGGGCTGCAGAGCGACGGCTCCTCTCCGGGCAAAAAAGACGACAAATCGCTGGAACGGCACGAGATCCCGAAGGACTATCTGGTCGAGCCCGTGGACGCCGAGGCCTATTACCGGGAAAACGCCGAGAGCTACAGAAAAATCAGCGTGAAAAGCTCGAAGAACGTGCAGACCGAGAAGGAGGCCGCCGCCGACTTCGCCCGCCGCGGCTTTGATCAAATGCCGATCACGGCGGAGTACGCGATCGACGGCTCGCGGCGCGACGGTACGGGGATCTCGGAGGACGCGTCCGACAAGCACCCGACGTACGAGACCTACTATACGGCGGAGTCTGGAGAGATCTGGCTGATCCAGAATTACAACGGGGCCGTCACGGCCTATCCGATGAAGTATAACGAGCTTCTCGCGGAGAGAGGGGTCGAAAAGCTCGTCGCAATCAGCGAAACGGACAGCATTATGTGCTACGACTGCGAGACGAACTGCTTTTTCGAGGTCGTTCCCAAGCCGCCGATCATCGTCAAGACGGTGGACCGGATCAACAGCTACACGCTTGAGGCGCTGACGGCGGAGGAGATCGACAGACTATGAAAGAAAGAACGAATAGACAGCGCGTGCGGCGCGCGCTGCTCTGTCTGCTGCTGATCGCCGGCCTGCTGCTGCCGCTGAGCCTGCCGGCCGCCGCGGCCAACGACGGCCGCGTCCATATCCTCGTCTCGCTGGGCGATTCCTATTCCTCGGGCGAGGGCAACGAGAAGTTCTACGGGCAGGACGCGTCCCTGTACGACAGGCAGCGGGATCCGGACTGGATGGCGCACCGCTCCACGCACAGCTGGGGCGGCATGCTGGTGATCCCCGGCGTCAAGGGGACGATGGCCCGTCACCGCGGAGAAAACTGGTATTTCGAGGCCGCCTCCGGCGCCAAAACCGTCAACGTCATCCCGGGGCTGACAGACCCGACGAACGGGGAGCTCAACAAGGACGGAACCTTCACGAAAACGAGCAACCGCGGCGAAGGCAATACGCTTACGCTGCGGCCGCAGATCGAGGTCTTCGACGACGTCGCGAGAGATCACGAGGGCGAGGATTACGTCGTCGACTACGTGACGATGACGCTCGGCGGCAACGACGCGGAGTTCGTCAGCGTCGTGAGCGACGCCAACCGCTGGACGAGTTTTACAAACCCCAACGCGCTCACCAGCCACATCAACAAGGTCTGGGCGAACTATTTCGAGCCGGGCGGCATCCGCGACAATCTGATCGAGGTCTATAAGGCGATCCTGGAGAAGGCCCCGGAGGCAACGCTCATTATCGCGGGTTATCCGCAGCTGCTCGATCCGGACGGCAGTTTCCTGTTCCCGGCGGATAAGTCGAAGGAGATCGATCTGGCCGTCAGCCGCTTCAATCTGGAACTGAAAAGCCTGACGGAGGCCTGCGCCTCTTCCGGCATGCATGTCTGCTTTGCCGACGTGGAGCAGGAATTCCTCGGACACCAGGCCTATACGGAAGACCCGTTTCTTCACCCGGTCTATATCGGCTTCAGGGATCAGGATCTGGATGAGGTCAAGATCCATGAGAAGTACATCGCAGGCGCCGCTCTGGGGGGCGCCACCACGAAAGGCGCCGCCCTGGCAGGCATCGTCGTGGACTTTTTCAAGTCAAAGCCGCTCAGCTCCTATTCCATGCACCCGAATTACGATCCCGATTACGACGACCTGTACCCGAGCCACCTGCGGGAGGATACCGTCGTACACGACGGCGTGCACGCCTACGCCAAATGCGTACAGAAGAAGATTGACGAGCTGGAGGCGGAGGACGGCAACAAGCAATGGGCCGAGCCGGAGCACTCCGACGTGCGCGACGTCGTGATGGTGCTGGACTGCTCGGGCAGCATGTCCGGCAAGCCGATGAGTGAGACCAAGACCGCCGCCGAGAGCTTCGTCTTCACCGTGCAGGAGGTGGACGCCGGGGTCGGCGTCGTCGCCTTCAGCTACGGAGGGCGGATGCTTTCGGACTTCTCCAAGAGTGAAGAGCGGCTGATGAAAGCGATCGACAGCCTCTACGCCGACGGCGGCACGAACATGGAGGACGGCCTCGTGACCGCGCGGGAGATGTTTGAAAGCAGCGGCGCCGCGATGAAGATCGTTCTGCTGATGAGCGACGGCATGCCAAACCGCGGCAAGCAGGGCGACGAGCTGATCGAATACGCCGACGAACTCAAGGACTCGGGGATCCGCATCTACGCGCTGGGCTTCTTCAGCGAGCTGAGCGGATCGGAAAAACGCAGCGCGCAGCAGCTGATGGAAGACCTGGCGAGCGAGGGCTGCCATTTTGAGGTGGAAGACGCGGACTATCTGGTCTACGTGTTCGAGGATATCGCGGACCAGATCAGCGGCAGCAAATACCTCTATATCCGCATCGCCTGTCCGGTCGACGTCACCGTGAGCTACGGCGGCGAGACGCTCTGCTCGAATGAAGACGAGCTCAGCACCCGCACGAGCTTCGGCACGCTGAGCTTTGAGGAGAGCCCCGACGGCGATCCCGACGACCGCGTGAAGATCCTGCGGCTGAAGGAGGGCGTGGCCTACGACGTCCGCATCGAAGGCACCGGCAGGGGAACGATGGACTACACGATCGCCTTCGCGGACGAGAGCGGCCGGTACGACGACTGGAGACAGTTCAGAGACATTGAGATCACGGAAAAAACCGTCGTCAGCACGGTGGCGAAAACCGGCAAAACGACGGTGCTCGAGGTGGATAAAAACGGCGACGGCAAGACCGATCTGACCTACGAGGCGAAGGAAAACGGAGAGGGCGTGCGCGTCAAGGCGAAGAGCGCTTCCGAGAAGAAGGGCGTTCCGGCGCCGCTGCTTCTGACGGTCATCGCGCTGCTGCTCGCTTTCGAGGGGACCGCGCTCGTGCTGATCCGCCGCCGGAAGAAGGCCGCCGCGGCCGCCGGGCCGGAAGAGACCGGGACGAAAGCGGCGCCGGAGGCGAGACTCTACTGCCGCTACTGCGGAGCGCAGCTCCCGCCCGACGCGGTCTTTTGCGGACGGTGCGGAAAAACGCTGGGCAAGAGCGGCAAATAGACGGGAGGACAGGAAAATGAAACTGAAAGTCGTGCTGGACGAAGGGGCGGTCATGCCGCTGCGCGCCCATCCGGGAGACGCGGGGCTGGATCTGTTCGCCCGCGCGGAGCAGACGGTTCCCGCGCGCGGCAGCGCCGTGTTCGACACCGGTGTCCATCTGGAGATCCCGGAGGGCTACGTCGGCTTTATCAAGAGCAAGAGCGGGCTGAACGTGCGCCGGGGCCTCGTGGCCGAGGGCGTGATCGACGCCGGCTATACCGGGCCGATCGTCGTCAAGGTCTACAACCACAGCGACGGCGACTGGACGGTGCGCGCCGGCGACAAGCTGACGCAGCTCGTCGTTCTGCCGATCGCGCTGCCCGAACTGGAGCTCGCCGACAGTCTGGATGAGACGGAGCGCGGGGCCGGCGGCTTCGGCAGTACGGGGCGCTGAGCGATGGAGAGACTGACGAAAACGCTGCGGCCGGAGAGCGCCTGGCGCTGCTCCGAGCTGCTGCGGGCGCTGCAGGACGTCGCCGGCGAGGACGCGGCGAGGCGCGGCGGCGGCCAGGCGAGGCTTCTCAGCCTCGGCTGCACCTGGGTGCTCGTGAAAAACCGCCTGCGGCTGCGCCGCATGCCCGGGGCGGGGGAGGAGATCCGTCTCACGACCTGGCCGACGAGCGCGCGCTTTGCGCTCTATCCCCGCCGCTTCACGGTGGAGACCGCCGCCGGCGAGACGCTGGTTACGGCGGACAGCCTCTGGGCCATGATGGACGTGGAGAGCCGCCGCCTGCTGCCCGGGGAAGAGCGCGGCCTCGCGCTGGAGGGCGTGGAGGAGGAGCGCTTCCGCCCGCTGCGGCGCATCGCGGTGCCGGAGGGCGGAAGCGTCTTCACGCTGACGCCCGCGCCGGAGCAGATCGACGAAAACGGCCACATGAACAACGCCGCCTATTTCGACGCGGTCGAGCCCGCGCTGCCGGAGGAGCTGCGCGGAAGGCCTCTCTGCGCGGCGGCGGTGGACTACGAGCACGAGATCCTGCCCGGCGAGCGGGTGGAGCTGCGCTGCGTCAGACAGGGAAACGTCTGCCTGCTGGAGGGCTCCGCGGAAGGCCGCGCGTGCTTCCGCATGGAGCTGGAATACGGGGAATAAAAAAAGAACCTCCGGCCTCGGAGGTTCTTTTTGTTTGCCTTCGCGCGCTTACTTCAGAAAGTCCAGCTTGCAGACGATCGGCGCCTCGGTCGAACGGTTCTTGCAGACGCGGACGAAGCAGATGATGTCGACGACGGCCAGCACCAGCATGGCCAGACCGCCCGCGATCGGGACGATGATGGTCCACGCGAGAACGGCGGTGAGGAAGCCCACGACAGCCATCGTGATCGTCAGCTTCAGGGCCTGACGGATATGGAACTGGAGATAGGGCGAGTTCGGAGCCGCGAGCAGCGCCACGACCATCCCGAGCACGCTCGTCAGATAGACCAGCATCGCGTAGAGCTTGTTGTCGGCGACGTCCTTCGGGTCAAATTCGGCGGTGTGATCGTAAGGATCGCCGGCGGGAGCCGCGACGGACGTAAAGGCGAAGCCGCAGGAGGAGCAGAAGGTGGCCGCGTCTTCCAGCGCCGCGCCGCATTTCGGACAGAATTTCACAGTTGATCCCTCCATTTTTTTTCGTGTTTTATGGGCAGAAACCCTTGTCGAGCATTGTAGCACTTTGCGAAAAAGCTGTCAAATAAAAGAGTCTTAAGACGAAACGGCGAGCTCCAGCGCCTGGCGCAGCTCTCTCTTGATGTCCTCGGCGCTCATGCCGATGTGCGCCTCGAAGAGCTTCTCTCCGTCGGCGAAAACGCTCGGCACGGCGTAGTAGTCATAGCGGTCGGCCAGCTCCGGCTCGAGCGACTCCTCGATCCATTTCTGCGCAACGGCGCGAAAACGGGGCTCTTCCTCCAGCAGCTCCGCCATGGCCTTTTTGGCCTTGCGGCAGTAGCCGCAGTCCTCCAGATAAAAAATCAGCAGCGAACGCACGGCCGCGGCCTCCTTTCTGTAACGCTTGCTTTCATTGTAGACGATCAAACGGAAAAAGACAAGAAAAATCTCTTTTACCGCCGGCGTTCTTGTGATATAATAAAAAATACAGACCGCAGGGGTTCGTTTACGAAAAAGACACGGAGGAGTGTCCGGAATGAAGGATGAAAAGAAAAAAGGCGGCGTCGGCCGCACGATCGCGCGCGTGTTCGGCGCGCTGCTGGCGCTGCTTCTGCTGGCCGCCGCGTTTTTGACGCTGGTTCCGCTGGCGCAGAACGGAGACCGCAGCCCGGTGGAGGGCTCGGCGGACTGGATGGGCCGTCTGGACGATTCGCTGACGCTCGACCGCATCACGATCCCCGGCAGTCACGACAGCGCTACACAGTACGTGCAGCTCGCCTGGTTTTCCAAGTGTCAGGGCATGGGCGTCGGCGAGCAGCTCGAGGCCGGCTGCCGCTATCTGGATATCCGCCTCGCTGCCGAGGGCGACCGGCTCAAGCTGATGCACGGCTTCGTCAGCTGCCGTGAGAGCGCCTTCGGGCCGACGCTGTATCTCGACGCGCTGCTCGGCGAGTGCTACGCCTTCCTCGACGCGCACCCGACAGAGACGGTGCTCTTCGCCGTCAAGCAGGAGCACGGCGACGAGAGCGCGGCGCAGTTTGAAACGCTGCTGGACGCCTATATCCAGGCTTCTCCCGAGCATTGGCTGCTCGCCTCCTCGATTCCCGCGCTGGGAGAGAGCCGCGGCAGGCTCGTGCTGCTGCGCCGCTATGAGGACGAGGCCGGTCTCGGCGAGCGCGCCGGGATCCCGCTGCTCTGGGGCAAGCAGAACGGCTACGGGGACCCGAGCCTGAACCTCTCCGCCGCGGATAACGGCGGCTACGTCCTCTGGGCGCAGGATCGCTACGAATACGACGCGGAGGAGAAGTGGAGCGCCTTTACGGCGGGGCTCGCCGCGGACGGCCCGGCGGAGGGCGACGTCCGCCTCAGCTTCCTGAGCACGAAGGGCCACGCGACCTTCGGACACCCGATCGCCTTCGCCCGCCCGCTGAACGCGAAGCTCGCCGCGCTGCCCGCCGGGGAGCTGGACGGCTGGATCGTGCTGGATTATTTCTCCGCGGGGCTTGCCGCGCACGTTTACGAAAGCAATTTCTGACCGAAAACGGCCGAAGGCCGCCGAAGCTCTGCACAGCGGCAGGGCTTCGGCGGCCTTCGGCATGTTTGCCGCAAAACGGAAAAACGGGCAAAAAAAGAGCGGCCCTCCGGCCGAAACGGGACAAAAAAAGAAGCAACCCCCGACTGCACGCCCGTTTTCTCCGCACAGCCAGGGGTTACTTCTCCTTGTTCTTGGTATCTAGCATCCTGGTTACCTCTCTTTCTTCAGAATACACCGCATTTCTGTTCTGCTCGGACCTGCGTCGGCACTACAGTGTGGATCCTCTTGATCCTTCCCTTAAGTGGGATAAGCTTTTAGCCGTTCTGCCTCCCCGGGCGGAAGTTCTTCGCGGCGCCCGCTCCCCATGCTTGGAGGGGCTTTCTCTTTCGTTCTCTGTGTCTATACTATACATGAAGAATGAAGAAAAATCCATTGGGAAAATCTACAAAAAATTCCGGGCCGGACTTGGACGATGCGCCGAAATGCGGAAAAAATCGGCCGCAGGCATTGACAAACGCGGCCGTTTCATTATATAATGAATCCGTTGGGGCCAAAAAGCGGCCTCGTTTTTTATGCGTGAAAACGAAAACGGGAGGGGTGACCCTCCCGTTCTTTCGCAGATTACTCCTCGGGGCTGAAGCTGTCCTTGCCGGCGCCGCAGAGCTCGCAGGCGAAGTCTTCCGGGAGATCCTCCCACTTCACGCCGGTCTCTTCCTCGTCGTAGACCCAGCCGCAGATATCACAGACGTAACGCATGGTTCATTCCTCCGTGTTCTTCTATGATTCGGGCGGTGCGCCCGTCTGCTTTGACTATACTTGATTTGTCCGGGGAATGCAAGCCTTTCTTTTCAGTTGATGCCGAGCTCCTTCATCCGCGCCGTCACGAAATCACGGGCGCGGCTGGGCGGCAGATGCGCCTCGACGTCGCGCGGGTCGGCGTAGTCGCCGTGATCCAGGCAGCCCAGCAGGCATTCCACCGTGAAGACGTCGAAGATGTGCGGGTCGGCAAAGGCCTCCTCGATCTTCGTGTTCATGCGCTCGTTGAGCGCGTCGACGACGCAGCGGTAGACGAAATGCTCGCGCCCGAGCAGTTCCCCGATCCGGTCGATGCAGCTGAGCGCCTCCTGCATGTGCGACACGCGGACGGTCCGGCGGAAGCCGCCGCTTCCGGCGCCGCCGAGCAGGATCGCGTCCGTCGAGCAGCGCAGCGCGGCCGCGAGATCCGGCAGCAGCGAGACCTCCGGCAGCGATTCGCCGCGCTCCCAGTTCGAGACGGACTGCGCGCTGACGTGCAGCAGCTCGCCCAGCGCCGCCTGCGTGAGGCAGGCCTCCCGCCGCCTCGCCTGAATATACTGACCGATTTGTTTGAGATCCAGATTCATATCGATCCCTCCTTTCGCCTGTATCATAACGCGGATAGGCCGCGCGCGCAAGCGAGCGGCGCTTGAACATCGCCCGGCCGACTCAAGCGGTACTTGAATACGAAAAGGAGCAAGGCTGCCCTTGCTCCTCTTTTCAAAGTTGGTTGACGCCCGGCTCACGCTTCGTCTTCCGGACCCTTGTCCGGGCGGTATCCCTCATAATCGCTCCGCAGGGACTTGACCTTGCGGAAGCCGAAAAAGATCGCGGCGCCGAGAGCCGTGACCAGCGCGGCGTCGGTCTTGGACAGCTCGGTGAAGAGCAGACAGTACAGCCCGACGGCTGCGACGATCACGCCGATGATGAGGCAGATATTCAAAAAGGCCTCCTGCAAAAAGCGCGGCATCATCGGTCCGAGGCTCATGTCGTCCTCCCTTTCATCTGAAAGTCTTGATACGGCTTATTTGAAGTATCTCTCCAGCAGACCCTTGAACGCCTTGCCGTGGCGGGCCTCGTCGCGGGCCATCTCGTGCACGGTGTCGTGGATCGCGTCGAGGTTGTACTTTTTGGCCAGCTTGGCCAGCTCGAACTTGCCGGCGGTGGCGCCGTTCTCGGCGTCGACGCGCATGGCGAGGTTCTTCTTGGTGCTGTCGGTCAGCACTTCGCCCAGGAGCTCGGCAAACTTGGCGGCGTGCTCGGCTTCCTCCAGACCGGCCTTCTCCCAATAGGCGCCGATTTCGGGATAGCCCTCGCGATAGGCCACGCGGGCCATCGCCAGATACATGCCGACCTCGCTGCACTCGCCCTCAAAATTGGAGCGCAGGCCGGAAATGATGGTCTCCTTCACGTCCTCGGGCACGTCGGCGCCGAAGACCTTGCCGACGCCCAGCACATGCTCGGCGGCCCAGCTCAGCTCCTCGGCCTGCAGCGTGAAGCGCTCGCCGGGGACCTTGCAGACGGGGCATTTCTCGGGGGGCGTGTCGCCCTCATGGACATAGCCGCATACGGGGCAAACCCATTTTTTCATCGGTGAATCCTCCTGATTTTTTATAGTGTTTTTTCGGAGCCTTTGCTTAATTTTACTGTACCATGACAGGCGATCTTTGTAAAGACTAATCTTCGGCCAGGGCCAGCAGCGCCCCGGCTGTGGCTTCGCCGAAGAGCCGCACCGCGGCCAGCGCCTCCTGCAGCGTGTTGCCGCTGCTGCCGACCTCGAGGATCAGCGAGCCGCGGGTGAGCTGCTGGTTGTAGCGCTGCGGCACCAGCGCCACCGGGCGAAGCAGCGTCGGATAGCGGCTGTCGACCGCCTGCTGCAGATACAGCGCGAAGGCGAGGTTGTCGCGCCAGTGCGGATGCTCGAGCCCGCTCTCGTCGCTGCCGCACAGCAGCATGAGCTGGCTGGCCACGACGCCGCTCTCGTCGGCCATGATCTTGTACACGACCCCGTCCGAGCCCAGCGCGTCCCGGTGGACGTCGATCACCGCCGCCAGCTCCGGGTACTCGGCCAGATAGCCTTCGATGGCCGCGGCGGTGCGCCCGTAGGAGCCGGTGTAGCTCGGATAGTCGTACACGCCCCGGTCGTGGATCACCGAGAGCCCGGCGGCCTCATAGACCGCGGCCAGCTCGTCGCCGATGCGGATCACGTTGTAGCGCTCATCCTCGGTGCGGCAGCTGTCGCTGGCCTCGTAGCGGTCGATCCCGGCGGGCGTGTAGGCCTCGCTCGCGTGGGTGTGGATGATCAGGATCTGCGGCCCCTCGGCGGGCAGGCGCAGCGGCGGCCCCGCCTCGAGGATCGAGGCGACGTCCAGTTCGTAGGCGGTTTCGTTGCGCACGGAGAGCCCGCCCCGGATGCTCGTCGGGCGCACGATGCTGCCGTCCGGCAGCGGCGTCGGCTCGGGCGGCGGCTCTTCGGCCTCTTCCGGAGGCGCGGCTTCCGGCTCCGGCGTGGGCGCAGGCGTCGGCGATACGGACGGCGGCGCGGTCACGGAGCGCGCGGATTCCGAAGCGGGGAGAGCAAGCTCCCCGACCTCCACGTTTTTCATCCGCCCGCGCTCGGCAATCTCCGATCCGCGGCTCTGACCGACGCTCAGCCAGAGCAGCGCCGCGCTCAGCGCGGCCAGCAGCAGCCCGATCCGGATCCTTCTCATAGCGGAGCCCCCTTTCCACCCTGCTATTATCTCAGAGCGGGCAAGCAAAACGGGCGGCATCCTGTCGGCGGCGGCAGCGCGGTAAAAGCTCGATTTTTGGAGAAAATGACGAAATGGGAACAAAAAGTTTGTGAAATCTGCCAGTTGCGGAAAATGACAAACTTGCCTTATAATAGTTACAAATAAGTTACAGTCTGTGACAAAAGGTGAGAAAGATGACGCGAACTCTGAAATTGCTTCCGGTGCTGTTCCTGGCGGCTCTTGTCCTGCTTGCGTTTGCCAGCTCGAGCGCTTCGGCCGAGGGGCCGGCGGTCGAAGCCGTGCGCGTATACGACGACGGGCTGCTGACCGGCCGCGCTTACCGCAGCGACGAGGAGATCTATCTGTCGGCCGAGGAGCTCTGCACCGCGCTGGACCGTCCCTGCGGGACGCTGATCGATCCTTCGCTCGGACGGGTCACGCTCAGCGCGCCCGGGCTTGAGCTCAGCGCGCAGCGCGGACAGGACTACGTCGTGGCCAACGGCCGTTATCTCTACAGCACCGCCCACTTTATTCAGGTGGGCGGCCGCGTTTATTTCCCCCTGTCGGTGCTGGAGCAGATTTTCAGCCTGGAGGCGGAGGTCTCGGAGGATCGGTCCCGCGTGGAGCTGGACGTCTCGGGCGCGAGCTTTCTGGACGGCGGCGAGGACTACTATCCGGAGACCTACGGCAGCGACGAGCTGCTGTGGCTCAGCCGCATCATCAGCGCCGAGGCCGGCGATCAGCCGATGGCCGAGCGCATCAGCGTGGGCAACGTCGTGCTCAACCGCGTAGCCAGCGGCAGCTATCCCGACACGATCCGCGAGGTCGTGCTCGACCGTCAGCAGTCGCCTCTGGCGGGCGCGGCGGAGGAGAGCTATCTGGAGCCGGCGGACGCGCAGTCCGTCGTGGCGGCCTGCCTGTGTCTCGAGGGCTGTAATCTGGCGGGGGACAGCGTGGTTTTCGAGAGCGCCGGGGACTGATTGCGAAAAACGGAAAAGCGTGATACAATCGGATGCGAAGAACCGGCATCCGATTTTTTCTTGGGAGAGAGAAGCATGACGATGGAACAGATCCTGCGCGAGGGATTCGCGGAGCTCGGCCTCGCGGCGGACGAGCGGGCGCTCCGGCGCTTTCGCCGTTACGCGGAGCTGCTGGAAGAGAAGAACGAAGTGATGAACCTCACGGCGATCCGCGGCGAGGAGGCGGTCGCGCGCCTGCATTTCCTGGACTGCGCCGCCCTGCTGACCGTCGAAGACTTCGGGGGCAGGCGCGTGATCGACGTGGGGACCGGCGCGGGCTTTCCCGGCCTGGTGCTGAAGATCCTGCGGCCCGAGCTGGAGCTCACGCTGCTCGACAGCCTGGACAAGCGCGTCGCCTTTCTGCGCGGGACGGCCGCGGAGCTCGGGCTCGAGGGGATCACGTTTCTGCACGCGCGCGCCGAGGAAGCGCCGGAGGCGCTGCGCGGCGGCTTCGATCTCGCGCTCTCGCGCGCCGTCGCCCGGCTCAGCCTGCTCAGCGAGCTCTGCCTCCCGCTGGTCAAAACGGGCGGCGCAATGATCGCGATGAAGGGCCCCGATCCGCGCGAGGAGCTGGAGGAGGCCCGCAAAGGGATCCGGCTGCTCGGCGGCGAGCCGGAGCGCTGCGTGGAATATCGCATCCCCGGCGCCGGGGTCACGCACAGCGCCGTCGTCGTCCGCAAGCGCGCCGACACGCCGAAGGGCTATCCCCGCCGCTGGGCGCAGATGAAGAAAAAGCCGCTCGGGCTGTAAATGAAAATGAAAAAAACGGAGCCTGATTGTATCAGGCTCCGGAGACTGTCAAAAAACCTTGCTGAAAGCTCACGAAACAGAGCGGCAGGGGAGCTCGGGGGGAAGATCCCCCCGACGGGGGAAACGTCCGCAAAGCGGACAAAAGGGGGGCGGAAAAGGCCCGCCTCGAATACAATAAGCCCGCCGCTCGAAAAGCCTTGTTTTGCAAGGCTTTTTGAAAACAGCATTTTGTGTACGGCCAAAATGCCCGGCGGTGCAGAGCCTGCTTCGCTTCAGGCTCCGTTTGCCGCGGTATTCCGTTTTCAGCCGTCGGAGAGGAGGTAAGCCTCCAGCGCCTCCGGGGTGGGGAACAGCGTCCCGGCTCCGGCGGCGCGCAGTTCCTCCGGCGTGCGGAAGCCCCAGCTCACCGAGGCGCAGGCCAGGCCCGCGTTCGCGGCGGTGGCGAGATCCACCTCCGAATCGCCGACGTAGAGGCAGCGTTCCCGGCTTGCGCCCAGGGCCTCGCGCGCGGCGTCCAGCATATCCGGCCAGGGCTTGCGCCGGATCCCGGCGCTCTCGTTTTCCCCGACGGCCAGCTCCAGCAGGCCGGGGAAGAAGTCCGCCGCCAGCGTCTTTACGGCGCTGTCCGGCTTGTTGGAGACGACGGCCAGCTTCTTCCCCCGCGCGCGCAGATGCGCCAGCAGCTCCGGAACGCCCTCGTAGGGGCGGGTGAGGATACGGCAGTGCGCGTCGTAATAGGGCTTGTACCAGGCGAGAACGCGCTCGATCAGCGCCTCGTCGGCTCCGTCGCCCAGCGCCAGCTCCAGCAGCCGCCGGGAGCCGTTGCCGACGTAACGGCGCACCTGCTCCGGCGTCAGCGCCGGACGGCCGAAGGCCGACATCGCGGCATTGACCGCGCCGCGCAGATCGTCGAGCGTGTTGAGCACCGTGCCGTCCATATCAAAAAGGATCGCGTCGTATTGCATCGCTTTGCCCCCCTGTCCGCCTCTATTATAGACGATGCGCGGCGAAAATGCAAAGCCCTTGATTTTTGACGGGAAATAGCTTATAAATGGTGAAAAGAGACAGATTATTCGCCTGCTTTTCAAGGAAAGTGGAGAATAACGCCACGGAAACGGAGGATTGCGATGAAAAGATTCCGAAAGAGCGCGCTGACGGCGCTGCTCTTGTGCGCCCTGCTGCTGACGGCCGGCTGCGGAGCCGGCTCTCCGGCGGCCGGAGGGGCGCTCAGCGTCTGGGCCGCGGAGGACTCTCCGCTCGCGGACGCGCTGACGGAGCTGGCGCAGAGCTATGACGCGGCGGCGCAGGTCCGCCTGTTTCCTTCGGAGGAGGCGCTGCTCGCCGCGCTGGAGAGCGAGCGGCCCGATCTTATCGTCTGCGGCGAGGCCTTCAAAAACGGGCTGGCCGAGGCCGGAAGGCTCGGCGCTTTCCGCCTGTCCGAAGAGGAGACGCCCCGCTTCCTCCCGGCTTTCGGGACGGCGGCGGAATCGCTGGAGCAGGGCTGGCTCCCGCTCGGGGCCGAGCTCCCGGTGCTGATCGCCGGGGAGGCTTTCACGGACTCGCCCGCCTCGCTGGAGGCGCTGTTCGAGGCGGCCTGCGCCTACGGGCGGCAGGAACACGCGCCCTATCTCGGGGCGGACAGCTTCACGCGCCTTTTCGCCTGCGCGATGGAGCAGAAGAGCTGCCGCTTTTACGCCGAGCGCGACGCCGACGCGGACAATCCCGTCTTTCGCGGGATCTACAACATGATCGCCGACGCCGCCTTCGACGGCGGACTCGCGCTGGAAAACGAGCCCACCGCGCCGCGGGTCGCGCGAGGGGAGCTCGTCTGCGCCGTCTGCAGCTCGCTCGAGCTGCCCGCGGCCGGCGAGCTGCAGGTGCTGCCGCTGCCGCCGATGGCAGGCTGCGAAAACCTCGTCGACGGGCGGGTATACGGCCTGGCGATGACGGCCGAGGGCGCGAGAGCCGGAAAGGCCTCGGACTTCGCCGCCTGGCTCTGCCGGGAAGAGCGCGCCCCGCA
>JAILOS010000005.1 GCA_024690695.1 Oscillospiraceae bacterium
GTATTCAGGGATTCCCTGAATCATTTCTGGACAGCGCAGACCAGCCAGATATACCGGGAGCTGCAAAGCATGGAGAAGGCGGGATGGATCACCGAGACCCGGGTATCACAGGCGGGAAAACCGGATAAGAACGTTTTTTCCATTACGCCGGCCGGTCACGATGAGCTGGTGCGATGGCTTCGGGACGATAATTTGCCCACAGGCGTCCGGAACCCGTTTTTGCTCAAGACCTTTTTCATGGGGGAATTGCCGGTGGAGGAAAACATCGCTTTTTTTAAAGCCTTTCGTGATGCGTCTGTATTCCCCGATGACGGAAAACAGGTCTCCGCCTCCGCCGACCTGTACCGTCAGGGCATAGACCACCCGGAAAAGGCCGTCTACTGGAAGCTGACCATCGAATTCGGCCGCATGTATGAAAAAATGCAGCGCGAATGGTGTGATTTCTGCATTCAGACGCTGGAAGAGTATTCGTGTAAAAGGAGATAGATCTATGACTCGTTCATTGAAAAAAGACAAAGCCGGGGTCATTGCGCTCATCGGCATGGCCGTCATGCTCATCGCGGTCGCGGTCAAAGCGGCAACAGCCTCCGTTATTGCCGCCGCTGCGATCCACATCGCCGGCCTGGCGTGTTTCTTCATCATCGAGGGCATTGAAAAAACGCCCGATTCCGAATCCGGGCTGAGCTTCAAACGCTTCTTCCCGGATTTGAAAAAGCCGGGAGTGATTCTCCTTATCCTTTTTATGCTGGTTTTGTCCCCGGGCGAAATGCTTCTGAGCAAGGCGGTGTTCGGCAGCGCCTATATAGACCATGTGCTGGGGCGGGTAAACGTGCCGGGTCTTGATCAGCTTCCTCTGCTGCTGTTCAATCAGATCGTTTCCGTTCTCGGTGAAGAGATCGAATTCCGCGCGTTCTTTGTGGGGAAGGGCATGAAGCGCTTTTCGTTCTGGCCGGTGGCTATTGCCGGGGCCGTACTCTTTGCCGCGGCGCACTATGCCGCAGGCCCTGCCGGGATCGTTGCGTGGGACCTTGCCGGAATCTTTATCGACGCGATCCTTTTCGCGATCCTGTATCGCAGGACCGGCAACTGCCTGATCAGCTTCATTCCGCATTTTCTGAATAATATGATTGGATTTTTCCTTGTGCCGATTCTGTTCGGGTAAAAAAGGCATGAAGAGTAAGAACCGGTTTCAGACAGTAGCTAATTACTGAGGGAACTGATCGGGAGGACACCGAAAAAGCAGGTAAACACCATGGCTTCCGGCAACAAGCTGCACGAGTACGGCCTCAAAGCGGCACGTCATGCACCGCAGTTCAGCAAGCGCTGATCGCGGAGCTGCCGCGGCAGGGATAAGGGGCGCGCCGCAAAAAGGCGAGGCGCCGGCGAAAAAGCCGCGTCCCGGCGGGCCGTCGGCGCAGAAGCCTGTCCCTGTCCCGCAGGGACAGCCGCCCCCCGGCAGTCCGAAAAAGCGAAAATAACGCAAGCGTGAGGCGAAATCGGAAAGGACCGATTTCGCCTCACGGTTTTTTGTCTTGGCTTGTCTGTCATTCTGAGCGTCAGCGAAGAATCCGCACCGAAAAAACGGGACGTCGAGGACGCCGTCCCCTACGGGCAAGACGCGAGCTTCGCGCGAGCGGGCGGCTGATAGCCGCCCCTACGGGGTTGGGGCGAGGTTTACGCGTCCGCGGGCGCCAGATTCAGCACGTCTACGGTCGCCCGTTTCGCTGAAACGCAAAAAAACGGCTGTCATTCTGAGCGTCAGCGAAAAATCCGCACCGAAAAAACGAGGAAAATCCCCCGTTCCCGCCATTCCGAATTATCCCTGCCGACCGCCGTATTTCCGGAGCAGGCGGGCGAGCTTGACGCCGCAGTGCACGAGCAGGAACAGATACATGCCGGCAAAAAGGCTCAGAATGACCGTGAAGACGATGGCGGCGGGCTCGCTGTAGCGGACGACGCGCAGGAGACTGGGCAGCAGGCAGGTCAGGAAGATGATCAGCACCGGCAGGATCCGCGTTTTGACCACCTTGTTCGCCAGCGCGGCACGGGAGGCGTTGTCGGAGAAGATCTCTCCGTCCTCCTCGGACTCCGCCGCGGCGGCGCTTTTGCGGAAAAACAGCCAGCCCAGGCAGGACTCGAAGCATTCCCAGCCGTAGTCGGCGAAAAAGCGGAGGTATTCCTCGTCCTGCTCGCCGTTTTTGAAGTCCAGCCGGTAGATGACGTCCTCCGGCTCGCAGCGCTCGAAGCGGTAGAAGCAGGGCGGCGTCATGTCCGCCATTTTCCAGCCGGCCCGGTGCTGCGCGCGCAGCCAGAGCTCCTCGTCCTCATAGTCTGCGACCGTAAAAAAGCGGATCACGGTTTTCATTTCGTTCATAGCGATTCTCCTCTGCTGTTTCGGTACAGCCTCTCGATGCGGCGCAGCTCCAGCGCCAGCACCTCTTCCCCCAGCGCGCTGATCTGATAGATCCGCCGCTTGTCCTCTTCCCGGACAAACTCGATCAGCCCGTCCTGCTCCATCTTGGACAGCGTCCCGTACATCGTCCCGGCGCTGATCGTCAGCTCGCCGCCGGTCATCTCCCGGATCAGCCGGCCGACGCTGTAGCCGTGCTGCGGCTGCCGCAGACAAAACAGGATGTAGAAGCCGCTCTCCGTCATCGGGACGTAGATCCGTCTGACGCGGTCGTTCATGCTCTCCCTCCTAACCTTCGAGGCTCGATGTATCGAACCTCGATATATACTATATCGAACTTCGATATAGTTGTCAAGGGGTTTGTCAAAATATTTTTTCAGGGAGGCTTCGCTTGATTTTGTAACAAAAAGCGAATATACTGTGAAAGACTCTTCCCCGGAGGTGGAGCATGGCGGAGCATAAGGGCCAAAACTATCTGCATGGCGCGGCGATCCTGGCCGCGGGCGTGATCGTCATGAAGATCCTGGGCTTGCTGTACAAGATGCCCATCGGAAACATCATCGGCGACGACGGCTATTCCATGTTTATCGCCACCTACAACGTCTATAACGTCTTTCTGACGCTCTCGACGGCGGGCCTGCCGATCGCGCTGGCGCGGCTGATTTCCGAGGCCAACGCCCAGGGGCGCGTCAATCAGGTGCGCCGCACCTTCTCGGTGGCCTGGCGGACCTTCTTCTGGATCGGCCTCTTCTCCTCGCTGGTGATGGCGCTCTTCCCGCGCCAGATCGCCGACCATATCCTGCACAACCCCGACGCGGCGCTGAGCATCCGCGTGATGAGCCCCTCGGTGCTGCTGGTCTGCCTCGTCTCGGCCTACCGCGGCTACTGCCAGGGCTTCGGCGACATGATCCCCACGACGGTGGGGCAGGTGCTGGAGGTGCTGGTCAAGGTCGTCGTCGGTCTGCTGCTGGCCTGGCTGCTGATGCGCGGCGGCCGCGGCAAGCCGATGGGCTCCGCCGGCGCGATCTTCGGCGTGACGGCGGGCTCGGCCGCGGCGCTGCTCTATATGTGGCTTTACAAGCTGCGGCGCTACCGCGACGCGGAGCAGGGCGACGACACGCCGGACCCCGACGCGGCGATCTTCCGCCGCTTCCTGCGCATCGGCATCCCGATCGCGCTGGGCAGCAGCGTCCTGGCCCTGCTCAACCTCGTCGATTCCAGCCTCTGCATGGGGCGGCTGCAGGGCGCGGCGCGCTTCAGCTATCAGGAGGCGAAGGAGCTCTACGGGGTCTACGGCAAGGCGCAGACGATCTTCAACCTGCCCGCCGCGATCATCACGCCGCTGACGATCTCGGTGGTCCCGGCGGTCACGGCGGCGATCGTGAAAAAGCAGAACGACGCGGCCACCGCGATCTCCGAGGATTCGATGCGCATCGCGGCGGTGCTGAGCCTGCCGATGGGCGTGGGGCTGGCGGTGCTGGCGCGGCCGGTCATGGACCTCATCTATCCCGGCAGCCACGCCGTGGGCGGCGATCTGCTGATGCTGCTGGGCGTCGCCTCGATTTTCGTGTGTCTCGTGCTGATGGAAAACGCCGTGCTCCAGGCCACCGGGCACGAGCTGCTGCCGATGATCACGATGATCGCCGGCGGCGTGGTCAAGGTCGTCGTCAACTACTTCCTCGTGGCCGAGCGCGGCGTGAACATCTACGGCGCGGCGATCGGCACGCTCGCGAGCTACGCGGTGATGGCGGTCGTGAACTTCGTGATGATGTGCTTCGTGCTGGACAAAAACCCGCGCCTGCGGGCGATCCTGCTGCGGCCCTCGCTGTGCACGGCGGTCATGGGCGCGGCGGCCTGGGCGATCCACGGGCTGTGCATGCGTCTGCTGCCCCTGCGCGGGCGGCTTTCGCTGCTGGTTTCCACGCTGGCCGCCATTCTGATCGCCGCGGCGATTTATCTGGCGATGAGCATCCTGCTGCGCACGATCACGCGCGAGGATATGGCGCTGATCCCCGGAGGAGAGAAGATCGCGCGGCTGTTGCACGTGAAGGCCGCCTCGGCGGAGCCGGAGAGCAAAAATTGAGCAAAATCCTTTGCTTTATCGTAAATGGGGCTTGATTATTGCTTCAAAATATGGTAGATTCTATTTGCCGTGGGGAATCCGCGGCGTGAGAGAGTAAAAAGCCCGTTTTTCGGGCAAATTACCACTATGATCAAGGCTGAAGCAAGCCAAAAGAAACAGGAGGAAGAACATGAACAAAATCGAACTCGTTGCTGCCGTCGCCGAGAAGACCGGCGCTTCCAAGAAGGACAGCGAAAAGGCCGTCAGTGCCGTATTTGAAGCCATTACCGAAGCTCTTGTCGCCGGAGAGAAGGTCTCCCTGGTCGGCTTTGGCGCTTTCGAAGTGAAAGAGCGTCCCGCCCGCACCGGCCGCAACCCCCGCACCAAGGAAGAGATCGAGATCCCCGCGTCCCGCGCCGCCGCCTTCAAGGCCGGCAAGGCTCTCAAGGACGCCGTCAACAAGTAAGCGTTTTTGATAATAAGGCGGCCGCCGGGTCCCGGCGGCCGCTTTTCCATCTGTCCGATTGGGAGAAGATTATGAGACTGGATAAATATCTCAAGGTATCGCGGCTCATCAAGCGCCGCACGGTGGCCAGCGAGGCCTGCGGCGCCGAGCGTGTCAGCGTCAACGGCCGCCCGGCCAAGGCGAGCTGTCAGGTCAAGCCCGGCGACGTGCTCGAGATCGCCTTCGGCCAGCGCACGCTGAAGGTGGAGGTCACGCAGATCAGCGAGAGCGCCAACAAGGCCGAGGCGCCGGCGATGTACCGCGAGCTCGAATAATTGCCTTTTTGCCCAAAAAGTGGGCGGGAAATTTGTGGAAATGACGATTCTGCCCCGTTTACAAAAAATTTCCGAAAACCGGGCGCGTTTTATGATATAATAAGACTGCCGGAATGGCACGTAACGAAGGCAGAGCCGTGCCCAAGCACGGCAACAGAAAGGAGCAGGCAGTATGAAGTTCACGTTTACCGAAAAGAAGATGGACTCCTCGGAGGATCTGCGCGCCTATGCGGAGAAGAAGATCGGCAAGCTTGACCGTTTCTTCAAGACGGAGGCGGAGGCTTTCGTCACCTTCAGCATCGAGCGCGGCCGCTTCCGCGCCGAGATCACCATCAAAAACGGCGGTCTGTACTACCGGGCCAGCGAGCTGACGCAGGACATGTACGCCTCGGTCGATTCGGGCGTCGCCATGATCGAGCGGCAGATCCGCCGGAACAAGACCCGCCTTGAGAAGCGCCTGAGAGAGGGCGTCGTGGAGCGTGACGCCGTGCCTGCCTATGCCGCCGCTGCGGAAGAGGAGGAAGACGACGAATTCCGGATCGTCCGCAGCAAGCGCTTTTCCATCAAGCCCATGTCTCCGGAGGAGGCCATCCTGCAGATGAACCTGCTGGATCACGAGTTTTTCGTCTTCCGCAACATGGACGAGGAGGACGCCATCGCCATCGTCTACAAGCGCAAGCAGGGCGGCTACGGCCTGATCTGCGATCAGAAGGAGTAAGCGCGGTACGATAACCGGCAAACCGGGGCGGTCGAATGACCGCCCCGGTTCCCGTCTCTTCGGATGAAAAAGCAGAAAAAGCAGAAAAAAGAAATCGGGGCGGCCGTTCGGCCGCCCCGATATGTTGTTATCCCTTACTCGAGAGAGATCGCTTCGGCAGGGCACTGAGCCGCGCAGGAGCCGCACTCCAGGCAAGCATCGGGATCGATCTCGTAATGGAACTCACCCATGCTGATCGCTTCGGCAGGGCACTGGGCCGCGCAGGAGCCGCAGGACAGGCACTCGTCGCTGATAACGTAAGGCATGATCTTTACCCCCTTATAGAATCAGACCGCGTTTGATCTGTGAGGCCATTGTAACACAAGCTGCGCAAAAATCAACCGCCTTTTTCAAACAAATTGTTAAAACTGGCCCGCCCCGGGGATAATGCCCACAGCGAAAAAAGCCGCGGGGTCCGCGCCCGTCCGTTTTCGCCGGATTCGGCGGCGCGGGCGGGAGATAATGGACGCGGCGGGAGCGACAGGAAGGGAGAGCGCAACGTGAAGAGCAACGAGAAATTTACCCGGCGCAGCGAGGGCGCGATCGAGCGGGCCAGAAAGGCCGCCGGCGGGATGGGTCACAGCTTCGTCGGCACGGAGCACCTGCTGCTCGGCGTGCTGCAGGAGACCGACGGCATCGCCAGCCGGATCCTCCGCAGCCGCGGTCTGAGCGAGGAGGAGCTGCGGCGCGAGATTTTGCAAACCCTGGGCGAGGGCTTTCCGGGCTGCCCGAGCCAGGGCCTGTCCGCGCGGGCGCGGCTGGCGGTCGAGAAGGCGGCGCAGGAGGCCGCCGCGCTGCACCAGAGCTTTGTCGGCACGGAGCATCTGCTGCTGGGCATCCTGCGCCAGCCCGCCTGCGGCGGCGTCTGCGCGCTGCTGGCGCTGGGGCAGGACCCGAACCGGCTGATGACCGACGTGACGGACCTCTTCGGCCGCCCGGAGGAGCCCGGACACGGCGCCGCCCGGACCGGCACAGCCCGCGGCGTTCTCCGCCGCGCCGAGACGCGCACCCTCGACCA
Source organism: Oscillospiraceae bacterium (assembly GCA_024690695.1). Next base: position 7,028 of record JAILOS010000005.1, read on the forward strand.
GTACAGCCGCGATCTGACGGAGCTGGCCGCCTCGGGGCGGATCGACCCGGTCGTCGGCCGGGACGGCGAGATCCTGCGCGCGCTGCAGATCCTCTCGCGCCGCACGAAGAACAATCCCGTTCTGATCGGCGAGCCCGGCGTCGGCAAGACCGCGGTCGCGGAGGGGCTGGCGCTGCGCATCAGCCGGGGCGAGGTGACGGAGGAGCTGAAAAACAAGCGCCTCGTGTCGCTGGACATGCCGGCGATGCTGGCCGGCACCAAATACCGCGGCGACTTCGAGGAGCGGCTGAAATCCGTGCTGCGCGACGTGAACCGCGCCGGCGACGTGATCCTCTTCGTCGACGAGCTGCACACGATCGTCGGCGCGGGCAGCGCCGAGGGCTCGATCGACGCGGCGAATATCCTCAAGCCCGCGCTGGGGCGCGGCGAGGTGCAGCTCATCGGGGCCACGACCCCGGAGGAGTACCGCAGGCACATCGAAAAGGACCCCGCGCTGGAGCGCCGCTTCCAGCCGCTGCGCGTCGGCGAGCCCGACCGGGAGCAGACGCTGGAGATGCTGCGCGCCCTGCGCGGCGCGCTGGAAAAGCACCACGGCGTGCGCTTCACCGACGAGGCGCTCGCCGCCTCGCACGACCTGTCCGTGCGCTATCTCAACGACCGCTTTCTGCCCGACAAGGCCATCGACCTGCTCGACGAGGCGGCGGCCGCGGCGCACGTGGCCGGGGAGGACAGGGTGGACGCCGCGGCGATCGCCGGCGTGCTCTCGCGCTGGACCGGGGTCCCCGTCAGCGGACTGACCGGGGATGAGAGCCGGCGCCTGCGGGATCTCGAGCAGCAGCTCCGCCGCCGCGTGATCGGCCAGGACGAGGCGGTTTCCGCCGTCGCGCGGGCGATCCGCCGCGGGCGCGTCGGCCTGCGCGACCCGAAGCGCCCGGTCGGCAGCTTCCTCTTCCTCGGGCCGAGCGGCGTCGGCAAGACCGAGCTCTGCCGCGCGCTGGCCGAGACCGTCTACGGCGACGAGAAGGCGATGATCCGGCTGGATATGTCGGAATATATGGAAAAGCACTCGGTTTCGCGGCTGATCGGCTCGCCGCCCGGCTACGTCGGCTACGGCGAGGGCGGCCAGCTCACCGAGCGCGTGCGGCGCAAGCCCTGGTCGGTCGTGCTGTTCGACGAGATCGAGAAGGCGCACGAGGACGTGTGGGGCCTGCTGCTGCAGATCATGGACGACGGCCGCCTGACCGACGCGGCGGGGCGGCAGGTGGATTTCCGCAACACGGTGATCGTGATGACCTCCAACGTCGGCGGCCGCGCCGTGGCCGAGCGCCGCCCGGCGCTGGGCTTTTCGAGCGGAGGCACGGAGGACGCGGCGCTCGAGGCGCAGGTGCGCGCGGAGCTGCGCGCCACCTTCCGCCCGGAGTTTCTCAACCGCATTGACGAGACGCTGATCTTTCACCGCCTGGGCAGGACGGAGCTGCTGGACATCGCGCGCAGCCAGGTCGAGCGTCTGAAGAGCCGCTTTGCGGGGCTCGGCGTCGCGCTGAGCGCTTCGGAAGAGGCGCTCGCCTGGCTTGCCGAGCGGGGCGACGCCGAAAAAAACGGCGCGCGCCCGTTGCGCCGTCTGATCCGCAGCGGTATCGAGGACCCGGCGGCGGAGCTGCTGCTTGCCGGAGAGCTCGCGCCGGGCGCTTCCGTGCGCGCCGAGCGCAGCCCGGACGGACTGGTTCTGAGGAAGTGAGGAGCTAATTGCAGGGGCCGGCGTCCTCGGCGGCGCGCCGGCGCAAAATCCTCGCCCTCACCCCGTAGGGGCGACCCTTGCGGTCGCCCGCGATCTCGCGGAAACGTCGCCGCCACCCCGCAGGGGACGGCGTCCTCGACGTCCCGTCAGCGCAAAATCCTCGCCCTCACCCGTAGGGGCGGCTATCAGCCGCCCGCTCGCGCGAGCCTCTCGTCTACCCCGTAGGGGACGGCGTCCTCGACGTCCCGCCAGCGAAGAATCCTCGCCTCCACCCCGTAGGGGCGACCCTTGCGGTCGCCCGCGATCTCGCGGAAACGTCGCCGCCACCCCGTAGGGGACGGCGTCCTCGACGTCCCGTTTTTTTGTTGCAGATTCTTCGCTGACGCTCAGAATGACAGGCCGTTTTTGGCAAACAAAACAGTGAGGCGAATTCGGTTTTCCGATTTCGTCTCACTGCTGCTTTATCTGTTCGGTTTTTCGGGCGGCTGTGCCGCGCGGGAAGCCTCATCCACCGCTGACGCGGTCCCCCTTCCCCGCTGCGGCGGGGAAGGCGGCGGGAACGGCAGGCGACCGCAAGGGTCGCCCCAACGGAGAGGACGTAAGGTTTACGCAGGGAACGGGAGACAAAACTCCGTTCCTTTCATCCCGCATTCCGCAGTCTCCCGGCGGCTCAGTCCCAGCGCAGCGTGATCGTGAGCGCGCGGCCCTCGCCGGACGCCTCGGCGCGCAGGTTCCGCTTCCCCTCCGCCTCCAGCGCGGTCCAGGCGTGGCGGGCGGCGATGCCGAGGTCGATCTTGTTGAGCTTCTTCTCCAGCCGCGGCGCCAGCAGACCGCGCGGATGCAGGCGCAGCCGCAGGCAGTTTGCCTCCTGCTCGAAGATCCAGGGCTGGGAATTGACCGAGGACGGGGCCAGCCGCGCGGCGCGGATCGCCGGACTGTCGGCGGCGCCGAGCTCCTTGAGCGGCAGGCGCTTGAAATCCGCCTCGCCCCTGCGCGGCGGCTGCTTCGTGCGGCCGAAGGCCATCACGATCGCGTCGCCCGGCTCGCTTTTGCGCGGCAGGTTCATGCCGTACCAGAGGCTGCCGAGCCCGCGGCTTTGCAGCGTGAGGTCGAGCTTTTCCAGCACGAAGCCGAGATTGGCATACGCCGCGTCCTCCGCCGCACAGGAGGCGACGAGATAATGCGGCGCGAGCGGCAGGCCCATCTCCTCCGGCCCGATGAGCCGGAATGCAGCCTCGCAGCCGGGCAGGGCCTCGGTCTCGCGCACGAGGCGCAGAAGCTCCGCCAGCTCCTCCGCGCTCAGCGGCTCGCTCTCGTAGATGCGCACGGAACGGCGGACAAAAATCGTTTCAAACAGCGTCATGTCGTTTCCTCCCGGTGATAGATTCGTTTGTATTCCGGACTCTCCGAGCCGTCCGGCAGCTCCAGAATCAGCATGGGCTCCACCCGCAGCCCCGGCCTGCCGCCCCGCCGCGCCTCCAGCAGCACCAGCGACGGCGCGCTGTCGGCCCGATGGCACACGAAGCGCAGCCGCTTCGGCTCGAGGCCCCGCGCGCTCAGACAGACCGTCAGCTCGGCCAGACGCTCCGGCCGGTACACCAGCGAAAAGCTCCCGCCCGTGCGGCAGAGCCAGGCCGCCGCGTCCGCAAGCTGGGCCAGCGTGCAGTCGGTTTCGGCCCGCGCGGCCGCGCGGCCGTCCCGCGGCGATACGGCGCCGGCGCCCAGGGCAAAATAGGGGGGATTCGCGGCGACCAGATCGAAGCTCCCGGCCGCGAACAGCTCGCGGCAGCGGCGGATGTCCCCTTCGACGACCGAGGCGCGCTCCTCCAGCGCGTTGAGCCGCAGGGTCTCCCGCGCGGCGCGGACGGCCGACTCCCGGATCTCCAGCCCGATCATGCGCAGCCTTTCGCTTTTGTGCGCGAGCAGCAGCGTCAGGAGCCCCGAGCCGCAGCCGAGGTCGATCCCCCGCGCGGCGGCGCCGGGGCGGATGAAGTCCGCCAGCAGGATGCTGTCGGTGCCGGGCGGAAAGGCCCCGTCCGGACAAAGCCGCGGGCCGCCGGGCCAGAGCAGGGCAGGTTCGGTCATGATCGGATCCTCACAAAAAAAGCGGGGGCTCGTTCGCGCCCCCGCTGTCCTCGCTTTATTTCTGCGGCTTCTCCATCCGGTCCAGCAGCTTGTACAGCAGCCGGCACAGCTCCGCGTTCTCTTCTTCGTCCAGTCCGGTGACGCCGGACTCCAGCTCCGGCAGCTCCCGCGCCCGCTCGCGCAGCGCCCGGCCCGCCTCCTCCAGCTCCAGCAGCAGCACGCGCTCGTCCGCCGAGCTGCGGTAGCGGCGCAGATACCCCTTCGCCTCCAGGCTTTTGAGCACCGGGGTCAGCGTACCGGAGTCGAGATACAGCTTCTTCCCGAGCTCCTTGAGGTTGAGCGTCCCGTGCTGCCAGAGCACCAGCATCACGAGGTACTGCGTATAGGTCAGGTTCAGGCGGTCCAGGTAGGGGCGGCCGCGGTTGATAAGCTCCTTCGAGGCGGCGTACAGAGGAAAACAGAGGTGATCTTCCAGCTTCAGCGCTTCAAAATCGTTCCCGTTCATGGCAGAGACTCCTAAACGACTTTTTTATCAACTGGAAATATATCACAATTTCAAAGCTTATGCAAGCGGCCTGTATGGGCAAAAAAGAGAACAAAACAGGGGGAAAAGTTGGACTTTTACGGGTGAATGCGCGAATAAGCAACAACTTCTTGAACGAAACTGGTAAAAAAAGCAAATTTCAGAAAAAGCCGAAACCTCAGTTCGCCCGCTGCTTGTCGTAGGCCTCGCGCACCGCGCGGGCGAGCTGGTCGGCGCAGGAGGTGGACTTGAAGCCGCAGGTGTTGCCCCGGAGCTTCGACTCGATCTCCTCGACGGTCATGCCCTCGACGAGGATGCCGATCGCCTTCAGATTGCCGTTGCAGCCGCCGGTGAACACGACGTTGTGCACGACGTTGCCCTCCAGCTCGAAGCGGATGTTCACCGAGCAGACCTGCGAGGGGCGGTAGTTGTAAACCATGATGAGCTCTCCTTTCCTTCGGATCGTACCCGATCAGTATAGCCTATCCCCGCTTCGAATGCAAGAGCGCGCAAAATTTTCGCCGCCGATCGGTTGACGAAGCGCCGGAAAAAAGGTAAAATGATTTGATTCGTAAAGAAGGAGCGTGAAGGGATGGCGACGGAAACGGGAAAACTGAGCCACGCCTACATCCTCAGCGCGCCTTCGGCACGGGAACAGGAGCGGATGGCGCTGCGCCTGGCGCAGACCGCGGTCTGCACGGATCCGCTGCGCGCGCCCTGCGGCGTCTGCGCCGCCTGCCGCAAGGTCGGCCGCGGCGTGCATCCCGACGTGAGCTTCGTGCGGCGGCTGAAGGACGACAAGGGCAGGCCCCGGCGCGAGATCGTCGTGGACCAGATCCGCGAGCTCGCCGAAGAGGCCTGGGTGCGCCCCAACGAGGCGGCGCGGCGGGTGTTCATCATCGAGGACGCGGACAGGATGAACGCTGCGGCGCAGAACGCGGCGCTCAAGCTGTTCGAGGATCCGCCGGGCGGCGCGGTGTTTCTGCTGTGCGCGGCCAATCCCGGGCTGCTGCTGCCGACGGTGCGCTCCCGCTGCGTCGAGCGCAGCGCCGCGTCCGCCGAGGCGGACGGCCCCGGCGAGGAGGCGCTGCAGCGCGCGGAGGATTTCCTGCGCCTGGCGGGCGAAGGCCGGCGCGAGCGGCTGCTGAAGGGCTGCGTAACGCTGGAGGGGATGGAGCCGGCGGCGGCCGGACTCTTTTTCGAGGCGCTGAGCCTGCGCGTGACGGACGCGCTCTGCGGCCGATGCGGGGATTTCGGTCTCGACCGGCGGCAGCTTTCGGAGCTCGCGGCGCTCGCCGGGCGCTGCTCGGAGGCGCTGAAGGTCAACGTGAGCGTGAAGCATTTATTGGGCCTGCTGGCGGTGGATTCGCCGCTCGGCAGAGGAAACAGAGGATAAGACATTGATTGAAGTAGTCAGCATCAAATTCAAAAACCGGGGCAAGGCCTATTCCTTCGACCCCCGTTCGCTTGCGATCCGCACCGGCGACAAGGTCGTCGTGGAGACGGCGAAGGGCCTGGAGCTGGCGGACTGCAGCCACGGCAACCACACGGTCGAGGACTCGGCGGTAGTCGTGCCGCTGCGCCCGGTGATCCGCATCGCGACGCAGGACGATCTGCGCGTGGCGGAGATCAACAAAAAGCGCGAGGTCGAGGCGGTGGAGATCTGCCGCAAAAAGATCGAGGAGCATCGGCTGGACATGAAGCTGGTGGACGCCGAGTGCAGCTTCGAGGGGAACAAGATCACCTTCTTCTTCACCTCCGAGGGGCGCGTGGACTTCCGCGAGCTCGTGAAGGATCTGGCGGGTATCTTCCGCACGCGCATCGAGCTGCGGCAGATCGGCGTGCGCGACGAGGCCAAGATGGTCGGCGGCATCGCGATCTGCGGGCGGCCGTACTGCTGCGGACAGTTTCTGGAGGATTTCCAGCCCGTCAGCACCAAGATGGCGAAGGTGCAGTCCCTGTCGCTGAACCCGACGAAGATCTCCGGCAGCTGCGGGCGCCTGATGTGCTGCCTGCGCTACGAGCAGGAGGCCTACGAGGACCTGGTCAAGCGCATGCCCAGACAGGGGGCCTTTGTCGAGACGAAGGACGGTTACGGCACCGCCGCGCAGGTCAACCTCCTGCGCCAGACCGTGAAGGTAAAGCTCGACGACGACAGCGACGACACGCTGCACCTGTACAAGAGCAGCGAGCTGGCCGTCGTGCCCGGCGGCCGCCCGAAGGACGGCGAGGAGCCGCCGCACGTGCTGCAGTACGTGCCGGAGCCGGAGGAGAAGGAAGAGGAGCCGGAGGACGAGTGGAAGCTCCCCGAGCTCTTCGCCGCCGAGCCTCCCGCGCCCGAGCCGGAGCCGGCGGCCGCGCCGCAGCCGGAGAAAAAACGCTCCGGCCGCCGCCGTTCCCGCGGCAGGGGCGGCGCGGACAAGGCGGCC
>JAILOS010000067.1 GCA_024690695.1 Oscillospiraceae bacterium
CGCCGCTCCGCGTCCTCGAAGAGCGCGGCGGCGCGGTTGTAGACGAAGGCGGGGCTCTGCGCCTCGCCCGCGGCGTCCGTCTCGGCGAAGCAGAGCGTCAGCGAGTCGGAGGGCAGGGTCAGCACGTTGTAGATCAGCGAAAACTCCCGCCAGAGCTCGGCGTCGCCGGTGCCGCCGAGGTCGATGTCCAGCGTCAGCAGCTTTTCGCGGTCCTCCGGGGTGAACAGGCCGCCGCCCGCGCTTTCGGGCGGAAGGCGGCTGTCCGCCGCGCCGAGCACGATCAGATGCCGGAGGCTGCGGCGGCGCATCCGGTCGAAATCGCCGGCCGTGACCCGGTCGAGCGAGACGGGGATCGTGCCCACATCGTAGGTGGAGAGCATGCGGCAGAAGAGCTTCCCGAAGGCGGCGCGGTCCATCTCCGCGTCGCCGAGGATCGCCTCGCTCTGCTCCAGGGCGCCGACGACGATCTCCCAGAGCTGCCGGGTCTCGTCGGCCAGCGCCGCCTGTCCGCCTGCGCGCAGGGCCGCGGCGCGCCGGGCGAGGAGCTCCGGCAGGCGCAGATCTTCCAGAAAGGCGGCCAGCGCCGCAGCCTGGCCGGAGGCGGTCGAGGCCTCGGCGGAGCGCCGCTCGAAGGCGAGCAGCGGCCCGGCGAGACGGCGGCGCAGCCGGTCGATCGCCGCAAGGCGCGCGGCGGTCTCGTCGGTGAACTCCGCCCCGTAGCCGTCGGGGTGCTGCCTCCAGGGCGCCGGACGCTTCCACGCGCCGCCCCGGAGCTGCCACTTGTAGACGTAGTTTTCCAGCGTGTCGCAGTCTTCCACGCTCAGGCCGGTGAGGCCCGTGCGCATATAGTCGGTCAGATCCTCGACGTCCCAGCCGCTTTCGAGGATCGCGTAGGCGCGCTCGATCAGCGCGGGCAGAGGCTTTTGCAGCAGCTCGCTGCGCCGCGAGAGGAAAAGCGGCACGCCGTAGTGCCGGAAGACGCTCTCCAGCAGCGGCCGGTAGTCCTCGAAGCCGCGCACGGCTACCGCGATCTCTCGCCAGCGGCAGCCCGCGCGCACCAGCTCGAGGATTCGCGCGGCGGCGGCCTCGCACTCGGCGGTCGGGCTCTCGGCGCGCAGCAGGCGCAGCGCGCCGTCTGCCGGGCCGAAGCGCTCCGGCGACCAGCCGAACATCTCGCGCGCGAAGAAGCGCAGCGCCGGGGCCTTGCCGGAGACCTCCTCAAAGCGCCGCAGCTCGATTTCGACGCCGAGCTCTCCGGCGTCCCCGAGCAGCGCCCGGGCGGCCTTTCGCGAGAGCTCGAAGAGCTCGCTGCCGCCCTCGAGACTGTCGAGCGTCAGGCACACGGTCAGCTCCGCGCCCCGCTGCAGCAGCGCGCGCAGCACCTTCCGCTCCTGCCGCGTAAAGTCGATAAAGCCGTCGGCGTAAACCGCCGTTCCCTCGCCGAGACCCTCTGCGGCGAGCTTTTCGGCCAGCAGATCCAGCCGATCGGAGGGGTCGGCGCGGCCGTTGGAGACCACGGCCTCGTAGGCCGAGAGGATCAGCGCCGCGTCGGAGAGCTTGTCGGCAAGCTGCCCCTCGCAGGCGGCGGCGGCCTCGGCCAGCTTTTCCGGGCTGACGCCGGCGCTTTTCAGCTCGTCGGAGGCCGCGAGCATCAGCTCCGGCAGCTCCGTGCGGCTGCGCGCCGTGTCGTAGACCTTCAGCCGGTGGGACGCTGCGCGCACGGCCAGCGCCATGCACAGGAGCTTGCCGCCCTTGTCGAGAAAGGGCAGGGCCGCGCCGCCGCGCTCGCTGAGCACGCGCCGTGCCAGCCCCGTGAAGCTGACGACCTCTGCATAGCGGGACAGGCTGTCTCCGCAGCGGCGGCACAGCTCGCGCTCCGCCTCGTGGCTGTACTGCTCAGGCACCAGCAGCAGGCCGCCCCCACGGCCCGCCTGCACGCGCGCGTGCAGCTCCTCCATGACGGCGGCGGTCTTTCCGGCTCCGGCCGGACCGATATAGAGTCTGAGCATAAGCGTTCCCCTCTGTTATGCGGCGGCCCCCTCGGCGTTTGCCGTGAGGGGGCCGAAAATCAGTCGTTTTTGTCCTGTCCGTCGAAGAAGCGGCCGAGGTCGATCGGCTCCGGGCTGCGCTCCCCGGGATCGACGGAGCTGAAGCGCTGCGTCGGCTCGCTGACGACCGGCGGCGCTTTGCGCCGCTGGGCCTGCGCGGCCCTCCGGCGCTGCTCGGCGCGGCGCTTTTCGCGCAGGTGCTTTTTGCGCAGCGCGCGGTAGCGCAGCACGAGGATGAAGTAGATCACCAGGATCCCGGCGATGACGATGACCGCGACGCGCACCCACTGGCGCTGGACGAAGGCCTCCGCCCCGTCCCGCAGGATCTCGGCCTTGTCCCGCTTGACCTCCACCGAGGTCACCAGCCTGATCGGCCCGTAGCTTTTGCCGTTGATGCGGATCATCGCGCTGCCGAGCTCGGCGCCGGCGGGGATCGGCGCGACGAGCGCCTCCTCGTTGAGCGTCACGTCCAGCTCGCGGCTGGCGGGATCGACGTCGTTCGGCAGCAGCAGCACCACGTCGGATTCCGGGCGGAGGATCACGACGCCGTCGCCGTCGGCGTCGCGGATCTCGGCGCGCGTCACGGCGTCGTTGGCGCTGAGCACCTGCCGGTAGGAGAAGTTGCGGAAGGCCCATTCGTAGAGCGTGATTGTGTCGCGGAAGTTGTAATAGACGTCGGAGCCGGTGTAGTAGCCCTCGCAGCCCAGAACGACGACCATGAGCTGCAGCCCGTCCTTTTCGGCGGTCGAGGCGAGACAGTAGCCGGCCTGGCGGGTGTAGCCGGTCTTGGCGCCGATCGCCGGCTCGTAGAGATAGCCGTCGCCGTAAAAGCCGCGGGTCGTGATCAGCGCGTTGGAGGAGTACATCTCGCGCGCGGGGTTGACGTTGGTCGGCCCGATCTCGTAATAGGCGGCGGAGAAGGCCTCGGCGAAGGTCTCGTGCCGCAGCGCCTCCCGCAGCATCAGGCTCAGATCCCGCGCGGTCGAGTAGTGGTTTTCGTTGGACAGGCCGTTCGTGTCGGAAAAATGGGTGCCGGTGCAGCCGAGCTCCGCGGCGCGCTCGTTCATGCGCTCGACGAAGGCGCCGATGCTGCCGGACACGCGCCCGGCGAGCACGTTGCAGGCGTCGTTGGCGGATTTGACCATCGCGCAGTAGTAATAGTCCTTGAAGCTCATCGTTTCGCCGGCGACGATGCTGGCGTTGGAGCTGTCGCTGTCCAGCCCCTGCTGGCAGTCGAGCCCGGCGGTCACGGCTTCGTCCAGACCGACGAGCCCCTGCTCCGCGGCCTCCGCGGCCAGCAGCCCCGTCATGATCTTCGTCAGGCTCGCCGGCGAACGCCGCTCGTCCGCGTTCTTCTCATACAGCACCTCGCCGGTGGTCAGATCCAGCACGATCACGGCCTTCGCGCCGACCTCCGGCGCGTCCTCGGCCAGGGCCGCGGGGGACAGGAGCCCCAGCAGGAGCCCGAGACAGATCAAGAAACTGAAAAATCGATTTTTTTTCATTTTGTTCTCCCGATACGGCTCAAGACGTGGTATAATACTTTTTACAACACCGTTATTATAGTATTCGGAGGCGTAAATTGCAACTGCAATTCGGCGACGGGCTTCGCCGGAACGGGAAAGGCGGACAACATGAAAATTCTGGTTGTGGACGACGAGCGGCTGCTCGTCAAGGGGATCAAATTCAATCTGGAAAACGAGGGCTACACCGTGGACGCCGGCTACGACGGCGAGGAGGCCGTGGAAATGGCCCGCAGCGGGAACTACGATCTGATCATCCTCGACCTGATGATGCCGAAGAAGGACGGGCTGCAGGCCTGCCAGGAGATCCGCAGCTTCTCCACCGTGCCGATCATCATGCTCACGGCCCGCAGCGAGGGGGCCGATCTGCTGATGGGCTTCGAGTCCGGGGCGGACGACTACGTGACCAAGCCCTTTGACATCATGGTGCTGAAGGCTCGGGTCCGGGCCCTGCTGCGCCGGGCCGGCCTCTCCGCGCCGGGAGCCCAGGGCTCCGCCACCGCGCTGCAGGACGCTCCCGCTCTCGCTGCCGGAGGCGGTCATGGACGCCCGGCGCAGCAGGGCCCGCACCCGGGCCTTCAGCTCCAGGATGTCAAAGGGCTTGGTCACGTAGTCGTCCGCCCCGGACTCG
>JAILOS010000068.1 GCA_024690695.1 Oscillospiraceae bacterium
GACACGGGGACGACGGAGAGCTTGCGGTTGTTGATCATGCGGATCGCGCCCTCGGGGACCTCGCTCAGCGGCTCGATCATCTGGCTGTAGACCTTGTTGGGGTAGGGGCCGGAGATGACGTAGTCGCAGTGGATCTCGTCGCCGCGGCGGGTGCGCACGCCGTAGACCTTGCCGTCCTTGACCAGGATCTTTTCGACCTCCTGGTCGAACTCGTACTGCGCACCGTTTTCCTCGCACTTGGCCTGCATCTTCATGCTCATCTCATGGCTGAAGCCTTTGCAGACGTAGGAGCCGGTGAAGTAGTCGGCCATCAGGAAGGCGTAGATCGTGAAGGGCAGGTCGTCCATGCGGTTGCCGACGTAGATCCAGTACGGCGTCAGCATCTCGACGGCCTTTTTGGGCAGGTTGAAGGTGTTGATGACCTCGGTCGCGGAGTAGCCGACGGTCTTGACGAAATCCGGATGCTTCAGGAGCATCATGGGCTTGGACATCTGGTGCGTGGACAGGTAGTTCATGCTGTCGTACACGCGGCGGCACAGCAGCATCAGCTCGTGCACCTTCTCGTAGGTGCCGGGGCATTCCTCGTCGATCTCCCGGGCGACGGTCGTGTAGCTCTCGTCGTAGTCGTGGTGCAGGATCTTGTCGATGCCGGAATTCGGCAGCGCGACGCGGTAGCACTCGTGGACGGGCAGCCAGTCGATATCCACGCCCATGTCGTCGAAGAACTGACCGACCTTCAGGCGCTTGCCGGGCCGGCCGATGGACATCATTTCGTGCAGCGTCGCCTCGATCTCGAAGCCGTTGCGCACGAAGTCGGTGGCGAGGCCGCCGGGCATGTTGTGCTTTTCGAGGATCAGGATATCCTTGATGCCCCAGGCCTGCAGCTGCAGGCAGGCGGACATGCCGGCCAGCGCGCCGCCGATGATGACGACGTCATAGTGGTCTTTGTAGAATTTCATGCCTCTTTCCTTTCAAAAACGGGGCCGGCGGGAACCGGCCCCAATCCTGTTTTGACTCAGAAGAATCTCTCGACCAGCTCGCGGGAGTACTCGGCCGTCTCGTCCATGTCGCCGAAGCTCATCACTTCGCCGGCATAGTAGGTGTCGTACTTGCCCTGCATGGCCTCGACCTTGTCGTACCAGCCGGCGGCGTAGTCCTCGGAGAAGACGTGCGGGAAGTAGTACACGCTCCACTCGTTGATGACTTCCTCGGCAGGGTTGTGCATGATCTTCAGATCCTCCTGGACCATCTCGCGGCACTTCTCGTAGGGGATCTCCGCCATGTTCTTGTGCTTGCGCAGCGCGTAGGTGGTGATGACCTGGTCGATCTGGTCCTTCCAGCGGCGGTAGTAGACCATCAGGTGACCCAGCTTCTCGGGAACCATGTTGTCGAAGACGTAGTAGGAGATCTCCGGATGGTTCTCGGGCTTCGTGAGCACGGCCTGCACGTCGTAGCGCTCGTAGTCGATCTTGGAGAAGAGCTCCTTCTCGTCCGGACGCACGTCGAAGTACTCGTCCATGCCCTTCTGTCCGTCGGCGCGCGTGCCGGGGATGTGCAGCGGGGCGGTGACGATGATCTTGTCGAACTCCTCGACCTTGCCGTTGACGGTGACGAAGACCTTGCCGTCCTTGCGCTCGACCTTCTCGATCGCGCTGTTGAGGCGGGCGGGGTTCTTCAGGTGGTCGTTGAGCTGCTCCCAAATGTACTGGGTGCCTTCCTTCCAGGTCCAGAGGTTGACCTTGACGAAGTTCATGCAGGTCTGGAAGTCGAGGTACTTCAGCACGTAGGCCGCGGGGATCTCGTCAAAATAGACGTAGCCGAAGGAGGTAAAGGGCCCGATCCAGATCTTCTGCACCAGGGGAACGCCGTTCATCTCGCAGAAATCCTTGAAGGGCATCGCGAGATCCTTCAGGTTGGGGTTCTCGCCCTCGATCTTCTCGCGGCCCGGCGTGACGGCGAAGCCGTCGTAGCGGCCCTCGGCGACGCCGCGGTGTCCGTTGACGTCGTAGCCCTTGTACTTGGTCTCTAGCAGCTCGCCGAACTTCTTGAGTTGACCCTTCATCTTCAGCATCCAGGGGTTCTTGATGATGTTGCCGAGGGTGCGGGCAAAGGGTTCGATCACGTTGCCCTGACTGTCCTTGTAGTTGCGGTTGAGCTTCGGGCCGTCGTGGGTGATGCCGCAGAACTTCTCCACGTCTTCGACGGCGTAGTACGAGGGAACGCCCATGATGGCGCCCATTTCGTAGCGGCGTCCGTTGTAGTGGGGGCTCCAGCACTTGCCGCCCACGCGATCGTTGCGCTCAAAGATCACGTAGTTTTCATAGCCCTTCTGCTCCAGGTACATACCGGCGGACAGGCCGGCGGGGCCGCCGCCGATGATGGCGATGCGAATGTTTTTGTCCATGTCTTTACCTCCAGCATAGAATCGTGAATTACGACCGCAGGTGTCGATAAAATCATTATACAGCAAAAGAGCCGAAATTGCACGACTTTTTTCTAAATCGAAAAAAATTCCTTTGCAAGAAAGGGGCGCTATGGTATACTTTTCACGGAAGAACGGAAAAACGGAGGTGCGGCATGAAATTTCAGCGCTTTGACGAGCTGCTGGGCTTCTGGGCGGAGAAGACGCCGGAGGCGCCCGCGCTCGTTTTCGAGGACGGGAAAGGGGAAAAACAGACCTGGAGCTACCGGGAGCTGCTGGCGCAGACGCGCCGGAAGGCGGAGGAATACCGCGCAAGCGGCAGGACCTGCCTCGGCGTTCTGGCCGACGGGAGCCGGGACTGCGTCGTCGCGGTCTTCGGGGCCGCCGCGGCCGGGCTGCAGGTCGTGATGCTGGATGAGAATATCCCGGCGGAGCAGCTGCGCGCGCTGCTGGCGTACACGGACGTCGATCTCCTCTGGGGAGACGAAGAGCTCTGCGAGGAGCTTTCGGGCGCGCTCGGCGGCGGCGTCACGGACGGAGCGGGGAAGATCCTCTTCTTCACCTCCGGGACGACGGAGCGCTCCAAGGCCGTCGTGCTCACGGAAAAAAGCCTCTGCGCCAGCGCCTGGAACGGCGGGCAGAAGCTGCCGCTGCAGCCGGAGGACAGGCTGCTGTGCCTGCTGCCGCTGGCCCACGTGTTCGGCTTTGTGTGCGGCCTCCTTTGGGGCCTGAGCTGCGGGGCGAGCGTGGCGCTCGGCCGCGGCGCGCGCCATTACGCGGACGACTGCGCGTATTTCGAGCCGACGGCGGTGTCCGTCGTTCCGCTGCTGCTGGGCTTCCTGCTGCAGCGGCGGCTGGTCAACCCCGGCCTGAAGCTCGTGCTGGTCGGCGCGGGCGACTGCCCGGCGGCGCTGCTCGGCGCGGCCGCGGCGATGGGCCTGCGCGTCAGCTTCGGCTACGGGCTGACGGAGACGAGCTCGGGCGTCGCGATCAGCGTCCGGGGCGACCCCTTCGCGATGGAGATCTGCCCGGACGACGAGATCACGCTCGCGCCGGACGGCGAGATCCTCATCAGCGCGCCGACCTGCATGATGCAGGGCTACTACAAGCGCCCGGACGCGACGGCGGCCGTGCTGCAAAACGGCGTTTTCCACACCGGCGACCTCGGCCGCTTTGACGTCGAGGGGCGGCTGCACATCACCGGGCGCAAGAAGGACATGCTCGTGCTGGCGGACGGCACGAAGCTCTTCCTGCCGGAGTACGAAGGGCAGCTCGCCGCCGTCCTCGGCACGCAGGAGCTCGCCGTGGCGCTGCGCGGCGGACGTCCGGTCCTGGTCTTCGCCGGCGAGGGCTCGGAGAGAGAGCTGCTCGCCAGGCTCCGCCCCGTGATGGAGGAGCGCCCCCGCGGCCAGCATCTCACCGGCGTTGTTTTCGTAAAGGGCCCGCTGCCGCGCACGGCGACAGGAAAAATCATGCGCTGGGAGCTCCAGCAGAGAATAGAGAGGTAAAAGCTATGAACAGACAGGAGATCATTGAAAAAATCAAGACCGTTATCCTCGACAGCTTCCCGGACCTGCGCGGCATGGAGCTGAAGGAGGACACCGTCGTCAACACCGAGACGGCGATAGACTCCATGGGCTTCATCCTCGTCATCTGCAAGCTGGAGGCGCTCTTCGGCATCAAGATCCCGCAGCGCCAGTGGAGCAAGATGGCCACGCTCGGCGACGTGGCCGACGCGGTGACGAAGGCGCTCGAGAAGAAATGAGCGTTCTGGAGCAGGAGATCCTGCTGCGCAGCAAGGACGTCGATCTGTACCGGAGGCTCCGCCTGTCGCGGCTGTTCGAGCTGCTGCAGGAGGCCTCGATCCGGCATACCGAGCAGCTCGGCATGGGCCGGGACAAGACGCTCGACAAGGGCCTGCTGTGGGTCGTGACGATGCAGCGCTGCGAGATCGCGCGCATGCCCGCGTATGACGAGCGCGTTATTCTCTCGTCCTGGCCGGGGGAGATGATGCACGTCTTTTTCCCGCGGCAGTACCGGCTTGCGACGCCGGAAGGGGAGACCCTCGTCAGCGCCAGCGCCCTGTGGATGCTGGTCGACGAGCAGACGCGCGGGATGGTTTTTCCGGAGGACTGGGGCGTGGAGATCCCGGGCGTGACGACCGGGCTGGAGATCCCGCTGCCCGGCAGGCTCCGGCGCCCGGACTGTCCGCAGGAGGCGGATTTCACCGTGCCCTACAGCTACGTCGACCTCAACGGGCACATGAACAACACCCGCTACTTTGATCTGGCCGAGGATCGGCTCCCGCCCGCGTCGGAGGGAAAGCGCCTGCTGTCCGTCAGCAGCGAGTACGCGGCCGAAGCCCGCTTCGGCGAGCGGCTGAAGCTCCGCTGGGGAAACGACGGCCCGCGCTGGTATCTGGAGGGGAGCTCCGACAGGCCCTGCTTCCGCCTGAGCTTCGTATACGAGGACTGACAAGAGAAGACGAGCGCCGTCCCGGGACAGCTTCCGGCTGTTCCCGGGGCGGCGGTTTTCCTTTCTCGGGGCGGGAAGAAGCGCGTGTTGCGAATTTGACAAAGAAAAACGCGAGGATTGACTTGCACAAAAGGGCGCGATGCGGTACAATTATTCTGTTATTTTATCGTCCGGCAGAGAAACCGGATGAAGGAAAGAAATCGGAGGGGGTGTGCCAATGTCATTTGAAGCGATAAACAGCGTCGTGCAGGCGGAAGCCGAGGCCAAAGCTGCCGTCGCCGAGGCGGAAGCGAAGGCCAGACAGATGGTCAGCGACGCGCAGGCTGCGGGCAGGGCCGCGGTGGAAGCCGCCGGCGACAAGGCAGACAGCGCGTTGGCGGAGCTGCGCCGGAAGGCGGACGAGGAGGCCATGAAGAAGGCGGCCGGTCTGTCGGCGGAGCTGGAAAACAAAAAGGCGGCTCTGCGCGCCAGAGCGGAGGCCCGGCTGGACCGGGCGGCGTCTCTCGTGGTGGAAAGGATCGTGAACGACTGAGATGGCCATTGTAAAAATGAAAAGGCTTCGGCTGATGGCTGTCCGGTCCGAAAGAGACGAGCTGCTGCGCGAGCTTCTCCGGCACGGCTGCGTGGAGATCAGCGAGCCGCGGGAGCTGCAGGACGAGGCCTTCGCCTCGCTCGTGCGGCGCGAAAGCGGAAACGTGACGGCCTGCCGCTCCGATTATCAGGCGCTGCAGGCGGCGCTGACGGTGCTCGGCCGCTACGTGCCGGCGAAGTCCCCGCTGCTTGCGCCGAAGCCCGAGGTTTCGGGCGAGCGCCTGCTGCAGGACGAGGCCTTCGCGCACGCGCTGGAGGTCGCCGGGAAGCTGCGCGAGCTGAGCGACCGCATCCGGCGCATCGGCGCCGAGGAGAGCCGCTGCCGCAGCCAGATCGAGGCGCTGACGCCCTGGCGGAAGCTGGATCTGCCGCTGGAAACGGAGGGCACGAAGACCAGCGCCGTCACGCTCGGCTCGATGCCGCTGCGCTCCGATCCGCAGAAGGCGGACGAGCTGCTCGCGGCGGGCGCCGACGAGGCGGAGCTTTTCCCGATCTCCGAGGACCGCTCGCAGCGCTATCTGCTGCTGCTCAGCAGCCGCGATCAGACGGCCGCGGCGGTCGAGGCGCTCCGCCCGCTCGGCTTCGCGCCGCTGTCCTTCAGCGGCCTGAGCGGCACGGCGGAGGAGAACGTCCTCGGCGCCGAAAAGCGGCTCAAGGAGCTGGCGGCGGAAAAGGACGAATGCGAGCTCGCGATCGGCGCGCTCGCCGGCGAGCGGGATGCGCTCAAGCTCGCGAGCGACGCGGCGGAGACCCGCGTCTCCCTGGCCGAGACCCGCGAGAAGCTCTGCGCGACCGACAGCGTCCTGCTGCTGCAGGGCTGGGTTCCCGCCGAGCGGGAAGAGGAGCTCGCCCGGGTGTTCGAGCGCTTCGGCTGCGCCTGGGAGACCGAGGACCCGCCCGAGGAGGACTACCCCGAGGTCCCCGTTCTGCTGAAAAACAACAAATTCACCAATTCGCTGAACATGGTCACGAACATGTACAGCCTGCCGGCCTACGGCACCGTGGACCCGAACCCGCTGATGGCGCCCTTCTTTATCCTGTTCTTCGGGCTGATGATGGCCGACATGGGCTACGGACTCATCATGATCGCCGCGGCGCTGGTGGCCTTTGCGAAGATGAAGCCCGACGGCGGCTCGCGCGTCTTCTGCCAGCTGCTGCTGTACGGCGGCGTCGCGACCTTCGCGATGGGCGTTCTGACCGGCGCGTTCTTCAGCGACGTCCCGTATCAGGTCGTCCATATCCTGAACCCGCAGAGCACCTGGCCGGGCCTGTGGCATCTGTTCAGCCCCGAGACCGACAGCACCCTGGTGCTCTACGGCTCGATGGTGCTGGGCCTGCTGCATCTGAACACCGGCATGGCCGTGTCCTTCGCGCAGAAGTGGAAGGCCGGCAACAAGGGCGACGCGCTGTTTGAGGAGGGCTCGCTCTGGGTGATCCTCGTCGGCGCGCTGCTGCTGGCGCTGGATATGCTGCTGCTGCACAGCGGCGCGCTGCAGACCGTCGGCCTCGTGATCCTGATCCTCGGCGCGGCGGCGCTGCTGTTCGGCGCCGGGCGCCACGCGAAGGGCTTCGGCAAGGTGACGGCGGCCTTCGGCTGCATCTACAACACGGCCACGGGCTGGTTCGGCGACGTGCTGAGCTATTCGCGTATCATGGCGCTGATGCTGGCCGGCGGCGTCGTCGGCAAGGTGTTCAACACCGTCGCCGTCATGCCCGCGCAGAGCAACGGCGTCAACGCGGTCACGGTGATCGCCTTCCTCATCATCTTCGTGCTGGGCCACACGATGAACTTCGCGCTGAACCTGCTGGGCTGCTACGTGCACGACCTGCGTCTGCAGTGCCTTGAGTTCTTCGGCAAATTCTACACCGACGGCGGAAAGCCCTTCCGCCCGCTCGGCTACAGCCAGACCTACGTGAAGGCGAAATAAAAAACGCCGCCTCCCCTCACGGGGGAGACCCCTCGGTCGGCTTCGCTGACAGCTCCCCTTGCAGGGGAGCCTATAAGGTATCAATTTTTAATTTGAATACAGGAGGACACAAACATGAATTTCATCGAATCTTTCGGCGGTATGGCACTCGGTCTGCTCGGCGCGGCGCTGGCCGCGGCCCTCGCCTGCATCGGCTCGGCCAAGGGCACCGGCATCGCCGGTGAGGCCGGAGCGGGTCTCGTTTCCGAAGACCCCTCCAAGTCCGGCAAGGTCATGATCCTGCAGGTCATCCCCGGCACCCAGGGCCTGTACGGCTTCGTCATCTTCTTCCTCGCCTACGGCAAGGTCGCCGCAGCCCCCGGCATCAGCGTCGCGCAGGGCCTGCAGATCCTCTCGGCCTGCCTGCCCATCGCCATCGGCGGTCTGCTGTCCGCCATCGCGCAGGGCAAGGTCGCCGCGGCCTCCGTCAACATCCTCGCCAAGAAGCCCGA
This sequence comes from Oscillospiraceae bacterium, assembly GCA_024690695.1. Next base: position 7,908 of record JAILOS010000068.1, read on the forward strand.
CGACTGGTCCAAGGGCCTTATCATGTGCATCGTCGTCGAGTTTTACGCCATCCTCTGCATGCTGGCCTCCTTCCTGATGCTCGGCGCCATCAACTTCTGATCGGCGGACAGGAGGGTCTATGAAAGGCACTGAAAACATCATCGCACATATCCGGGCCGACGCCGAAGCGCAGTCCGGGGCGATCCTTTCTCAGGCCGCGGACAAATGCGCCGCCATCCGCGCCGATTTCGAGGCGCAGGCCAAAGCGCGCTACAACGAACGCTTCCTGGCCGGCACCCGCGCCTGCGAGGACCGGGTGGACAGCATGGAGCGCATCTCCCAGATGGAAGCGCGCAAGAGCCTGCTTGCGCTCAAGCAGGAGATGGTGTCCCGCAGCTTCGAGCTGGCCTGCCGGAAGCTCGTGTCGCTGCCCGAGGCGGAGTACGTATCGCTGCTGGCGCGCCTCGCGGCCGAGGCTTCCGTGACCGGCGAGGAGGAGCTCGTCTTCAATTCGCGCGACCGCGCCGCCGTCGGTGAAAAGGCCGTGAAGGCCGCCAACGACCGGCTCGCGGCCGAGGGCAGGAAGGCCGCGCTCACGCTGAGCGGGGACGTCGGCGACTTCGCGGGCGGCCTGCTCGTCCGCCGCGGCGCCATTGAAACCAACTGCACCGCGGAGCTTCTGGTGGAGCTCCAGCGCGGCGGGATGTCCGCGGAGCTGGCAGCGGTGCTCTTCGACTGAGCCCGAGGCGGGAGGAAAGCCATTGACTGCGAAGAGAGAAGACTATCTGTTCCTGTCCGCGACGCTCCGGGCCAGAGAGACCCGGATGCTCAGCCGCGACAAGGCCGAGCGTCTGCTGGACGCGCCCTCCTTTGCCGAGAGCGCCAAGCTGCTGACCGACTGCGGCTATGAGGATATGTCCCAGCTCAACGCCGCGCAGATCGACGCGAGCCTGTCGCAGCGCCGCGCGGAGATCTTCCGCGAGCTCGAGCGTCAGCTGCCCGACCGGACGCTGCTGGACCTGTTCCGGCTGCGCTACGATTACCACAACGCGAAGGCCCTGCTCAAGGCGGAGGCGATGGGGCTCGATCCCGCGCCGATCCTCAGCGGCGCCGGGCGCGTCGCGCCCGGGAAGCTGCTGGAGGCCTACCGGGAGGAACGCGCGAACGAGCTGCCGGAGCGGCTGGCCGCCGCGCTCGCCGGGGGCAAGGAGCTGCTCGCCCGCACGGGCAACCCCCAGCTGCTGGACTTTTCCCTGGACCGCGCCTGCTTTGAGGAGCTGGGCGAGCTGGCCGGGGCTTCGGGCTGCGCGTTCCTGCGCGGCTACGTCGCCGTGCTGGCCGACAGCACCAACCTCCGAAGCGCGGTGCGCACGCTCCGCATGGGCAAAAACGCCGACTTCCTGCGCGACGCGCTGGTTCCCGGCGGCCGCGTGGACGCCGGACGCTTTCCGGGCGTCGGCGCCGAGGGGCTCGCGTCCCTGTTCGCCGGCTCTCCGCTGGCGGAGGCGGCCTCGCTCGGGGCCGCGGCGGTCGAGGGCGGCGGCATGACCGCCTTTGAGCTCGCCTGCGACAACGCCGTGATGCGTTATCTCAAGAGCGCGAAGCTGACGAGCTTCGGCGTCGAGCCCGTCGCGGCGTATCTGGCCGCCGTGGAGACCGAGATCACCGCGGTGCGCATGATCCTGACGGGCAAGCTCGCGGGCATCGCCCCGCAGACGATCCGGGAAAGGCTGCGTGATCTGTATGCTTAAAATCGCTGTGATCGGCGGTCGCGAGACCGTGATGGGCTTCAAGGCCCTCGGCCTGGAGACTTACCCCGCCGCGAACGCGGCGGAGGCCGGGCCGATCCTGCGCCGGCTGACGCGCGAGAGCGAGGACTACGCCATCATCTACATCGAGGAGAACCTGGCGGCCGAGCTCGAGCACGAGATCGCCCGCTTCAAAGACCAGCCCAAGCCGGCCGTGATCCTGATCCCCGGCCGCGAGGGCAGTATCGGCCTCGGGCAGACGGCGCTCCGCGCCGCCGTGGAGCGTGCCGTCGGCACGAACATCCTGGGCGACTGAACGCGAATTACGATTGATTGAGAGGAAGATTGAACCATGAGCGGAACAATTACCAAGGTATCCGGCCCGCTTGTCGTGGCCGAGGGTCTGGCCGACGCCAACGTCTCCGACGTCGTGCGCGTGGGCTCTCAGCACCTGATCGGCGAGATCCTGAACATGACCGGCGACCGGGCTTCCATTCAGGTCTATGAAGAGACCTCCGGCCTCGGCCCCGGCGCCCGGGTCGTGACGACCGGCATGCCCATGTCCGTGGAGCTCGGACCCGGCATGCTCAACAATATCTACGACGGCATCCAGCGCCCGCTGCCCGAGGTGCGCGCGCAGGCGGGCGACAACATCACCCGCGGCATCGACGTGCCCGCGCTCAACCGCAGCAAAAAGTGGGACTTCAAGGCCGTCGCCCGCCCCGGCGACAAGCTCGTCGCCGGCGACGTGATCGGCACCGTGCAGGAGACCAGCGCGATCCTGCACAAGATCATGGTCCCCGTCGGCCTGTCCGGCGAGATCGTGCGCATCGCAAGCGGCGACTACACCGTGACCGAGACGGTCGCCGTGCTGAAGGACGCGAAGGGCGTCGAGCACGAGCTGAGCATGATGCAGCGCTGGCCCGTCCGCATCGCCCGCCCCTACGCCAGAAAATACGTGCCGAGCCGCCCGATGAACAGCGGCCAGCGCATCATCGACACGATGTTCCCGATCGCGAAGGGCGGCACCGCCGCCGTCCCCGGCCCCTTCGGCTCGGGCAAGACGGTCGTGCAGCACCAGCTCGCCAAGTGGTCGGACGTGGACATCGTGGTCTACATCGGCTGCGGCGAGCGCGGCAACGAGATGACCGACGTGCTG
>JAILOS010000082.1 GCA_024690695.1 Oscillospiraceae bacterium
CGACGGGCGCTGGCGCCTGCTGGAGCCCTGCCTCTTTTCCGCCCGACGGGGGTTCCGGATGCCGGACGGCGGGATCGAACTGAGCTTCCACCACTGCTTCCCCTGCGGCACCAAGGCCAAGTGGCGGGAGGGCAGGCGCACGAGCGCAAAATTCTACCTGCTGCTGGACGCTTCCCGGGCGCCTTTGGATCCCGAAAAAAGGGGCTGATGCGGCAGTGCGGAGAGAAAAAACAGACAGAGGAACAACAAAGTGATCAGATACTACATTCTTTCGGAAGAATACGCCCTGCGGGGCTGGAAGCTCCTTCCCTACGCGCTGCAGGCGCTGGACTTCGCGCAGACGGAGTTTTTCAAAAAGCCGGAGTTTAAGCTGCTCCTGAGCTGCGACGGACATACGCCCCTTGACTGGGACACGCTGACCGCAGAACAGCAGAAAATGCTTGAAGAATGGGAAAGAATGGGCTATATCCGCCCCTGCGACGGGCAAAAGAGCCTGCTCCCCGAGCAGGAATACCGCTTCTATCCTGCCCGCTTCAAGGAGTACGTCCAGTGGTCGATCACCGGGCGCTGCAACTACCGCTGCCGCCACTGCTTCATGTCCGCGCCCCACGCGGCCCAGGGCGAACCCACCTGGGATCAGCTCATGACCATGCTGGACGCCTTTGAGCGCTGCGGCGTGCGCAATCTGCAGATCACGGGCGGCGAGCCCATGGTCCGCAGGGACTTCTGGAAGCTGGTGGACGCGATCCTCGAGCGGGGATTGACGATCACCACGCTGTACTCCAACGGCTTGCTTGTCACGGATGACTTCCTGGACAAGCTGGAGACGCGCGGGATAAGGCCCTCCATCCAGTTCAGCTTCGACGGCGTGGGGCATCACGACTGGATGCGCGGCATCCCCGGCGCGGAGAAGACGGTGCTGGACGCCTTAAAGCGCTGTCAGGACCGGGGTATTCCCACCTCGGTCTCCATGGTCATCTGCCGGGAGAGCGCCGGCTGCATCCGTCAATCCGTGAACCTCATGGCTTCTTTGGGCGTGCGGAGCATGAAGGTGGGCAACGCCTCTCCTCTGGGGGAGTGGAGGAACGAGACGGAGCACTTCCTCAGCCGGGACGAGGTCTATCAGACCTACCTGGATTACGTTCCCCATTTCTTCGCCGACGGCGCGCCGCTGAGCCTGATCCTGGAGGGCTTCTTCGATTACGACAAGCCTTCGGATTCCGTCTCGTCCTGGTTTGAGAAGGATATCAAGGAGGAATATTTCGGCAGGGTCCTCATGTGCGCCCATGTGCGCCGGGGCATCTATGTCAGCCCCAAGGGGAACGTCCTGCCCTGCATGTCCATGGTGGGCGGCCCCATCGAGGAACAGTTCCCCAACATGCTGGAAACGCCCCTGGAGGAGATCCTGGACGGGCAGTCCACCTATATGACCATCACCTCCGCCCGGATCGGCGACTTCATGGAGCACAACCCGGACTGCGCCGCCTGCGAATACAGGACCGACTGCTGCGGCGGCTGCCGGGCTCTCGCCGTCCGGGACCACCCTACGGACTACCTGTCCGTGGATCTGGACACCTGCCGCTATTTCAAGGGCGGGTGGAAAGCCAAAAAAGATGCTCTGCTGCGCCAACTTGGCCGGCTTCAGGCATAAAAAATCAATAACAGGAGGAAAAAACCATGGCAGAATTATCCAAAGAACTTTACAGCAAGCTGCTGCTTGCGGACAGCCAGGAGGAAGTGACCGCGCTGCTCAAGGCGGGCGGCCGGGAGGACGTGCCCGCGCAGGAGGTCTGGGAGAAGGTGCAGCAGCGCCGCGCCCAGGACGGCATGGAGCTGAGCCTGGACGAGCTGGCGGACGTGGCCGGAGGCCGCGACTGGATGCAGGAAGGCTGCGCGGCGACGGTGGAGCCCGGCAGCGACTGCTGGGGAACCGACGGCGGCTGCGATCTGTGCAACATCGAGTACACCAATCTTCCGACCGACAATTGTCCGAAATGCGGCAAACTGAGTGCACGAGTCGCATCATCGTGTATGAATATATCAACTTACACCTATACCTGCAGGTATTGTGGAACCGTTGAAGAAAAAAGAGGTCCGTGTTTTCTTCTGGGCGCTTAATCTCTTTACTGCCCCCGACTGCGCCGGACACCCGGCGCGGTGGGGAAACCCATAAAAATCTTACAGGAGGAAAAACCATGGCAAAATTATCCAAAGAACTTTACAGCAAGCTGCTGCTGGCGGACAGCCAGGAGGAAGTGACTGAGCTTCTGAAAGCGGGCGGCCGGGAGGACCTGCCCGCGCAGGAGGTCTGGGAGCAGGTGCAGCAGCGCCGCGCCCAGGACGGCATGGAGCTGAGCCTGGACGAACTGGAAGACGTGGCCGGAGGCCGCGACTGGATGAGTGAAGGCTGCGCGGCGACGGTGGAAGAGGGCAGCGACTGCTGGGGGACCGACGGTGGCTGCGATCTGTGCAACATCGAATACACCAATCTGCCTACGGATATCTGCTATCAGTGCAAGAGAAAGAGCGCGATCGTAAAGGAACGGGATATTTGCTTCATGACGGGCAGCGGCAATGACGTCCTTCAGTGCAGATATTGCGGTGAGGTCAGAAAAAAGACGGTTTGTATTGCCTTAGGCGTCTGAGAAATCTACGCTCCCCCCTGGTGAGCATGAGGACAGGAAGAATCTTATGACGAAGCTCATGGAAACGCTTGCCGCTGATTACCTCCAGCTTTACCTGAATCCGGATACGGACAGCCAGGAGGCTTATCGCCGTGTCGTTCTGCGGGGCGAGGAGCCGGAGACGAAGAGCCTGGTTCACTACCGGGGCGATCCCGCCGATCGGGAAGAGCTCGCGGAGACCCCGGCGGGAAGCGTCCGGGTGGTCACGCTGGGCAATCGGCAGGATTTTGAGCTGGCGCTGCGCAGCCTGATGGCGGCCAAGGACGGGCCTTTGACCCCGATCCCTGCAAGCCAGGGCGCGGCCATGCTGACGCTGTTCAACTGGCCGCGCATCCACGCCCATCTGGCGCTCTTCCCGGAGGAAGAACGCGCGGCGGAATTCAAACGCTTCACCGCCGTCCGGGAGAACTATGTCGATATGCTGGTGGTGCTCTCCCGGGGACCGTACAGCCATGTGGACGCCGCCGCTGTGGGCGAAACGGAGGAAGAATGGCTCGGCCATTCCGACACCATCCGCCGCTATCACGAGCTGACCCATGTGATCTGCCGCAGGCTATGCCCCGGCGACGTCGCCCCCATCCGGGACGAGCTGGCGGCCGACGCGGTGGGACTCATCGCCGCCTACGGGCGCTTTGACCCGGAGACGGAGAAGCGCTTTCTCGGCATCCGGGACGGACGCTATACCGGCGGACGGCTGGGAAACTACACGGACACACCGGAAGCGCTGACCGGGGCGGTCTGCGCCGCCCTGGAGCGCATCCGGGCAATCATGGAAAAGCAAGCGGGAACGGAGCCCTTCCGCCTCATTCCCGCGCTGATGAAAGAAGCAGACATAGGAGAGACGAAGACACAGACAAGGAGGAATACACCATGAGCAAGGAAATGGATATGGAACTGGACTTCGACAAGCTGGAGCAGGTCAGCGGAGGCGGCCTTCTGCAAGACCTTATCAACAGGATCGTAAATTCCGGAAAAGCGCCCGAATACAAAAGGATCCTCCAGACCCAGGGAAAGGCTGCCGCTGCTGCCGCGTGCTGTGCGGACAACGGGGATCTGTGCGGTTATTGCGCAGCAGCTGTCACGATGCTCAAATAGGCCGGGAAGGACGTTTTGACGAAAGAAGCAGGCCATGAACAGAATTAGCGAAAATCCGGTCACAGGGAGAAAGCTCACGCTTGCCGAGGATGGCGATCTGTGCGTCAATAAGAACGAGCAGTGGCAGGCGCTTGGCTTTAACGAACGCTTTGCCGGGGAGTTTGCGCCCTGTACCTTTCAGGATATCCTTTACGCTCGGGATGACTTTTATGCTGCCGGCACAACGGACGACGGGCAGGCGACGCTCTATTCCTCTCTGACGGGAGAGCTTTGGACTCCTGTGAATCTGACAGAGCAGCACTATTGGGAGGAAAAGGGGCGGCTGCCGAAGGGCGGCGCCGTGAAGCTCTTTTTCGAGCCCTGCATGGATCAGCTCCTGCTGGTCAGTGCCGGCGGGGACGTGGCGATCCTTCCGGAATGCCCGAAATGCGTGAAGATCCTGCATCTGACGGATCGAACGGTGACGGACGCGGCCTATGAGGATCACCGGATGACCTTCACCTATGAAAGCGGAGAAACCGAAACCTTCTCTCTGACCACCGCTGACCGGATCCGGGTGTCGCTGAGCTTTGTGAAGGAGGCCCTCGCCAAGGGCGGCGAGCTGATCGACGTCCGCCCGCAGCACCGGCGCCTTGCCGAGGGGCCGATCCCCTGCACCGCCGCCGTCGATCCCGAGGAGCTGGACGATTATCTCAGAAACAAAGACCCGGATACGAGGCTGTTTTTTATCTGCAGCTTTGGAACCGTGGCCGACCAGGCGACCTGGCATGCCTATCGCCTGGGTTTTCGGAACGCCCGGTCCGTCGGCGGCTGGCACAAGGGGACGCATATCGACTGATACGGCGCGACGAGGGCGGCGCCGAGATCCAGGGCAAGCCATAACGATACAGGAGGACATTATGATTTCATTACGAGGACCGAAACTGAAAATCCTTGCCGCCGTGCTGGCGGTGATCGCCCTTGCGGCGGGGATCTATCTCACCTTTTTCCGCTCGCAGGGCTTTGTAAAGACGACGGGCACCATCGTGGCGCTGCGTGAAGACAGCAGCGACGACAGCACCGTTTACTTCCCCACGGTGGAGTATACCGTGGATGGGAAGACCTATACCGGCGAGCTGGATACCGGCAGCGGCTCCTATAAGGTCGGCAAGACCATCCCCGTTCTGTACGATCCCAATGACCCGGCGGTCGTTCACGACGGAAGCGGCGTGGGCATCTATTTCATAGTCGTTGGCGCCGTGATGCTGGCCGTGCTGGTCTGGTCCAGCGTTCAGAAAAAGCGGGGGCTGCAGCAGCTGGAGGAGCAGCGGGCGCTGCACGGCGGCGCCGGTCTCGCCCCCTCTGTGCAGGGCGAGGAGCGCGAGCTCTACTTCCTGTCGGATACGGGCACGGCGAAGATCGGCCACCGCATCGAGGACAGGCAGCGCCGGGTGCTGTATGAGGCGAAGATGACGAAGTTCAGTCTCACCTCGCCCTACGGCTTTGATTTTATCGACCATGAGCATGGCCGCACCACGGCGCATCTGGTGGGGCATGAGGAGGAATCGGAGTATAATTCCTTCCTTCTGGACAGTAACTTCACCTTTGAGCTGGACGGGGAGGATATCTGGAAGTACCTGAAGAAAAACGGGATCGACGTCAAGACCGAGCGCATGGACGGCGCCGTCTGGCCTCGCTACCGCGTCTCCCGCGACGGCGAGGAGATCGCTGTTCTGGAATCCAGCAGTCAGTATGTCCACGAGGAGGACGCCGCGCAGCACAGCGTCGTGAGCAAGCTTGCGGTTCCGGGCTTTTACCGCATCCGGACATGCGAGGAGAACCTGGACGCGGTGTTTGTGACGGCCATGGCCTTCGCACGCAGCCGCGCCCTCAACGACGAGGGCGGCACGTTTGGAAAACAGATCCGGTCAAGCATTAGCAAGAAATGATATAGGAAGCGTTCCCTTACCGAAAACGAACCATGCGATCATTCGATCACCTTTAGGAGGAAAAATCATGCTGAATATCACAAAGAACATCCATGAGACCGAGCTGACTGTTGTCCTGACCGGGCGGCTGGACACCGTTACCGCGCCGGAGCTGGAGAAGGAGCTGAAGGCCTCTCTGGACGGAGTAACTGCGCTGATCATCGACATGGCGGCGCTGGAGTACATCTCCTCTGCGGGGCTGCGCATGCTGCTCTCTGCCCAGAAGACCATGAACAAGCAGGGCGAGATGAAGGTCGTCCACGTGGGCGAGACGATCATGGAGATTTTTGAGGTTACTGGATTCTCCGATATCCTGACGATTGAGTGAGCAGGCGTCCTGCTGACCGGGAAAAAGCAGAAGGGGGAGATACGCCATGCCGGAAAAATCGGTAAGAGAAATGACGGCGGTAGAGAGAAAGCATTACTCTCTGGAAGCGCGCATGTTTCACGCGGTTGAAATGGCTTCCGCTGTCCTCGGCCTTGTCGCGCTGCTGATCGGGCTGGGTCTGTATCTGTATGCGCTGGTGGGGCAGTATGTGGGAGAGGCTTTTGGACTCTCTCGATCTGCGTCGATGGTCATAGAGCAGGTGGCCGACACGGAGACGCTGGTCGGGGATGTCATGGCCGTGTATCGAGGTCTGTCCCAGGAGGAGCGCGCCGGATCGCGGACGGAGACCTACCGGGCAAACTATGCCGAAATCTCCTCCGGGGAGGACTATCAGCTGCTGCGCACCGTGCTGCGGGAGTTTTTGGATTCCAGCGACGTCAACGACGTCTATCTCGCCGTCTATGACAGGGAAACGTCCTCTCTTGTCTACATCGTTGATCCGGATGAGCGGGAGGGACATATCTGCCATCCCGGAGACTGGGAGCCTGTCAGCGAGAAGGAACTGGATACCTTCCTGTCTTGGGACGGGACAGGAAAGCTCCACTATTTCAGTAAGAGAGACAACTTCGCATGGCTTTGCACCGCGGGCGTACCCCTCCGGAACGACGCCGGAGAGATCATCGGCTTTGTGCTGGCGGACGTGTCGCTTGCGGAGGTAGGGAAGGGGCTCAAGAGCTTTCTGATCCAATATTCGATTGGCATTGCCATTGCCACCGTACTGATCGGTTATTTTCTCACCAGACATATGAAAAAGACTCTTGTGCAGCCGATCAACGAGATCGCAGAGGCCGCGCAGAATTATGCGCAGGATAAGAAAAACGGCGAGCCGCGTTCTGACTATTTTGCTATGCTGAACATCCGCACCGGTGACGAGGTGGAGAATCTGAGCCTCGTTCTGGCGGATATGGAGCAGGACCTGACAGAGTACGAGGAAAACCTCACCAAAATTACGGCGGAAAAGGAGCGCATCGGCACGGAACTGGCGCTGGCGACCCGCATCCAGGCAGACATGCTGCCGAATATTTTCCCGGCTTTCCCGGAGCGTCCGGATTTCGACATTTACGCGAGCATGGACCCGGCCAAGGAGGTCGGCGGCGATTTCTATGACTTCTTCCTCATTGATGAGAAGCATTTGGGCCTCGTGATGGCGGATGTCTCCGGCAAGGGCGTGCCCGCGGCGCTCTTTATGATGGTCTCCAAGATCCTGGTGCAAAACTTCGCCATGACGGGCCGCAGCCCCGCGCAGGTGCTGCAGGCGGTCAACGATCAGATCTGCGCCAACAACCGCGAGGAAATGTTCGTTACGGTCTGGTTTGGCATTCTGGATACCGAAACAGGGAAAATCACTGCCGCCAACGCCGGGCACGAATACCCGGTGCTGATGCAGGCGGGCGGACAGTTTGAGCTGCTAAAAGATAAGCACGGCCTTGTCATCGGCGCGATGGACGGCATTCGTTACAAAGAGTATGAGCTGACACTGCAGAAGAGCTCCAAGCTGTTCCTTTACACGGACGGCGTACCGGAGGCGACAAACGCTCAAAATGAACTGTTCGGCACCGATCGGATGCTCAAGGCGCTGAATGAAGACCCCTCCGCTTCGCCGGAAATCATTCTGCGAAATGTTCGTAAGGCAGTGGACGGCTTTGTTCTGGAGGCGGAGCAGTTTGACGACCTGACCATGCTTTGCCTGGAATTCAAGGGGGACACGAGTAAAACGGGAATCTGTAAAGAGTTGAGTATTCCGGCGGAGGTTGAAAAGTTCCCTGAGCTGCTCTCCTTCCTGGAGCAGCAGTTGGAAGAGGCGGGCTGCCCGATGAAGACACAGATGCAGATCAGCGTGGCCGCTGAGGAGATCTTCGTCAATATCGCGAATTATGCCTATGCCCCGGGAAAGGGCATCGCCACGGTACGTCTGGCCATCAGCCAGAATCCGACCACGGCGGCCATCACGTTCATCGACAGAGGAACACCCTTTGACCCGCTGAAAAAGAAGGACCCGGACGTGACACTTTCTGCTGAAGAACGCGAGATCGGCGGCCTCGGCATCTATATGACAAAGAAGACCATGGACGAAGTACGCTACGAATACAAGGACGGACAAAACCGGCTGACATTGATCAAGAAACTATAGCGGCTGTAGGGGACTGAAAAAACTGATGCACCCCATTTCCCGGAACGTTTAAGGGCGGCAAATATCCATCTGCCGCCCTATAATTTCATGCTGATTCTCAGAATCTACCCTTGACAAGTCAAACCTCAAAAATACTACCCTGAGTCCTATGCCATTATTTTTTTGACTAAAAGAGCCAAAAAGATAAATTCGACCTTGACAAAACGGTCGCCAAGCTGCGCTGCGCTCAAATAGAGTACGCCAAGGACAGCGGAAGCATCGCGCCGCCGGAGAAAAAAGCGAAGCTTCACCCCAAAACCATGGGTGAGCTTCTGGACGAATACGTGGAGACCTACGGCGTTACACACTGGGGCGACAGCTACTATTCCGTCACCAAGCACCGGATCGAGGACTATATCAAGCCCGCGATCGGGCACATGCTGGTCAAGGATATCACGCCGAAGGTGCTGGACTCTCTCTACGTAGACATGCTGAACACCCCGGCCAAGGTCCTGCCCGGGCACAAGGATATCGAAAAGACGATCTCCTACCCGGTCGTGGAGAAATGCCACTGCACGATCCGCTCGGCGCTGAACCAGGCGGTCCGCTGGGGCTACATCCAGCAAAACCCGGCCATGGCCGCCACGATGCCCAAGCCGCCGGTCAAGCGGCGGGAGGTATGGACGCCAGAGCAGGCGCAGGAGGCGATCTCGCGCTGCGAGGATCAGAATCTGAAAACCTGCATGCTGCTCTCGATCGGCTGCAGCCTGCGGCTGGGGGAGATCCTCGGCCTGCAGTGGAAGCATATCCATATCACTGAGGACACGCTGCGAAACAACACCTCGACGCTCGAGGTCCGGCAGGAGCTGAAGCGCTGCGACAAGAGCTCGCTGGAGGCGCTGGAGGGCGTGAGCCGGAGCAACGTCTACTTCACGTTCCCGGACACCAAGCCCAACTGCAAGACCTCGCTGGTGCTGAAGCTGCCAAAAACAGAATCCAGCCTCCGCACGGTGTACATCCCAAATTCGGTGGCTCTCGCGCTGCGGGAGCTGCAGGCAAAGCAGGAGCAGCAGAAGGCGGCGCTGCATGGCACCTATCTGGGCTATGAGATGGTCATTGCCCAGGCGGACGGGCGCCCCACCGAGGGGCGGCTGATCGACGAGGCCTTTGCCAAGCTGATCGACGCGGCCGAGCTGCCGAAGGTGGTGTTCCACTCGCTGCGCCACCTGAGCACCTCGATGAAGCTGCAATACAGCGGCGGCGACATCAAGGCCGTGCAGGGCGATACCGGGCACGCGCAGGCGAGCATGGTCACGCAGGTGTACAGCCACACCTTCGACGAAAACCGAAAGCGCGTGGCGGGGCTGATGGAGAGCTCGTTTTTCCGCGCGGCCAGCCCAGCGCCGAAAACAGACGCCAAAAAAGAGCAGATCGTCCGTCTGCTCGAAGCGAAACCGGAGCTTGCCGAGCTGATTTTGGCCTTCGCCGGGGGCGCTCATTGAGCTCCGCGTAGGAATGTAGGAAAATTTGTAGGAAAGCGCATCAATCAGAAAACAAATCGGCTCCAAAAGTTCAAAAAACGCCCGATTTCTTTCAAAATCAGGCGTTTTTCTGGAGCTGATACCCGGATTCGAACCGGGGACCTCATCCTTACCAAAAATATACGGGCTAACAATAGCGTGTTATAGCTTGATAAAGGATGAACGGCGGAGGCGTTGAAAACACTGGGCCTTTCGCGTTTTCTTGCTATAGATTGATATAGCGGGGCGATAAATCAGATAGTAGTTTTTACCTTGCTCATAGTAGTTTTTTAGTAGTTTCAAAGGCGGGGGCTTTACGCCTCCGCCTTTACCTTTTCTTTCTTCTGTTTGAGCGCTTCACGAGCTGCCTGCCCAGCGTGGCGTATTGATTCATCGCTTGCGTGAGCATAGACCCGAAGCAGCACCGCAGGATCGGCATGACCGAGACGATCCGCAACGCTCTTCACATCACCGCCATTCGTCAGGCTCAATGTGGCGGAGGTGTGCCGGAGCAAATGCGGGTGGAAGCCGGGAATATTGTAACGCTCCCCGAACTTCTGGAAATACCGCGTCGGCGCGTGGGGGAACATGGGTGCGTCCTCTCCCTCCTGCGTGAATACCCATTTTGACAGGCGCTTGCTGGCCTGCTCCTGCTGATAGGATTTCAAAAGGGTGATTACATCAGGCCCGAGATCTACAGTCCGGAAGCGTCCGCCCTTTGGCGCGGCCTCGTATACGCCTTTGCTTTTGCTGTATTGCAGATTGCGCTTGATGGTCACAGTCCCGGCTTTGAAATCGAAATCGGCCCACTGAACCGCGCAGCACTCACCGCGCCTCATTCCGGTATCGGCCATCAGCTCGATGTAGCAGCGCCATTTCAGCGGCTCGTCTTTGAGACAGTCCAGCACATGTAGCAGCTCGTCAGCGAACAGAGCTTTGTCCGCCTCCGCAACGGCCCTCTCGTCCTTCTTCTGCTTCGGCCGCTTGACCCTCGCCATAGGGGAGATCGGGATCGTATCATCAAACAGGGCCGATTCAAACAGACCGTGCAGCACATTGTAGAGTTTGACGGTGGAGCCGTAACTGTGATCCTTCTGGAAGTCAAAGAGCAGGGCGTTGATCATGGCGGGGGTTACATCCTGCATCAGGACGCTGCCCAGCTTCGGCAGAATGTGTTTATCCAGGTTTGACCGATAGGACAGGCGCGTGTTTTCCGAAATGCTCCGTTCCTTATCCGGCATGAATACGGCATCGGCGTACTGCTTGACGGTTTTGAGCTTCGCCAGCTCCGCAGCGGCCTTTTCCGCAGCGGCCCGCTCCGCCTCCGCCTTTGCTGCCTGTTCCTTCTTGGAGAGGACTTCCCCGGCGTTGACGGCGTTCTGGAAGTTGACGAGCTGGGTATTGAGTTCACTCTGGATTGACCGCGATCCCCAGCCCTCCGGCACATACCACCTGGTGGTGTAATACTGCTTCTTCGCCGAGCAGTATGCTCGCAGCTCATAGAACCGCTTTCCGTCTTTGGTAGTCTTTTCAACTGCGTTCGCCATCTGTATTCCCTCCATACTTCCGTAAGTTCCTGTACATCATTGCAACTTGTGGGATGTTTTCGATCATTTTTGTTTGAAGAACAGCCTTCAAGTGATTGTCCTCAGAGAGTTTAAGTTCTTTGCCGCAGATATCAACGCTGACAAAGTCTTTTCCGGTGTCTGTCCCGTCAAAGGAAATGAGCGTTTCCAAAAGGGACAGGAAGAACTCTGCATAGCTGTCTTCGATCATGGCGGAAATGATATCGCATAAGCTATCATTCTTTGCTTTCATATCATGGAGCTTGACGATTGCCCCAGCGGATAACCCGGTAACTTCATTTACAGCTTGAATAGAAGTATCACGATTTGGAACATCAGTTAAGTTCAACAGATAGTCAACGGATATCCCGTAATAGTCAGCTATTTTGATAAGGTTTTCCGTTTTGGGGTAAGAGATTCCGAGCTTGTACTGGTTCACAGCTTGGGGAGAAACATTCAGCAGATTTGCAATTGCCTTCACATCTTTTGCGCTGGAAATCAAATCTCTAAGGCGAGAGGGAAGAACAGAGTTTTCTCTATCTGCACTGTATGAGTACTTGTTTTTTTCCATGCCGACCTCCTCAAAGAAAGTATAACTTTCATGTACATAATCTTATCAAATTTTGCTTTACATGTCAATATTCTTTTGCTATTATCTCCCCAGGAAATTAAAAGTGAAGGGGGAATAAAGCATGACCGACCAAGAGAAGGCCGCCCGCGCCCGCGATCTGCAACGCGAATACATTCGTGAATGGCGGCGAAAGAACAAGGATAAAGTACGCAGCTACAACACGAATTATTGGCTGCGGAAGGCGGAAACCGTGGGAGGTGAAGCAAATGCCGAAGTTACCGGAACGGAATGACGCTGCACCATTCCAGCGCATTCCGGCAGCTTGTAGGATCACGGGCCTGTCCCAGCATTTTCTCCGGGAAGGATGTAAAGATGGGACAGTCCCCCACGTCAAGAGCGGCGGCACCTACCTGGTCAACATTCCCGCCCTGCTCCGGAAGCTGGACGCGGAGGTGCGAGCATGAGTGCAACAAAAAAAGCCGCCCAGGTGCTGCAACACCCAGACGGCGGCGGACAGCAGACAGTTTTACCAGGCTTTGAGCTATCCAAAAGTGATTTTAACATGCAGACGGATCAGAATCAACCCGCGATTGCTGGACTACTCTTGACCGGCGCAGAGAACGCAATCACGCTGTCAGAGCTTGCGCGGATCACGGGGAGGAACACGCGAACGGTCCGACTCTTGGTTCGACGGGACAGGGCAGCAGGATTTCCCATTTGTGTTGATAATGCTCACGGGTATTATCTGCCGACCGATGAAAGCGAACGGACGCGGTGTGTTCAGGCTATGCTGCATCGGGCGCAGGAAGTCCAACGGACGGCTGAATTCATTGAAAGGGGGACGCTATGAGCATGGAGAAGACTTACACTGTCTGGATTTCAAACGCCGATGATCTTCATGAGCTGATGGAGCTGGGCAATGACCTTCTGATGTACACCGGCTTAACATGGGATGAATCTATGAGACTTTTTGAGATGTCGCTTGCCCAGGGCTTCACCTGCATCATGGTCAAAGAAGAGTCTGAGGCGTAAGCGATGCCGAGACGCAAAGCGGCGAAAAACTGCAATGTCCGGCCCTGGTTGAGCGCAAACCTCGATTGCAAAGAGGCGATCTTCACACTTGTTGGTAATAGCTTACTCCTATCTGAACCGTTCCAGCACCTTACGCCCGGCGCTCAGATGACTTATATTTGCATGACCGTACAAAGCGCGGGAAAACGTGAGTTTCAGTTTACAAATGCCACGGCGCGGAGATACGGGCTTGCTGATAAATCGTTCCGTCGTTATGTGGGTGAATTGGTAAGGGCTGGGTTCATAAGCGTCAACAGCGGGAAGATAACGCGAGAACCGAACATCTACGGTTTTTCTCTTGAGTGGAAACAGAACAGACCCCCATAATTAAACCTATAGACATGGCATATATGTAAATCTAAGTCATTTTGACATAGTGCAAACGCTGGTTATTTTTCACTGGTTCGGTCAAATCGACATAGTGCGAGAATGGTTAAAGGCTTACACTGTGTCAATTTGACCTAAGAAACCGGGGTTACACTCGGTCAAAATGACATAGCCAAAATAAGCGGTTGTGAGCGCTTTTAAGCGCTAAGGAGGAAAAATGACAGAAAAACAGAAACGGGCTATTGCGATCCTCGCGAGATCACCCACCCTTACAGAAGCAGCAAAAGCAGCTGGAGTTTCGGCGTCAACTTTGCGACGCTGGAGATCACAGGCAGAGTTCAAAACCGCATATCGGCAGGCGCTTGATGAGATCATCGAGGATGCAAGCCGCGCGGCAAGGCAATCACTGGGCGAAGCCGTGGAGGTTTTGCGCGAGATAGCGAAAAACACGAAAGCTCCAACATCTTCCAGAGTTGCAGCTGGACGCGCAATCTTGGAAAGCGGTCTGAGGATCATTGAAGCGTCGGACATTCTCGAACGACTACAAAGCCTTGAGAATGATCTGCGGGAGGGTTGAGTATGTTTCAGAGGATCAAACAGCGGTTGGCCTCACTTGAGCAAAGGATTTGGTCAAAGTTTTCGTTTTGGCCGGGAAACGATGACAAATTTATAAGCGCGCTGGGCGTTGATCCGGAACGCTTCAAAATCATAAACGCAGATGGGCGAGCGGGTTTTGATTATCTTGCGGCTTTGAACAGCACGGCCGCCGAGGACTGGAGGGAGAGCGAATGAGCCTGAAAAGTCGCCTGCGACGGCTGGAACATGCGAGATCGCCCGTGCTCAGTATGGAAGAACAGGAGCGGCGCTTGGAGGCGTTTGTCGAATGCGAAACGATGGTCACGGGCCAGAGACCAAGTGATACCGAGGTCGGGGCCGAGAAGCAGCGGCTTGCGCAGCCGATCAGAAAGCCGAAGCCCAAAGAGATCCGCGTGATCGCGGAAGAAATCAAGAGAATTATGAATGACAGGCCATGAGGCCAGGAAGGATTCAAATGGAAAAATACACAAAAGACACTGTCATTTTGAGCAACGGGACAGAGATCCCGGAAGATCAGCTTGCGGTCTTTCACCGCGCGGATATGGCAGCGAAAAAGAAACTGTACAAGGAATCCGCGGAGAGGGCGAAACAACCGCAAAAATATTGCCCGTTCTCGCAAGCGATACACCCCGTTTGCAAGGGCGAGACTTGCGCACTATATACCGCCCAGGGTTGCGGGCTCGCCTGTTTGTTTGACCGGGATCCGGAGATCCCCACGACCGGAAAAATGTGCCCCCTCACACGCGGTAGATGCACCGCAAACTGCGCCCTTGCCAAAAACGGGGCGTGTGTGTTCACAACCAATCCGCACACTTAAGAAAGGAGCTACCATGAAAAAAGAGAGCAAGCGCGCGTACCAGGTCGCCATAAACGACCTTGATGCTGCATTCCGTCGCGCCAGGCGCGAGCACAAAGAAATCGCCGCAAAATACGAGGCGGCAAAGCGAACCGCCGAGGAAACCAGCAAACTTTCCGACTCTGACGCAGCCGATCGGCTCAAAAAGGAACGCGCGGCATTTGAATACCGACAGCTCAAGGAGGAGCTGCGCCCCCGCGTCGCTAAAGTCTGGGACGAATACAACTCTACCGTTCGCAGCGTCAGAAACGACCTTGTAAACGCTTTGGGGGCGGCCGATCTTTACCGCGCCGGCGACGTTGACGCCAACTCCCTGGCCCTTCTGCGATCCGGCATTATGCGGCCCGACGATTTTCGGGCGATGGCCGCCGACTTTGCCGAAAATCCGGTTATGACGGCTTTGCTGAGAGATGCGGCCCAAAAGGCCGCGGAAAATATGGCCGATGAAACCCAGGCTGAGACCCGCGCAGCTCTTCTCAGCATTGCCAACGAAGCCAAAAGCAGCGGCGAGCAACTTTTGCAGGGTTTTGACGACCTGGATCACGTGGCAAAGATGTTTTCCGGCCAGCTCGACGGCTGGAGTTGTGGCCCAGAGTACACAGACAGCCTCGACGGTTGGGCGGAGATCAGCGGCCAGTACGTCACCAGCGAAGCCGAATAAAACGGTAAAACAGGGCCGCGGCAAAACGCGGCCCTCGTGCTATACGGAGGATAGTATGACGCTCGACGAGCTGAACGCCCATCTGTATCTGGTTTCTCAATTGAATACGGCGCGTGAAATGCTCCAGTCCATGCGTGACTCAGTTCTCCACGCGTCAAACTATGACGGCATGCCACACGCCACCGGCGCTGGGGACAAAGTGGCCTCCCTTGCTATCAAGATCGACGAGCAGACGCAGCGCGTGAAGCTGTACGAGGATCAGGTCAAGGAATCCGAGATCCATGTAAAGGCGTGGATCGACACTATACAGGATAACCGGACGAATCTGATCTTTTATCTCCGTTTCATCTGCGGCTATGAGTGGCAGGCCGTGGCGGAAGTGATCGGCGGCAGGAACACAGAGAACTCGGTCAAATCCCTTGCATATCGTTTCTTCCATTCAAAAGCCCTCTGAGCGCGTTTCTGAGCATTTGCGCGGAAGTGGGGCAGAGAGATACCCGGCATGCAGCAGATGCGCACAGAGAGCGTTGCAACGGGCAAAAAACAAACATGCCGGGCGGGATGAACCGCCCGGCTGTTTATACATCGGAACTGTTATCAGATGCTTTTCTGTTATCTCTGTATTTGGCTCTTAATGCTTTGCTGATTCTCTTTCTTCTTGCTGCCGCTTCCAGCTCCTTCAATTCGGTATAGTTTCGTGTCAGCAAATCGCAAATATCGCATTCCAAAGCTTGGCACAGCTGGTCTAAATGCTCAAGCGTAATTCGTTCGGACAGTTCATTACACATTGCATTGATCGTTGCTGCGCGGATTCCTGTCTTTCTTGCCAGATCAGCCTGTGTCCAGCCTTTTTCTGCAAGTCGTTCTCTCAGCATGATTTTAATCATTATCATTTCCCCCTGCTGTAAGTGTTGTGGAGGCTGAAAACCATCCAAATCAAGAATAGTATATCGTACCCAATATATCAAGCTGGAATGTTCACCAAAAAAGCGCGACAGCTTTTGACAGTTTTTTATATTGTTCCCGATAGATGTTTTTGGTATGATAATACATAATTACTGGAAAGGGGACAGACGATGACGGCAACAAAGGCGCAGCAGCGAGCTGTGAACAAATACATGAAAGAGAACTATGACGAGATCAAAGTCAGGACGGACAAGGGGAAGAAAGCCCGGATCAAAGCTCATGCAGAGAGCCGGGGAGAGAGCGTCAACGGCTTTGTAAATCGGGCGATTGACGAAGCCATAGAGCGGGACAAGCAATAATGAATGAGGCCGGGAAATCTCCCGGCCTTTTTTCTGCGTTATAACATGCCAATAGTAGTTTTTTAGTAGTTTTTTGCCGATTTCAGAAAACGCTGCATTTTATGACTTTTCTGAAAAGTTATCAGAAAAAGCAAAAACCGCTGAAAACAAACTGCTTTCAACGGTAATTGTTGGAGCTGATACCCGGATTCGAACCGGGGACCTCATCCTTACCAAGGATGCGCTCTACCTGCTGAGCTATATCAGCAAAGTACATCCCCCTTTTGGAAAGGGGGATGTGGCGACCGAGAAGGGACTTGAACCCTCGACCTCCGGCGTGACAGGCCGGCGTTCTAACCGACTGAACCACTCGGCCACGGCTTGGTTATCATATCAAATCCTATTCGCTTTGTCAAGAATATTTTTCGTGAAATCCCCAAAAAAGCAGATCAAACGGAGAAAAACGCGGCGGCGAGAGCTTCGCCGCCGCGTTTTGCGGGATTCGACCGGTCAGATCTCCATGAAGCGCTGTTCGCCGCGCGTGCGGAGCCAGGCGGTCAGCAGACCGCAGAGCAGCGCCAGCAGCGCGCCGAAGCCGAGCTCCAGCAGCTCGGGAGCTATGTCGCCGAGGAAAACGAGACCAAGGATGAGCGGCACGGACAGCAGCGCCATGCTGATCAGCATCGTGAACACCACGCTCGAACCGCTCTTGACCGCCTGCGTCTCGTTGACCCAGTCCAGATAGGGGTGGCGCAGGTTCTCAAAAAGGCCCAGCAGACCGGAAAAGAGCGTCGAGAGCGCGGGCAGCGCGACGCACAGCGCCTTCATCAGCGGCCCGCCCGGCAGCAGCGCGGCCAGCGCGGCGCTGAGCAGCAGCGTGGGCGGAAGGCCTATCAGCAGATGCAGGCGCAGCTTCGAGCGCAGCACCTGCCGGGGGCTGACCGGCATCGACTGCAGCAGCCACAGGCTTTTGCCCTCGAGCGAAATGCTCGGCGCGGTGAGCATGGTCATGACGCCCAGGAAGCACAGCGCCAGCGGCCCCATCACCGTCAGCAGCTCGCCGAGCCCCGGCTGCGCCAGCAGCTCCGCGAACAGCTCCCGGCGGAGCAGCAGGAACACCGCGGCGAACGGCGCGAGCATCGTGCCGAAAGCGCCGTTGAGCAGGTACATCGGCGTGGCGCCGAGACGGCGCAGCTCACGCTGCAGCAGCGCCCGGTCGGGCGAAAGGAGCTCCGCCTTCTTCTCGACGTAGCGGATCTTCGCCGCGGCGCGGCGGTCGGTGGCGGTGCGCAGGAAGCTGCGCTCCAGCACGGTCCAGCCGAGGGCGCAGAGCGCCGCGTCGGCCAGCGCCAGCAGGCCCAGCGCGGACAGCGAACCGTCGGCGCAGGCGCGGCCGAGCCACAGCAGCGGCGCGAAGCCGCCGAGCGCGCCGACCAGCGGCGAGGGGTCCTGAACCATCTCCGCGAGCCAGATGTTCATCCGCTGCACCACGACGAAATACACCGCGATGAAGGCCAGCGACAGCAGCACCGTCAGCAGCGACTGGCTGCGCACGCGCTGCGCGGCGAGATGCAGCAGCCAGCCGAAGAGCGCCGTCAGCAGCAGCGCCAGCAGCGGCAGCAGGAGCAGGAAGATCAGCACGAAGTTCACGCCGGCCTTGAGCGTGAAGCCCGCGGCAAGCTGCCAGGCGAGGAAGGCGGGCACGGAGACGACCAGCCCGAACAGCTCGTCCATCACCAGCAGCAGCGCCAGCCGGCTCAGCAGCACGTCCCGCGGCGGGATCGGCATCGACAGCAGCAGGTCGTTGTCGGTGGCCTCGTACAGCTGCGCCTTCGCGGTGAAGACGCTGCCGATGAACATCAGCCCGAAGGTCATCAGCGCGGCCATCGCAAAATACACCCAGCCGACCCCGAAGGCGGAGAAGGCCGGCGCGAGCTGCGCGAAGGTCTGGAACATCGAAAAGCCCAGAAACCCGAAGGCGTAGAGCATCAGCGCCGCGAAGCCGAGGATCTGGCCGCGCGTGCGGCGCTTGCGGCTCCGATTGGCGCCGAGCAGCGAGCTGAGCAGCCCCGCCAGGCGCACCCGCAGCAGAGCTTTAAGCGTCATGGTCGTCCTCCAGTTCCAGGAACACGGCCTCCAGCGAGGAATCGCCCTTGACCTGCTCCATCGTGCCGCAGGTCACGAGACGGCCCTCCTTGATGATGGCCACCTCGTCGCAGAGCTTTTCGGCCACCTCCAGCACGTGCGTGGAGAAGAAGATCGAGCCGCCGCGGTCGCAGTGCTCGCGCATCATCGTCTTCAGCAGGTGGCTTGCGATCGGGTCGAGGCCGACGAAGGGTTCGTCCATCAAAATCAGCTTCGGCTCGTGCAGCCAGGCGGAGATCATCGCGAGCTTCTGCTTCATGCCGTGGGAATAGGCCGAGATCGGCTGTGCGAGGTCCTCCGTCAGGTCGAACTGGTCGGCGAGGCGGCGGATGCGCTCGGCGCGCGTGTCGCGGTCCAGGCCGAAGATATCCGCGACGAAGTTGAGGTATTTGATGCCGGACAGGTAGTTGTACAGGTCGGGGTTATCCGGCAGATAGGCCAGCACGCGCTTGGCCTCGAGCGGGTTTTTCGTCACGTCGAAGCCGTTGATTTTAATCGTGCCCTGATCGAAGGGCAGGATCCCGGCGCAGGCCTTCAGCGTGGTGGTCTTGCCGGCGCCGTTGTGGCCGATGAAGCCGTAGATCTCGCCGGGCGCGATGTGCAGCGTCAGGTCGTCGACGGCCTTTTTGTCGCCGAAGGTTTTGGTCAGATGTGAGATTTGAAGCATAACAGGGCCTCCTCAGGGTGTGGTTTGGTCTTCTTCCTCCCGCGGAGCGGGAGCTTTTTTCATCAGCGCGTACAGGGCGAGCAGGAAGATCGGCAGGCCGCCGATCAGGCCGACGGCATACGGGCCGAGGATCTGCTGACAGCTGATCCCCTCCGCGAGGAACAGCGCAGGGATGGCGGCGAAGGCGTTGAACGCGCCGTGGGCGAGCGCGCAGATCCAGATGCTGCCGACCTTCTCGTACAGCAGGCTCAGCAGGATGCCCAGCGCGGTCGTGACGACGCAGAACAGCAGCGGCCCGACGACCGGCGCGCCCCAGTAGCTCAGCCCGTATTCGTAGCCCGCGAAAACGATCACCGGCCAGTGCCAGACGCCCCAGATCGCGCCGCTGAGCAGCAGGCCCTTCACGCGACCGAAGCGCGCCGTCAGACGCGGAGTCAGAAAGCCGCGCCAGCCCGCCTCCTCGCCGATCGAGGGGATGGCGTTGATAAAGGGCGCGTAGGCGACCGCGGCGAAGACGGAGGCCAGGAAGAGCACGGAAACGGGCACTCCCTGCGCTTCCAGCTGCTGCTGCGCTCCCGCGGGCAGCGTGGCGAGATACCCCGCACCCGCGCCGTCAAAGTGCGCGGGGAAGAGCAGATAATACAGCGCGGCGCCGAGCGCGCAGAGCACGGACGGCAGCAGCCACGCGGCCAGATACCGGCGGACGTTCCCGCGCAGCCTCAGCTTCCAGCCGAGCGACTTCAGCGGGATCCCGGCCGGCAGCACCGCCGCGAGCGGCGCAAACATGGAGAGCGTCAGGAGCAGCGTGAAGGCCGTCTGGTCTCCCTTGCGCACCGCGAACCATGACGCGAGCAGCTGCAGCGGCCAGGCCAGGCCGAAGGCCCAGAGCAGAAAGGTCCGAACTTGTTTGTCTTTCATAAGAAGCCTCCGGTGTAGGAGTGAGGAGTGAGGAAATCGTAGGGGCGATTCACGAATCGCCCGCTGTCGGAATTGCGAAAACGTCGGTTTTCCTCCGTAGGGGAGGGGCTTGCCCCTCCCGCAGTTGCTTCACCACTTGTTCTTTTTGAACAGAAGGTTATACCAGAAGCTGATGAACAGGGCCAGAAAGAAATACATAGCGTTACCTCCAAAGCTGTACTTGCTCCCTGAGGGTATTCTACACGCTATGCAGTCCAATATTTTGGACTTTGTCCTGCGCCGCCCCTATGGACCGCGCTGTGATTCAAGCGCCTCTTCTAAAAACTAAAGACTGAAAACCAAAAACTACCGAGCCTTCGGCAGGCGCACGAAATAGCGGATGAGCGGGAGCAGCAGCGGGACCATCAGCAGCGGGAACACGAGCCCGGAGAAATGCTTCGGCGCCAGCGCCTGATACACCGCGAAGCCGCCGAAGAGGATCGCCATACCGAGCCGCAGCTCGGCCATCAGGTCGCGCACGAGCCGGTAGACCCGCACGCGGTTGATCGCGGTGAGGCGCACCCCGGTGTTCCAGCTCTTCGGGAAGCGGCCGGTCAGCGCGATGACGGCGTCCGTCAGCAGCCCGAAGAGCGGCATCAGCAGCAGCGTCAGCCGGCCGCTGTACCCGTCGACCTCGCCGGCGAAATTGTAGTGGGTCGGGACCTGCTCCGGCAGAGAGCGAAATCGGATCAGTACGAACACGACCGTCGCGAGCAGCAGCGCCGGCGCGGCGATGCCGAGCGCGCGCTGCCAGCGCGTCGTCGGGCTGCCGCAATAGAGGTCTACTTCGGCGCGGGAGGGAATATGCATGCGGGAGCCTCCTTCTCTTTTTTTTCCGGAGCTTCGCCGGCGCTTAAAGGTCCAGCTCGGGCGGGACGTCGAGCTCGTCCGAGACGTAGCGGCCGTTTTTCTTTCGCTGTCGGACGCACTCGGTCAGCAGATACTCGATCTGCCCGTTGAGCGAGCGGAAATCGTCCTCCGCCCAGGCGCTGAGCGCGTCGTACAGCTTGGGGTTGAGGCGCAGCGGCACCTGTTTCTTCTCGGCCATGGCGTTTTTAATACAGGCTGCCGGAGTTGACCACCGGCTGCGCGTCGCGGTTGCCGCACAGCACGACCAGCAGGTTCGAGACCATCGCGGCCTTGCGCTCCTCGTCGAGCTGGACGGTGTTGTTCTGGCTCAGGCGCTCCAGCGCCATCTCCACCATGCCCACCGCGCCGTCGACGATCATCTTGCGCGCGTCGATGATGGCGCTGGCCTGCTGGCGCTGCAGCATCACGGCCGCGATCTCGGGCGCATAGGCGAGGTAGGTGATGCGGGCCTCGACGATCTCGATGCCGGCCTCGGCGACCTTGCGCTGGATCTCGTCCTTGATCCGGCTGGCCACCAGCTCGCTCGAGCCGCGCAGGCTGCCCTCGTCGGCGATGCCGTCGCCGGTCGTGTCCACGTTCGGGGCCACGTCGTAGGGGTAGATGCGCACGATGTCGCGCAGGGCGCTGTCGCACTGCAGGGAGAGGTATTCCTTGTAGTTGTCGACGTTGAAGACGGCCTTCGCCGTGTCCACGACGCGCCAGATCACCGCGATGCCGATCTCGACCGGGTTGCCGAGACAGTCGTTGATCTTCTGGCGGGAGTTCGAGAGCGTCATGGCCTTGAGGGAGATCTTCTTGCTGGGCATCTCGGCCGCGGCCGCGGCCCCGGCCTGGCCCGCGAGCAGCACGTTCAGCGCCGCGCCGCCGTTCTGGCCGCCGTCCACGTCGCCGGACTGGTTGAGCCGGGTCTTCGCCGCGGGATTGACCGCGACGCAGAAGGGATTGACGAAGTAGAAGCCCTCCTCCTTCAGCGTGCCGACGTACTTGCCGAAGAGCGTCAGCACCAGGGCCTCCTGGGGCTTGAGCACCTTGAGGCCGAGGAGGGGGATCCAGCCGACGCAGAGCCACAGCATGCCGATCGGCATCAGCGGCATCAGCGCGCCGCCCCGGGAGGCGCCGACGATTATGCCGGCGATCGCAGCGGCAAAGAGCAGGATCAGCAGGAGCATGACGGCCATGCCGTTTTTCTTGTTGTTCAAAATTTTTTCTTTCATGAGATTGCCCTCCTTTGTGATATCAATATGATATCACATCGATTTTCCGCTGTCAAGCGTTTTTCGTTTTTTCGGCGGGGAGGCGCCGGGGACGAGATGAAAAAACCGCCCCGCTTTTCAGCGGGGCGATCGTTATGATCCTATGGACTTGTCTGAGGGAGATCAGTAGAGCAGGCTGCTGAAAGCGTAGCCGAAACCACTGAGCGTCTCCAAGCAGACCCACTTGCCGTTGACCTTGTAGACGTGCAGGGTGACGTCGAACTCGTCCTCGTCTTCCTTGCCCTTGATTTCGACAACGGCTTCGATCTCGTAGCCGTCGGTGACCTTGGCCTTCTCGAGCTTCTGGCCGAGGGCCTTTACGGACTTATAGAGGCTCTTGCAGTCGGCGACCTTGAGGCCGGATTCATCGGCCATGTCTTCCCAGTCGTCCTTGTCGAAGTCCTCTGCTTCCTCCATCGATTCGAGAACGCTCTCGCCGGCCTCGCGGAGCTGGTCCTGGATTTCCTCCAGATCGTCCTCGTCGATCTTCTCCTTGTCCTCGATCTTGATCTTGACCTTGAAATCCTTGCCGTAGGTGTCCTTCAGGTCTTTGTACTCGTCTTTGAAGCTGTCCTCGCTGCTCTCGAGCATATCCTTCATGTCGTCGCTCTTCTGCAGGATCTTCACGATGTCGGCGACAGCGCCGCCGTCGGCCCCGGCCAGAGCGTCCTTAATGAAGTCGTCGAGCTTCACGGACTTGCTGGTGGGATAGGTATACTTGGCATAGGTGTCGACCGCGGACTGATAGCTGCCGCCGCTGCCGCCGCAGGCCGTGAGGCTCAGGGCCATGAGGACCAGCAGAACGGTGCAGATCAGGGAGCGGATGGTGCGCGTTCTTTTCATTTCGTTCTCTCCTTTACAAAGCAGTCGCAGCCGCCGATACGGGCTGCAAAACTCATTATATCGTAAGAAGTCCGAAAGCGCAAGAGCAGGAAGCAAAAAAAGGAAGAGAAAAATCTCCGCCCCGGGAAACCCCGGGGCGGATGATTTGCGCGGAGAGCTGCGGAGCGCCGCGGCTCAGCCGATGCTGCCAAGCAGGCTGCGCAGGAGGTAGATCGAGTTCATGGAGACCCAGCGGCCGTTGATCTTCAGCACGACCAGACTGATATCGTCCTCTTCGGGCTCGTCGAGCTCCTTGCCGGTGATCCTGGTGTCGACCGTCAGCTCATAGGCCTCGGAAATATCGGCCTTCTTGAGCGCCTTGCCGATGGCCTCCATATACTCGCCGAGCTTCTTCAGATCCTTGACGGAGATATCCAGCTCTTCGGCCAGATCCTTCAGCTCGGAGTTCTTCATCTTCTTGAGCTCCTTGGCGGCGGCGAGATAGTTGTCGCCAACGCCCTTGACGGTGTTCTTGTAGCTCTTCAGATCGTCCTTGTCGACCTTGTCCTCGGATTCCTTGTCGTTCTTGTAGCTGATCTTGTAGTTCTTGCCGTACTCGTCCTGCTTTTCCTCGAAGTTTTCTTTCCAGCTCTCCGACCATTCCTCGCTGTCGTCCTTGAAGTCTTCGCCCTTGGACAGGATCTTCACGATCTTGGAGACGTTGCCCTTGTCGACGCCGTTGAGCAGGGTGCTGTAATACTTCTCTCTCGTCATGGTCTTCGCGTTGGCGAGCTTTTCCAAAGCCTTGACCGGCGCGTATTTGTTGTTGCCGCTGCCGGCGATCACGACGATCAGAACGATGACGAGGATAAGCGCGGCGGCGATGATGCCGATCTTCTTCAGGTCGAGCTTCTGCAGGAAGCCGGCCGCGCCGGCGCTGTGTCTGCCGGCGGTGAAGGCGCTGTCGTCAGCCGGCGGATTCGGAGCGGGGTTGTTGAAATCATCCATGGTCTGTTCTCCTTTACTGTTGTTTTGCGGCTTATACCGGATTTATTGTAACGCAGGAACGCCCCCCGGGTCAAGAAAAACCTTCCGGACAGGACGGGCGGCTCCTTACAGGATGATCCCGACTCCCGCAAACTCGATCAGCTCCCAGCAAAGCCAGCAGCCGTTGACCTTGTAGACGTGCAGCGTCACGTCCTCTTCGTCCTCGTCATCCTTGCCGGAGTACGTGACGGTGCACGCAAGCTCGTAGCCCTCGGTGACCTTGGCCTCTTCGAGCTTCTTGCCGAGTTTCCGCCCGGCTTCTGCGTACTTCTTCATGTCGGAGACGGAGAGGTCGTCATCGTCGGCCAGCGCTTCCCAGTCGGCCTCGTCATAGTCGTCCATCTCCTCGACCCACTCGAGCAGCTCTTCCCCGGTATCCCGGAGATCGTCCCGGATTTCCTCCAGCGCTTCCTTATCGATCGTCTCCTTGCCGTCGACCCTGATCTTTACCTTGACGTCCCGGCCGTATTCGTCGACCAGCGCCTCGTGGTACTCCGCAAAGTCGTCCTCCAGGTCTTCCAGCATTTCCTTCCCGGATTCGCTCTTGCGCATGATCTTTACCATTTCGGCAAAGGCGCCGTCGTCGGCGCCGCCGAAGACGTCCTTTGCGAGCTCGTCGAAGCTGACGGACCCGGCCGTTATATACTTCTCGCAGGTATCGACCGCGGACTGATAGCTGCCGCCGCTTTCCTTGGCCTTCCCGCCTTTGCCCTTCTCGTCCTTCTCGGAAATCTCCTCGTCCCCGTCGTCCCGGTCCGAGCCGAGCCATTTGATCAGCCCGACGGCCGCCAGCGCCAGCGCGGCGACGAGACCGACCAGCAGAATGATGATCACTGCGGTTTTGGATGCTTTTTTCACGGGTTCCTTCCTTCCTGCCCTGCGGGCGTCTTCACTCAGAACAGCCGGTACAGGCCGCTTGCATAATACAGATCGCGGATCGACTGGACGCAGACCCACTTGCCGTTGATTTTCAGCACGTGCAGCGTCGAGCTGCTCTCTGTTTTGGCGTCGCTGCCCTTGACGGTGAAGGTGCAGCCGAGCTCGTAGCCCTCGCTGACCTTGACTCTTTCGAGCTTCTTGCCGATCGCCTCCAGCTCCTTGACCAGCTTCTTCGCGTCGGACACGGAAAGCCCCAGCTCGTCGGCCAGGTCTTCCCATTCGTCTGCGGAATACTCGTCGAGTTCCTCGAGCTCATCCAGCAGATCGGTCCCGGCGTCGCGGAGCGTTCTCTGGACGTCCGCAAGCTCGTCCTCGTCGAGCTTTTCCTTGTCCTCGATCTTGTACCTGATCTTGAAGTCTCTGCCGTAGCTGTCCGTCAGACTCTCGTAGTCGTCCTGCAGCTCCTCTTCCAGCGCGTCGAGCGAGTCCTGTATATAGTAGGTCTTCTTCGCGATCTTCAGCATACTGCGCAAGGCGCCGTCATCGACGCCGTTCAGCGTCAGCTCTATCGCGTCTTCGGCCTTGAGGCGACCGGTCGAATGGAGTTTGACGTAGTCGTCGACCGCGTCCTGATAGCTGCCGCCGCTGTTTTCCCTGTCCGACTTGCCGGAGCCGCCGGAGCTGCCGGAGCTGCCGCTGTCTCCGAGCGCGCCGATCAGTTTTACGGCGCCGAAGACCAGCAGCGCCAGCGCCAGCACAGCCGCGACACCGATCAGGATCTTTTTGAGCGCGCTGCCGCCCTTGCGCGGCGGCGTCGCTTCGCTGATGACCTCGTCGAGCGAGGGGTACCCCTCCTGCTGCGGGTTTTGCCGATGGAAGCTGTCGTTGGCTCCCATGCGTTTTCCTCCCTATCGCGTCTCTTCTTCTCCGCTGCGGCGGTAATCCCCGTGCACGCCGCCGGATTTCTCCAGCAGGCGCAGGTCGGTGATCACGATATCCCGCTGCACGGCCTTGCACATGTCGTACACCGTCAGCGCCGCGACGCCGGCGGCGGTGAGCGCCTCCATCTCCACGCCGGTGCGCCCGGCGCAGCTCACGCTCGCGCGGATCTCCACCGCGTGCCGCGCCTCGTCCAGTGTCAGGCTGAGGTCGATCCCGCTGATCGCCACCGGGTGGGCCATCGGGATCAGGTCGGGGCAGCGCTTGGCGCCCATCACGCCCGCGATCTGCGCGACCGTGAGCACGTCGCCCTTTTTGACGCCGCCGCTGCGGATCAGCTCGAAGGTGCTCTCGTTCACCAGCACGCGCGCGGCCGCGACGGCGCGCCGCTCGGTCACCGGCTTTTCGCCGACGTCCACCATCCGGGCGCGGCCCTGGTCGTTAAAATGCGTAAAATCCATCGTCTGCCCCTCAATGCACGTGGAAACGGTCGGTCGAGCCCTCGGCGCTCAGCATGTCCATCGCGTGGACCAGCGCCTCGAGCACCGCCGCCAGGTTCTCCTTCGCCGCCTTCTCGCTGCCGGGGAGATTGACGATCAGCGTCCGGCCGCGGATGCCCGCCGCCGAGCGGCTGAGACAGCCGCGGGGCGTGATCTGCAGGCTCGCCCAGCGCATCGCCTCCGGGATGCCGCGCGTCTCCCGCTCGACGACGGCGAGCGTCGCCTCCGGGGTCACGTCGCGCGGGGAAAAACCGGTGCCGCCCGTCGTCACCACCAGGGAGAGCTTCTTTTCGTCGGCGCAGGCGATCAGCTCGCGGCGGATCTGCGCCTCGTCGTCGGGGACGATCGCGGTATAGCCGACCGCGAAGCCCGCTTCCTCCAGCATCCGGCGCACAGCCGGGCCGCTGGTGTCGGCGCGCTCGCCGCGCGCGCCCTTGTCGCTGACCGTGATGACGGCCGCCGTGTAGCTCATGGCTTTATCCTCCTATCCGGTTCATGCTGCGCTCGGCGCGGCTGCGCCGCTCGCTGGAGAGCTCTCCGTGCCAGAGAGGCTTGGCCAGGATAGCCTCGCGCAGCGTGTTTTTCATGCCTTCAAAATCCTGCCCCTTGAGACAGTGCGTGTCCGGCCCGTGCAGGCAGGGCTTGACCATGCCGTCGGCCGTGATGCGGATGCGGCTGCACGCGCCGCAGAAATGGTCGCTGAGCGGGCGGATCAGCCCGACGCGGCCCTGCGCGCCCGGCAGCCGGTACAGCCGGGCCACGCCGCCGTCGTCCGGCGCGGGCTCGAGCTCGGGCAGCGCGCGCAGCACCGCCTCGGCCGAGAGGAAGGCCTCCGGCCCGAAGGGGCTGTCCTCGAGCATCGGCATCAGCTCGATGAGGCGCAGATCCACCGGCCAGCGCCGCGTCAGCTCCGCCAGCGCGGGGATCTCCCCGTCGTTGAAGCCGCCGATCAGCACTGCGTTGAGCTTGATCCGCTCGAAGCCCGCGTCCAGCGCGGACTCGATCCCGCGCAGGGCGTCCTTCAGCTCGCCCACGCGGGTGATCGCGCGGAATTTATCGGCGTCCAGCGTGTCGAGGCTGATGTTCAGCCGCCGCACGCCCGCTTCGCGCAGCGACCGCGCGAGCGGCGGCAGCAGCGTGCCGTTCGTCGTCAGGCAGAGTTCCCGGATGCCTTCGACCGCGGCGCAGTCCCGGCAGAGGGAGACGATATTGGGCTTGACCAGCGGCTCGCCGCCGGTGAGGCGCAGCTTGTCGATCCCGAGCGCGGCCGCCGCGCGCACCGCGGTGACCGTCTCCTCCTGGGTGAGCATCTGCTCGTGCCGCTTTTTCGGCACGCCGTGCTCCGGCATACAGTAGCGGCAGCGCAGGTTGCACAGCTCCGTGACCGACAGCCGCAGATAATGGACATTCCGTCCGTAAGTGTCCAGCATGGACGACCCCTCTTTTCCGCCGCGCCCGGTCCGCGCGGCCATGCTTCTTCAAAAAATGATTATAACGGTTTTTCACGCCGCGCACAATAGTTTTCGTTTATTTCGTCTGCGGTTTTCGGCGGCGGCTTTGAACCGCCGCCGACAGGATCGAATGCAAGTGAAGAAGGCAAGAGGCAAAAAGACGAAGCAAGCGGGCGCAGGAAGAAGCCCTGCGCCCGCCGCGGATTGTTATAAATTATATTGAATATTGCGTTACGCTTCCGGGCCCCGGCCCTCGGAATCGGCCTTTTCCTCCCGGTCCAGCCGCTTCTGCAGCTCGGTCACGGCGGCGCGCAGGCTCTTGAGCTCGGCGCTGACCGGGTCGGACACGCTGATCTGGTCCACGCTGCCGACGTAGTCCACCTTGTGCCCGTCGATGCGCACGACGCGCGCCGGGATGCCGACGGCGGTGCTGTTCGCCGGGATCTCGCCGAGCACGACGGAGTTGGCCGCGATGCGGCTGTTGTCGCCGACGCGGAAGGGGCCGAGCACCTTCGCCCCGGTGCCGATCAGCACGTTGTTGCCGATGGTCGGGTGGCGCTTGCCGGCGGCCTTGCCGGTGCCGCCCAGCGTCACGCCGTGGTAGATCAGGCAGTCGTCGCCGATCTCGGCGGTCTCGCCGATGACGATGCCCATGCCGTGGTCGATCACGAGGCGCTTGCCGATCGTCGCGCCGGGGTGGATCTCGATGCCGGTGCGGCGGCGGCTGGCCTGGGAGATCTGCCGCGCCAGAAAGCGCAGCCCGTGGAGCTGGCACCAGTGCGCCAGACGGTGGCTGCGGATGGCGCGCACGCCCGGATAGAGCAGCAGGATCTCCAGCGTGCTGCGCGCCGCCGGGTCTCTGGCCTTGTAGGCCGCGACCAGCTCTCTCATTTCCTGAAACACGATGCTCTCCTCCCGTCGGGGTATTCTATGCGGATTCGACAGGGCTTGATTATACAACGCCCCCGCCCCGCTGTCAACGCGGAGAATCGGCGGAAGCGGTTGACAAAGCGGGGAAAAGCGCGCTATACTGACAGCAATCGGAACGCCCGTTCCCGCGTCCCCGGTCGTCAGAGCCCGTCCCCTGGCATCGGCGGGCGCTTTTTTACAACTTGTCCATGGAGGAGCGTTATGCAGAATCAGAAAGTTCTCGTTCTCGATTTCGGCGGCCAGTACAACCAGCTCATCGCGCGGCGCGTGCGCGAGTGCGGCGTCTACTGCGAGGTCAGGCCCTTTTCCGTGCCGCTGGAGGAGATCCGCGCCTTCGGCCCGATCGGCATTATCTTCACCGGCGGGCCCGGCAGCGTCTACGATCCGGCCGCGCCCCACGTCGACCGCGGCGTGTTCGAGCTCGGCGTGCCGATCCTCGGCATCTGCTACGGCTGCCAGCTTCTGGCTCACGAGCTGGGCGGCCGCGTCACCGGCGCGCAGGACGATTCCGCGCGCGAATTCGGCAAGACGCTCACCTTCTTCGACACGGACTGCCGTCTTTTCAAGGGGCTCCCGGCGCAGAGCGTCACCTGGATGAGTCACGGCGACTATATGGCGAAGGTGCCGGAGAGCTTCCGGCTCGTCGCGCACAGCGAGGCCTGCCCCACCGTCGGCATCTGCGACGAGGCGCGCGGCTTCTACGGCGTACAGTTCCACCCGGAGGTCAACCACACCGAGTTCGGCGCGGCAATGATCCGCAATTTCCTCTTCGAGGTCTGCGGCGCGCGCGGCGACTGGACGATGCGCGATTTCCGGCGGGAGGCCGTGAAAAGCATCCGCGAGCGCGTGGGCGAGGGGCGCGTGCTGCTGGCGCTGTCCGGCGGCGTGGATTCCTCGGTGCTGGCGGCGCTGATGGCCGAGGCCGTCGGCCGGCAGCTCATCTGCGTGTTCGTCGACCACGGCCTGATGCGCCTGCACGAGGGCGACGAGGTCGAGGCGGCCTTTGCCGACCGGCCCGTGCGCTTCGTGCGCGTCAACGCGCAGGAGCGCTTCCTGTCGAGGCTCGCGGGCGTCGTCGATCCGGAGCGCAAGCGCCGCATCATCGGCGAGGAGTTCATCCGCGTGTTCGAGGAGGAGGCCAAAAAGATCGGCCGGGTGGAATTTCTCGCGCAGGGGACGATCTACCCGGACGTGATCGAGTCCGGTCTCGGCCACTCGGCGGTCATCAAGAGCCACCACAACGTCGGCGGGCTGCCGGAGCACGTCGATTTCAAGGAGATCATCGAGCCGCTGCGGCTGCTGTTCAAGGACGAGGTGCGCGCGCTCGGGCGCGAGCTGGGGCTGAGCGAGGCGCTGGTGGAGCGCCAGCCCTTCCCGGGGCCGGGGCTCGGCATCCGCATCATCGGCGAGGTCACGGCGGAGAAGCTGGAGATCCTGCGCCGGGCCGACTGGATCTTCCGCGAGGAGGTCGCGCGAGCCGGGCTGCAGAAGAGCATGGACCAGTATTTCGCGGCGCTGACGAATCTGCGCTCGGTGGGCGTGATGGGCGATCTGCGCACCTACGACTACGCCGTGGCGCTGCGCGGCGTGACGACGGGCGATTTCATGACCGCCGACTGGGCGCGCATCCCCTACGAGCTGCTCGACCGCGTTTCGAGCCGCATCGTCAACGAGGTGCGCGGCGTCAACCGCGTGCTCTACGACGTCACCTCCAAGCCTCCCGCCACGATCGAGCTGGAGTAAACGGACTCCCGGCGCGGGCGGCGCGGTTTTGTCTGACGCGGCGTGAAACGGAAAGAAAACGGGAGAGGATCCCGATTGCGAAGGAATATGGGCGGCGGGAAGTTGATCCCGCCGCCCGTTCTTTATGCCCATAAAAATGCCCATAAAAATGCCCATAAAAATCTTTCCTCCCGCAGTGACACTCCGCCCGAAAAATGGATTACTATAGGTGAGGGCCCTTGAGGGGGCGCGACCTCTCCGCGCGCGGAAGCGGGCGCCAGTTGACAAGCGGGCCCGCGCCGGCTAAGATGGATCCCGACAAACAGGGGGCCCGTGCCGGCTGCCCGGCGCGGCCTTGCCGCACGGCTTTGTCCGCGAGCGGAGAGCACCGACGCCGGGCGGCGCTCTTTTTCGGTCGAACTCTGTAAAAAACAGGAAATTCGACAAACTTCGACACGCTCTTCCAAATCCCGCGCAAAAAGCCTGTCGACTTTTCTTGCAGGCGCTCGAAACGTGCTGTATTATGTAAACAAGATCCCCGCGAAATTCGACAGTATTCTGTTGTTTCAAGTTGCTGAATATGGTAAATTTGCTTCGACAGGAAGGTTTTTGCTCTTCAAAACTTCAGCGCCGGTTTTGCGCCGCACATAGGGAGGAAACAGTTATGGAAACCAAAACACGCATACTCGTAGCCGATGCCAATCCGGATTTTCGCACGTCCGTCGCGGAGCTGCTGGCCCGCGAGGGCGACATGGAGCTCGTCGCCGCCGTGGACAACGGAGCGGACGCGCTGGCGCTGGCGGCGGAGCGCAGGCCGGACGTCCTGCTGCTCGATCTGGTGCTGATGAAGCTCGACGGGCTGGAGCTGCTGCGGCGCCTGTCGGAGCTGCCCGCGCGGCCGCGCAGCATCGTGCTCTCCGGCTTCGTCAACGCCAGCGTCGTCGCGGAGTGCTCCGCTCTCGGCGCGGATTATTTTCTCACCAAGCCCTGCGACGCCTCGACGCTGCTCGAGCGCATCCGGGCCGTGACCTCGCCCGCGCGGACGAAGCCCGCCGCGGCCTACGATCCGCTGCGCGACGCGGCCCGGCGCGAGGCAGCCGATCTGGAGGCCACCGTCACGGACATCATCCACGAGATCGGCGTGCCGGCGCACATCAAGGGCTATCAGTATCTGCGCGAGGCGATCATTCTGACGATCAACGACATGGAGATGATCAACGCCGTCACGAAGGTGCTCTATCCCGAGGTCGCCAAGCGTTACAACACGACGCCCTCGCGCGTCGAGCGCGCGATCCGCCACGCGATCGAGGTCGCCTGGGACCGCGGCGACATCGAGGTGCTGCAGAAGTACTTCGGCTACACGGTCTCGAATATCAAGGGCAAGCCCACCAACAGTGAGTTCATCGCCATGATCGCCGATTCGCTCACCCTGCGCCAGAAGCAGGCGAGACGATAGATCCCCGCAGGGACAGCTATCAGCCGCCCGCCTGCGCAAACCTCGCCTCACCCCGTAGGGGCGACCCTTGCGGTCGCCCGCCCTTTGCCTTCCCCGCCAGCGGGGAAGGCTTTTTCGTTGTCCGCCCGCGCATGCCTTGCTCCTCCGCGCCGCCCGTTTTCCCGCGAAAAAAGACGCGCGGATTCTGGACAAAAGCGCCCCGGCGTGCTATAATGGTTCCATCTTTTGAATGATTATCGCGAAGGGAAGCGAGACACATGATCTTTCATTCTCTGATCCCCGAAATCAAGGGCGACAACGCCGCGCTGACCGCCGAATACCAGCATGCGCGCAGCTTCGGCACCGTCCGCGCCGGCGGAGACAATCTGTTCTTCCGCGCCGGGCTCCGCCGCTACAACATCCCCTACGCCGGGATCCGCCGCGTGTTCCGCCGCGTGCTCTCGGTCCCGATCCACTACGGGAAGAAGGACAACGACATCCGGGTGGAGAGCGTCGTGATCTGCGGCGACAAGGGCGAGCTGGCCCAACTCCGCCTGCCGGGCCGCAAGCCCACCCTCGAGCTGATGAGCTTTTTGCAGGAGCGCCTGCCCGGCGTTCCCTTCGGAAAGCCCTCCGAAGAAGAGAAGGCGCCGGAAGCCGCCGAAAAGGAATAATCTGGATCTGCTTTTTTAACAAATTTTTCGATTTTTTGAAACAAAGGTCTTGCGTTTTTGGTCAAGACGCATTAGAATAAGCTTTGCTATTCATGTTTTGTTCATATTTCTTTTCCCTTGAGGTCGGTCTATGGAACGCGCTGAACTGTTGGATAAGATACTGCGGGTCTACGCCCCCTGCTACGATATCGAAGTGATCGAGCAGCCGGAGACCCCGCTG
Source organism: Oscillospiraceae bacterium (assembly GCA_024690695.1). The sequence goes on from JAILOS010000082.1 coordinate 33,168, forward strand.
GTCGCGAAGGCCGCCTTTCACGAGCACGGCGCCGGCTACGTCCTGTCCAAGCGGGCCGAGCTCTGGAGGGCCGACCGGCATGAATACGTCTGGTTTTACTCCGTTCCCCACCTGACCGAGGCTTTCGTTCGGGAGAGCCTGCGGCAGGTCGTGGCGGAGGGCGAGCCGCTGGTCGATCCGAAGCCGGATCACATGTCCACGACGCTCGCGGCGATCTTCCTCTGCGACGACGCAGACGAAGAGGCGCTGAATGCGGTAAAAACCTGCCGCATCCGAAAAAGTTTTCAATTTTCGCTCTGGGGCTGGATGGAGGTGCAGACCGCTGCGGCAGAAATGGGGAGAGCTGCCGTAACGGGCAACACCTGCGCCAGAGACACCGCGAAATTTTTGAAAAACCTGCTTCACCCGAAACTGGAGCGCAAGAAGACCCATTTTTTCAAAATCAAATGAAGGAGTGAACTTGTAATGAATGGTTTGTTGCTGCTCATCATTTCCGTCGCGGCGCTGGTCTGCGGTTACATCTTCTACGGCCGTTACCTCTGCAAGCAGTGGGGCGTCGGCGAAGGTGATCCCACCCCCGCTCATACGATGGAAGACGGCGTGGACTACGTTCCTGCCAAGGCCCCTGTCCTGATGGGACACCACTTCTCCTCGATCGCCGGCGCCGGCCCCATCACCGGCCCCATCTCCGCTGCCGGATTCGGCTGGCTGCCCTGCATCCTCTGGATTGTCATCGGCGGCATCTTCTTCGGCGGCGTGCACGACTTCGGCGCCCTGTTCGCCTCCGTCCGCCACGGCGGCAGATCCATCGGTGAGGTCATCAACGACAATATGTCCAAGCGCGCCAAGCGCCTGTTCATCATTTTCTCCTACCTGACCCTCATCCTGGTCGTCGCTGCGTTCGCCTCCATCGTCGCCGGCACCTTCGGCGTCGACGCGGAGACTCCCGAGGCCAATGCGATCGCCAACTCCCGCGTCGCGATGGTCTCCCTGCTGTTCATCGTCATCGCCATCCTGTACGGCCTGCTGATGAACCGCACGAAGCTGTCCATGGGTGTTTCCACCATCATCGGTCTCGTCGCGATCGTCGCCATCATCGCCATCGGCATGGTCTGGCATCCGATCAAGATCGCCGGCAACACCTGGATGTGGATCATCGGCGTGTACATCTTCATCGCGTCCGTCGCGCCTGTGTGGATCCTCCTGCAGCCCCGTGACTTCCTGTCCTCCTTCCTGCTCTACGCGATGCTGGCTCTCGCTGTCATCGGCGTGTTCATGGCCCACCCGTCCATGGATTCCATGGCTCTTGCGAAGCTCGATGCGGCCGGCGACGGCACCAAGCCTCTCTTCCCCGTGCTGTTCACCACCATCGCCTGCGGCGCCATTTCCGGCTTCCACAGCCTGGTCTCCTCCGGCACCACCTCCAAGCAGCTCGATAAGGAAGCTCATGCCAAGCCGATCGCTTACGGCGGCATGCTGCTCGAGTGCGTTCTCGCTGTCCTGACCCTCTGCGCTGTCGCGTACGCCTACAAGTGGAACGCCGACAACCCGGACAACGCCCTGAAGGGTGCCACCGCGATCTTCGGCGGCGGCCTTGCCCACATGATCGACGACACCATCCCCGGCAGCTACGGTGTGCTCTACACCCTGCTGGTCCTGACCTACTCCGCCTTCTGCCTGACCTCTCTGGACACGGCCACCCGTCTGGCCCGCTTCATGTTCCAGGAGTTCTGGCTCGACGCTGAGAAGGGCGAGACCGTCCAGAACGTCACCGGCGCGAAGAAGATCCTTGTCAATCCTTATGTTGCCACCCTCATCACCGTCGTCCTCGGCGTCGTGCTCGGCCTGAACGGCTACGGCAAGATCTGGGCTCTGTTCGGCTCCGCCAACCAGCTGCTGGCTGCTCTGGCTCTGATGGCCATCGCTGCCTGGCTCGGCAACATCGGCAAGAACAACAAGATGCTCTTCATCCCGATGATCTTCATGCTGATCGTCACCATCGCTTCTCTGATCATCAACACCATCACCCAGTTCAAGGCCATCGGTGCCGGCGGCGCCGACTGGGGCCCCTGGGCTCAGGCCATCATCGGCATCCTGCTGATCGTCCTGGCTGTCTTCCTCGCTATCGAGGGCGTCAAGACCTTCTCCAAGCAGGGCAAGAAGGTTCAGGCCTGATCGGTCGTTTGACTGATTCAGCGAACACAAGCAAAACCAAAAAAGCTCTCCGCCTCCGGGCGGAGAGCTTTTTGCCGCTTTCGGCGCGCCGCCCGCCGTCTTGCATAAACCCCGCCCCCTCCGTAGGGGACGGCGTCCTCGACGTCCCGCCCGCGCAGCCGCCGCCCCCTCCGTAGGGGACGGCGTCCTCGACGTCCCGCCTGCGCAAACCCCGCCCCCTGCGGGTAAGACGCGAGGTTCGCGCGAGCGGGCGGATGGTATCCGCCCCTACGGAGCCGACGCGACGTTTCCGCTGGACCAACCGTCAGCCGCCGCCCCAAAAACATCCTCTTGCCAAAACGCGGCGGGCGGGCGTACAATAGGCTCATGATGACCGACGAGAAAGTCAAGGACGGCCTCCGGGCCTGGTATAAGCTGTGCCCCCTGCGGCACACGCTGCTGTTCGTCAGCGCCGCGGCGATCCTGCTGCACCTGCTGACGCGGCCTTACCGCGCCCTGAACCGCCGCCTCTCCGCCGAATTCGTGCAGCCGGCGCACCGTTTCCTGTCGGGGCTCGCGGCGCGCGTGCCCTTCTCGGTCGCGGAGCTGCTGATCGCGCTGCTGACGGTCGGCCTCGCCGCCTATCTGCTGCTGCAGCTCGAGGCGCTGCTGCTGCGGGAGGGCCGTCCGGCGCGGCTGTACCGCACGCTGGTCACGCTGCTGACGCTCGGCGGCCTGATCTACGCGGGCTTCTGCGTCCTCTGGGGCGTGTACTACTACGGCGACGACTTCATGGCCCAAAGCGGGCTGGAGAGCGAGCCCGTCTCGGTCGAGCAGCTCACCGCCGTGACCGAGTATTTCGCCGAACTCGCCAACGAGACCGGCGCGCAGGTGCCGCGGGACGAAAACGGCTGCTGCGCCTTCGACCGCGAGGCCCTGCTCGGGAGGTCCGAAACGCTCTATCGGGCCACGACGGGCGAGTTCCCCTGCCTGGACGGGCCGGAGCGGCGCGTCAAGGGCGTCCTGTTCTCCCGCGCGATGAGCTATCTGGATTTCACCGGCTTTTTCTTCCCCTTCACGGGCGAGGCCAACGTGAACATGGACTTTCCCCCGTCGCTGCTGCCCTCGACGATCGCCCACGAGCTGGCGCACCAGCGGGGCGTGGCGAAGGAGCAGGAGGCGAATTTCGCCGCGGTGCTCGCCTGCCTCAACGACGGCGACCCGGCGTTCGTATACTCGGCGGCGCTGCTGGCCTACACGCACCTGTCGAATGCCCTCTATCGGGCGGATCACGAGGCCTGGGAGCGGATCAGCGCCGGGCTGAGCGAGGGCGTGCGCGCGGATTTCGCGGCGAACCGCGCCTATTGGGCGCAGTTCGAGACCCCGGTGCAGAGCGCGTCGAACACGGTCTACGAGAGCTTTCTGCACAGCTACGACCAGACGCTGGGTCTGAAGAGCTACGGCGCCTGCGTCGATCTGCTGGTGAATTACTACTACCCGCGGCTGCCGTCGGAGAGCCGCGCGGCCGGATGAAAAAAACCCTTGACAAACGCGAAATTTTGGATATAATAACCCTTGCGTTTAGCGGGATTGTGTAAAGGTAGCACAGCGGACTCTGACTCCGTATGTGAGGGTTCGAATCCTTCTCCCGCTGCCAGATATCGGCTTGAATCGTTATGATTCAAGCCGATTTTCTTTTGTTTTCGGCCTGCTTTTGATTCCAAAAGTTACGAGTGGAGAAGTCTGACCCTTCCGAGAGTCGAACGGTGACGCGTTTGTCTTTCGTGGAGAGAATAGTTTCCTTTGGCCTGAGTCGGAAATGGAATAAGATGCATCAGACTTCTTTCTCAAGGCGATGATACACTCCGATCGCGATGCCCTGGATCTGCAGCTCATCTACGATGATATCCGGAAATGATTCTTTGTCCGGATTGCAGGACTGCAGAATGTATTTCTGATTCTTTTCGTCCAAGGCCAGTTTCTTCAAATTGTTTTTTCCGTCCGAGAGCGCAATGATCAGATCGCCCGGACGCGCGGTCTGCTGTCTGCGCACGATCACATAATCGCCGGGATGAACGCCCGCGCCGATCATGCCTTCGCCTTTCGCGATCAGAGCAAATCATTCACCTTTGCCCACCATGCACTCCGGCATATGAATGTACTCGATGAAGCGTTCCTCTTCTTCCTGTCCGGGCCCGCAGGCGACAAAGCCGAGCACGCGCAGAAGATTCTTCGGACTGTACCGCAAGGTCTCCGGTCTGGTACTGTGTCGGCCTCCGTCGGAAACAAACTCGCCGCTCTCTTTCAGCTCGTTCAGATAGCGGTGGACCGATCCCGCGGGAATGCCGGTTGCGTCCACGATATTCTTTTCGCTGGGGAAGCAATCATACTGCACGAAATAATCTGTCACGAACTGCGCAATGACTTCTTTCCTGGAATTCATTTTGGGGCGCATACAAACACCTCACTCAAAACGGAGCTATTTGCTCCATTTGTTCTGCGTGCTAATAGCAACGCTGCCTGACAGAAATGTCAAGAACTTTTTGGAGTAAATTACTCTAAAATTATCTCTTTGCACCGCCTATTGATTTGTGCGATTATTTGAGTATAATAAAGATTGAAATGTGTAAATCAAATCTCGCTTAAAGTATTGAAATGTGTATTTCGCTGAGAAGAGACCCTGCTGAAAAGTGCGGAGGTGCGCTATGTTATACCGAAAAATCCAACCGTATATTGAGGACTATCTGAAGTCGGACTCCAACAAGGTGCTGATCATCGACGGCGCGCGGCAGATCGGAAAGACCTATATCATCCGTCACGTCGGGCAGCAGCTTTTTGAAAACTATATCGAGCTGAACTTCGCGGAGGATCAGAACGGCCCCAAGCTCTTTGAACAAGTGCGCACGGTCAGGGATTTTTATTTTCAGGTCAGCACCATCGCCGGCGAAAAGATGGGCGAGAAGAAAAACACGCTGATCTTTCTCGACGAGATCCAGGCCTATCCCCATCTGCTGACTATGCTCAAATTCCTCAAGCAGGACGACAAGTTCACCTACATCGCCAGCGGCTCTTTGCTCGGCGTGACGCTGAAGAAGACGAGCTCCATTCCCATCGGCAGCATCGAGGTCAAGCGCATGTTCCCGCTGGACTTCGAAGAGTTCCTTCTCGCCAACGGCTTCAACCGCTTTGCCATCGACATGATGCGCGAGAAGTTCCTCTCCGGTGAGAGTCTGGACGCAGCGGCGCACGAAAAGGTCATGGATCTTTTCAAGAAATACCTGCTGATCGGCGGACTGCCGGACGCCGTCAACTCCTTCATTGCCGACACGAACATCGTGAAGGTGCGCACGATCCACCGCGATATCCGCGCGTTCTATGCCGACGATGCGGCGAAGTA
>JAILOS010000123.1 GCA_024690695.1 Oscillospiraceae bacterium
GGGCCGGCCGGCTTTTTCAGCAGGCCCAGCGCGTCGAGCAGGCCGGCGCGGCGGGGAGAAGCGGACGCGGGCTCGGCAGCTTCGGCCGGTTCGGGCGCTTCCTCGGGCTCGGCGGCGAAGGTGTCCTCAAAGGCGAGCTGCGCCGGCGTGACGGCGGGCTCTTCCCGGCGGGCGACGTCCGCCCCCTCGTAGGTGTCGTCCTCGTCGTCGTAAGGCTGCGTTAATTTTTTGAGTTCGTCCAGGAAGCCCATGGCGTTCCCTCCGTCAAGCGAGATGTTCCGGCTGCGGGCGCCGGCCGAAGATCGCCGTGCCCACGCGTACCAGATTGGAGCCGCAGGCGATCGCGAGCTCGAAATCGCCGCTCATGCCCATAGACAGAAAGTCCATAGAGCTATTATCGTATTTTTTTCGCCCGATGTCAACAAAAAGTCGTTCCATTTTTGTAAAATACTGTCGAAGCGCGCGCTCGTCGGCCGCGGCGGGCGGGATCGCCATCAGGCCGCGCACGCGCAGGTGCGAAAGCCCGGCGGCGCTCTCGAGCGCTTCGTCCAGATCCTCCGGCGCGAAGCCGGATTTCTGCGGCTCGCGTCCGACGTTGACCTCCAGCAGCAGATCCTGCGTGAGGCCGCGCGCCGCGGCGCAGCGGTCGATCAGGCGCAGCAGCTCGACGTCGTCGGCCCCGTGGATCAGCGAGACCCTGCCGACGATCTGGCGGACCTTGTTTTTCTGCAGGTGGCCGATGAAATGCAGCGGCGCGCCCTCGTAGGCGCCCTGCTCCAGCTTCTGCAGCAGCTCCTGCACGCGGTTTTCGCCGCAGGCGTCCACGCCCGCGGCCACGGCCTCGCGCACGCGCGAGGCGTCGTTCATCTTGCTCGCGGCGACCAGCGCGATCTCCTCCGGTCTGCGTCCGGCGGCCAGCGCCGCCTTTTCCATGCGCTCGCGCACGCGGAGCACGTTTTCCCGAATGGTCATGGCGATTGCCTCTTTCCCCGGTCTCCGGCCGGTTTTTCTTTTCCCGTCCGGAGACCGGCCGGGAGCGGATCAGAGCTCGGCGTCCAGCGGGACGCTCTTCGGCGGCACCACGGTGGAGATCGCGTGCTTGTAGATCAGCTGCTGTTTTCCGTCGCTCTCGAGAACGACGGTGAAGCTGTCGAAGCCGCGCACCACCCCGTGGAGCTGAAAGCCGTTCATCAGAAACATCGTGATCACCCAGCGCTCGCGCCGGGCCAGGTTGAGGAACAGGTCCTGAAGGTTCTGCGGTTTTTGCATACTCTCTTCTCCTTTATGTGCATTCCCCGCCGGAACGGGTAAGCCCATCATAATCTGGAGAGAGGGCGGATTCTGTCGAAGAAAAAACGCGCGATGAAAATTGCGCGCCGGGCCCGGAACGGACGGCCGCGGAGGCGCGGGCTCAGGGCGAGCCGGGATCGCTCCGTTCCGCGCTCAGCAGGCGCAGAGCCTCGCCGTCGGCGGCGAAGCGGACCTCGAAGCCCGCGAAGCGCAGGGCGTAGACGCGCGAGGGGTCCTTCTGATAGCGCGGGCGGGGGTCCTGCGCCAGCACGCCGAGGAGCGCGGCGCGCTTGTCCGCCGGGAAGCGGTCGAGCGCGCCGGGCGCGATCTCCACGCGCAGGGGCTGTTCCGCCGCCGGGGCGAAGCCGCCGCGCGCGTCGCTCTTCGCGTCCGCGTAGGGCAGATAGGGCTTGATGTCGAAGATCGGCGTGCCGTCCATCAGGTCGGCTCCGGCGACCAGCAGCACCGGACCGCGCCCGCCGCCGCGCTCGACGCCGAGCAGGCGCACGCAGCTCAGGCCCAGGCCGTTCGGCCGGAAGGGCGAGCGCGTGGCGAACACGCCCATCCGCTCGTTGCCGCCCAGCCGCGGCGGCCGCACCGTGGGCGACCAGCCCTCGCGCAGCGTTTCGGAAAACTGCCAGATCAGCCAGAGGTGCGAAAACGCCTCGATGCCGCGCAGCGCGTCCTCGCTGCGGAATTCCGGCTCGAACACGACGCGCCCGACCAGCGCCTCGACGAGGCCCGCCTGGCGCGGGATACCGAACTTGTCGGGAAAATCGCTCTCCATGCGCGCGATCGCGCGCAGCGTCGCCTCCATCGCGCTCACCCCGCTCTGATCGAGAACAGCGCGACGGCGTTCAGGAGCATGTGCAGAAACACCGCGCCCCAGATGGAATCGCTCCGCTCGTAGGCCCGGGCCAGCGCGATCGCCGGCGGCAGATACAGCAGGCCGTACAAAAGCTGCCGGGGATCCTCGAGCGCGTAGCCCCAGACGTGATAGAGCGCGAACAGCAGCGCGCTGACGGTATAGGCCAGCGGGCGGCTTTTTCGGCGCAGCAGGCCGAAGATCCCGGCCCGGAAAAGGCCCTCCTCGACGATTGGGGCCAGCAGCACGATCATCGCGGCGCTGCGGGCAAAGTCGTCCTGCGCCATTTCGATCACGCTCTCGTTGTTGCCGCCGCTGCCGGCAAAGCCGAGGGCCTGCAGCAGCAGACCGGCCAGGAGCTCGCCGATCCAGGCGATCCAGTAGCCGATGAAGACGTTGCTCAGCAGGCGCAGAGGCTCGTCGCAGAGCCTGTCGAAGTCGCGGCGGAAGAAGCGCCGCAGCGCCAGCAGCATATAGGCCGCGCCGATCACGTAGACCAGCAGCTCGCCCACGGCGTCGGACACGAGGCCGAAATGAAGACACACGGCCATCAGCACCGGCAGCAGCAGCACGTGCACCGGCAGCCATACCAGCGCGGCGACGGCCTCGCCCCTGCCGAGGCGGCTCGTCATCTCCCGGTTTTCCACCTCAGCCCCTCGCTTTCTTCTGCAGCTCGCTGAGCAGGTTCAGCGCCTCGATCGGCGTGAGGCTGTTCAGATCGGTTTTCAGAAGCTGGCGGCGCACCTCGTCGGCGCCGACGTCGGACAGGCTGAGCTGGGCCTCGCGCTGCGGCGCGCTCGAGCGGATCGGGGCCGGGGCCTCGGTCAGCTCGCGCAGATAACCCTTCGCCTTGCCGATCACGGCGTCCGGCAGGCCGGCCAGCTTTGCGACCTCGATGCCGTAGCTCTCGTCGGCCGAGCCGGGGACGATCTTGCGCAGGAAGACCAGCGTGCCGCCCTGCTTTTTGGCGGTGATGACGTAGTTGCGCACGCCGGGGACGCGCCCCTCGAGCGCGGAGAGCTCGTGATAGTGCGTGGCGAACATGGTCTTGGCGCCGCAGCGGCGCTTGTCCGCGCAGTATTCCAGCACGGCGCGGGCGATGGCCATGCCGTCGAAGGTCGAGGTCCCGCGGCCGATCTCGTCGAGGATCAGCAGCGAGGCGGGCGTGGCGCGGCGCAGGATCTCGGCCACCTCGGTCATCTCCACCATGAAGGTGGACTGACCGGCGGCCAGGTCGTCCGAAGCGCCGATGCGCGTGAAGATGCGGTCCACGACGCCGATCACGGCGCTCTTCGCGGGCACGAAGGAGCCGATCTGCGCCATCAGCACGATCAGCGCGGTCTGGCGCATATAGGTGGATTTGCCGGCCATGTTCGGGCCGGTGACGATCGCCGTGCGGTCGTCGCGGTCGTCGAGCAGGGTGTCGTTGGGCACGAAGGGCACGTCGCGCAGCGTCTGCTCCACGACGGGGTGGCGGCCCTCGACGATCTGAAGCTGCCGCGAGGTGTCCACCTCGGGCATCGTGTAGTTGCTGCGCACGGCGGTCTCAGCCAGCGAGCAGAACACGTCCAGCCGTGCCACGGCCTCGGCGGCGGCCTGCACGCGCTCCACCTGCGAGGCGACCTCGTCGCGCAGGCGGCAGAAGATGCGGTATTCCAGCTCGTTGAGCCGCTCGCGCGCGGTCAGCAGCTTCGTTTCGAGCTCCTTGAGCTCGGGCGTGAAATAGCGCTCGCCGCCGACGAGGGTCTGCTTGCGGATATAGTCGGCGGGCAGCTCCGTCTCGCCGGCCGAGCGGGGGATCTCGATATAATAGCCGAACACGCGGTTGTAGCCGAGCTTGAGCTTTTTCAGGCCCGTGCGCTCGCGCTCGCGCGTCTCGAGCTCGGCAATCAGCCGGGCGCCGTTGTCACGCAGCTCGCGCAGCTCGTCCACCTCGCGGTCGTAGCCGCTGCGCAGAATGCCGCCCTCGCGGATCGAAAACGGGGGATCCTCGTCCAGCGCGATGTCGATGTGCGCGTGCAGGTCGCGCAGCGTGTCCATCGCGGCGATCTCGCGCAGCGCCGCCGACTGAACGGGCGCGAGCTGCTCCGTCAGGCGCGGCAGGGCCTCGCAGCAGGCGCAGAGCGCGCGCAGGTCGCGTCCGCCGGCGCTGCCGGTGACGGCGCGGCCGACGAGCCGCTGCATGTCGCTGATCCCGCGCAGGATCTCCATCAGCTCTCCGCGGCGCACCTGATCGGCGCTCAGCTCCTGCACCGCCGCGAGGCGCCGCCGGATCGCCACCGCGCTCAGCAGCGGCCGCTCGATCCAGGCGCGCAGCATCCGTCCGCCCATCGGCGTGCGGGTCTTGTCCAGCACCCAGAGCAGGCTGCCGCGCTTTTCGCCGCTGCGCAGCGACTCGGTCAGCTCCAGGCTGCGCCGGGCGTTCCAGTCCAGCTCCATATAGCGCCCGCCCGAGAAGACGTCGAGGCGGGAAATGTGGCTCAGGTCGAATTTCTGCGTGTCCGCCAGATAGCGCAGCAGCGCGCCGCAGGCGCAGACCGCCGCCGGGCTGTCGCCGAGGCCGGCCTCGGCGGGGTCGGCATAGCCGAAGCGGCGGCACAGCAGCTCGGCGCAGGGCTCATAGGCGAAGGTCAGGCCGCTGACCTCGGGCATCGCGCTCAGGCGCAGCGTCAGAAAGTCGCGGATCTCGGCGCAGGCCTCCGCGCCGGGCGACAGCAGCACCTCGCGCGGCGAAAAGCGGCCCAGCTCGTTGACGAGGTGATCCGCGCCGTCCGAGGCGAAGCCGGCGCAGCAGAACTCGCCGGTGCTGAGGTCGCAGAAGGCGGCGCCGCCCTCGCCTTCGCGCCCGACGAAGAGGGAGGCGATATAGTTGGAGCGCTTCTCCTCGAGCATCGAGCCGTCGGTCACGGTGCCGGGGGTGATGATGCGGATGATGTCGCGCTTGACGAGTCCCTTCGCCAGCGCCGGGTCCTCGGTCTGCTCGCAGATCGCCACCTTGTAGCCCTTTGCGATCAGCCGGGCGATATATCCCTCGGCGCTGTGGTAGGGCACGCCGCACATCGGCGTGCGCTCTTCGGGATCCTCGACGGCGCGGTCGCGCGTCGTCAGCGCAAGGTCCAGCTCGCGCGAGGCGATTTTGGCGTCCTCGTCGAACATCTCGTAGAAGTCGCCCAGGCGGAAAAACAGCAGACAATCCGGCGCCTGCCGCTTGATCTCCAGATATTGCCGCTTCATCGGCGTAAGCTCAGCCATGAAAATTCGGAATTCGGGATTCGGCATTCGGAATTTTATCTTCCGAAGCGAATCGGAATTCCCCTCCTTTCCGGGAAACTTGCTGTGATAACGCTGGGGGGTACCGTCCGTTTTTCCGTATCGTCCGGGAGAGACCGCCGGATAATCCGGGATTGTCCCGGCAGAGCCTTCGTCGCCTGCGGCGCCTCGGGACGACAGGCGCCGGACTCGCCGCGGGCGACCGCAAGGGTCGCCCCTACGGGGTGAGGGCGAGGTTTTGGTTTTTTGTAGGGGACGGCGTCCTCGACGTCCCGTTGGTCGGACGATTGCCTTGCTTCAGGCGGGCGGCTGATAGCCGCCCCTACGGGGTGAGGGCGAGGTTTTCGCAAGCGGGCGACCGCAAGGGTCGCCCCTACGGGGTGAGGGCGGGATTTGCGAACGCGGGCGACCGCAAGGGTCGCCCCTACGGGGTGAGGGCGGGGTTTTGGTTTTTTGTAGGGGACGGCGTCCTCGACGTCCCGTTGGTCAGACGATTGCCTTGCTTCAGGCGGGCGGCTGATAGCCGCCCCTACGGGGGGAGGGGGAGGGTTTTCGTGGGCGGGCGAGCGCAAGGGTCGCCCCTACGGGGTGAGGGCGGGGTTTTCGCAGGCGGGCGACCGCAAGGGTCGCCCCTACGGGGTGAGGGCGGGGTTTTGGTTTTTTGTAGGGGACGGCGTCCTCGACGTCCCGTTGGTCGGACGATTGCCTTGCTTCAGGCGGGCGGCTGATAGCCGCCCCTACGGGGTG
>JAILOS010000024.1 GCA_024690695.1 Oscillospiraceae bacterium
CAGGCCTCCCAGGGCGACTACTTCCAGGGCGTCAAGGGCGGCGGCAACGGCGACTACCGTCTGCTGACCTACGCGCCGGCCTCCATTCAGGAAGCGATCGACATCATGATGTTCGCCTTCGAGAAGGCCGAGAAATACCGCATCCCCGTCCTGTTCCTGGCCGACGGCATCATCGCCCAGATGATGGAGCCCGTCGAAATGCCCGAGATGGTGGACTTCAAGGTCGACCCGGAGAAGAAGCCCTGGGCCGCCACCGGCTGGAAGCCGGGCGACGATCCGGCCAAGCGCGCCGTCATCAACTCCCTGTACATCAACACCGAGGATCTGAGCGCCCACAACGAAGTGCTGCAGAGCGTGTACCGCGAGATCGAGAAGAACGAGGTCTGCTGGGAAAACTACAAGACCGAGGACGCCGAGATCGTCGTCACCGCCTTCGGCACCGTAGCCCGCGTGGTCAAGTCCGCCGTCGACGAGCTCCGCGCCGAGGGCGTGAAGGTCGGTCTGTTCCGTCCCATCGCCGTATGGCCCTTCCCGAGCGACGCGCTGCGCGAGACCGTCGTGCGCGAGGGCGTGAAGGCCGTTCTGGACGTTGAGGTCAACGCCGGCCAGATGCTCGAGGACGTCAAGCTCGCCGTCAACGGCGACAAGCCCGTCGAGTTCTTCGGCCACCTCGGCAGCCAGTTCCCCACCACCGAAGAGATCAAGACCAAGATCCTCGAAATGAAGGAGGCTAAGTAAAGATGTCTGTCGTATTTGAGAAAACTCAGCTTTTGACCGACAAGCCCTTCCATTACTGCCCCGGCTGCAACCACGGCATCATCCACCGCCTGGTCGCCGAGAGCATCGACGAGCTGGTGAAGGAAGGCAAGCTCGAAGCCGGCAACGTCGTGGGCGTGGCCCCCGTCGGCTGCTCGGTCTTTGCCTACGATTATTTCAACTGTGATATGTTCGAGGCCGCCCACGGCCGCGCTCCCGCCGTTGCGACCGGCATCAAGCGCGCCAAGAAGGACACCCTGGTCTTCACCTATCAGGGCGACGGCGACCTGGCCTCCATCGGCACCGCCGAGATCGTCCACGCCGCCCACCGCGGCGAGAAGATCGTGACCATCTTCGTCAACAACGCCATTTACGGCATGACCGGCGGCCAGATGGCCCCGACCACGCTGGTCGGCCAGAAGACCACGACCTCTCCCTACGGCCGCGACGAGGCCTGGTGCGGCGCGCCGATCAAGATGGCTGAGATGCTCTCGCAGGTCCCGGACTCCTACTACATCGAGCGCTGCGCGGTCAACACCACCGCCAACATCATCAAGACCAAGAAGGCCATCAAGAAGGCCATGCAGTACGAGCTCGAGGGCAAGGGCTTCTGTATGATCGAGGTTTTGTCCACCTGCCCCACCAACTGGGGCCTCAACCCGGTGGAAGCCATGAAGTGGCTCGAGGAAAACATGATCCCGTACTATCCGCTGGGCGTGTATAAAGACAAGGGGGCGGAAGCGAAATGACGAAACAGTACATCTTTGCAGGTTTCGGCGGTCAGGGCATGCTCCTGATCGGTAAGTTCGTGGCCATGGCCTGTATGCTGGAAGGCAAGCACGTCTCCTGGCTGCCGTCCTACGGCCCCGAGATGCGCGGCGGCACGGCCAACTGCTCCGTCACCGTCAGCGACGAGCCCGTCGCCTCCCCGATGGTCGAGAAGGCCGACGCGATCATTGCGATGAACCGTCCGTCTCTGGACAAGTTCGAGGAGCATGTGAAGCCCGGCGGCGTGCTGGTCATCAACAGCTCCATCATCGACCGCAAGGCCGTGCGCGACGACATCAAGGTCGTCTACTGCGACGCCAACAAGATCGCCGAGTCGGTCAAGAACCCGAAGGGCGCCAACGTCGCGATCCTGGGCGCGCTGATGGAAGCCACCGAAGTGGCGGACACCGACAAGATGATCGAAGCCATCCGTCTCGAGCTGGGCGAGCGCAAGGCCCGCTTCCTCGAGGGCAACAAGGCCGCTCTCTTCGCCGGCATGGAGGCCGCGAAGTAAGCGATTGATAAATCCGGAACAAATACGCGAAGACCCGCTGTGCAAAAAAAGCACAGCGGGTCTTTTATACCGCGGGGGCCGGACGCTGATTAAAACAGACTGAGCTGCTCGTCCCGGTCCGGGAACTCGGCGAGGAAGCGGAAGCAGTCCTCCGGCGTGTACAGCATCCCGTGCTCGCGGCAGAAGCCCTCGAACAGCCGCCGCAGCGCCGGAGCGTTCGGGCTTTCAAGCTCGTAGGCCTCGCCGTAGCGGCGGATATAGCGCTCCTTCAGGCCCGGAAAATGCCGGTCGAGCGCGGCGTAATAGTGTTCGCGGCTGCCCTCGCGCAGCGTCATGCCCATGCCGAAGCAGACGATCCCCTTCACGCCGGCCTCCGCGCAGCCCTCCAGCAGCGGCCGGAGGTTTTCCTCGGTGTCGTTGAGATAGGGCAGCAGCGGCGAAAGCCAGACGATCGTGGGGATCCCCCGTCCGCGCAGCTCCCGCAGCACCTCGAGCCGCCGGGCCGTCCCGCAGACGCCGGGCTCGACGAGCGTGCACAGCGTCTCGTCCCAGGTCGTCAGCGTCATCTGCACGACGCAGCGGCTCTCCCGGCCGATCGCCTCCAGCAGCCCGATATCCCGCAGGATCAGGTCGGACTTCGTCAGCACCGTCGCGCCGAAGCCGTAGCGCCGGATGATCTCGAGGCAGCGGCGGGTGAGGCCGAGCTCCTTTTCGCAGGGGTTGTAGGGGTCGGACATCGAGCCGGTGCCGATCATGCAGCGCCTGCGTCTGGCGCGCAGGGCCTTTTCCAGCAGCTCCGGCGCGTTGCGCTTGACCTCGATATCCTCAAAGGGCTGCGCGAGCCGGTAGCACAGGCTGCGGCTGTCGCAGTAGATGCAGCCGTGCGTACAGCCCCGGTAGACGTTCATGCCCCAGGCGTCGCCCTTGCCCGTCAAAATCCCCTTCGCCTCGATAAAATGCATCGTTTCCTCCGCGTCCGTTCGCGTATCAGCCGTCCCGGCGGCGCAGGGCGCGGATGACGCCGTACACGGCGCCGTAGGCCACGCCGGCCACCGGCCAGACGATCCAGGTGCGGTCCCAGGCGTTGGTCACAAAGCTCACACCCAGGAAGCCCGCCGTCACCAGGCCCCAGTAGATCGCGCTGAAGGGACTCGCCTTCCGGGCGATCTCCTTTTCCTCCGGGCTGTAATCGCCCTCCTGCAGCAGGCGCTGGAATGCGCCCATCCACATGGAGGCGCGGACGATCAGCAGCACGCCGAGACCCACCATGACCAGCAGCGCCGTCACGGCCAGCAGATGGCCGAAGTTTTCCTCCTCCCCGTTGAAGAGGATGCTCAGAAACACGGGGATCACCGACAGCACGCACAGCACGATGCCGACGGTGAGCTGCCGGACATAGGTCGGGCGGAACTGCTCGCGCCGCTCGCGCACCATGCCGTCCACGCCGTACAGCGTGTCGATGGGCTCGCGCTCGAGATACTCAAAGCGGCTCGCGCGCAGCGAGCTCGTGACGAAAAGCGCCACCGCGCCGCCGACCATCAGCAGCAGCACCGGCACGCCGATCCCGACCGCCTGCGACTCGCTGAGCGGCAGCAGGCCGGCGCTCTGCGCCCCGCTGAGCAGGATCACGGCGATCGGCGACAGGATGCACAGCAGCACGCCCAGCGCCACGCTGGCGGCGTTCTTCTCCCGCACCCGCAGATAGGCGTTGGCCTCCTCCATGCCGACCGTGCGCGCCGCCGGATCGTCCCGGTCGGGATCGACGGCGTTCTGCTCGGGCTCCAGACCGTCTTTCAGCAGATAGTCGGTCGTGACGCCGAAGAGCTCGGACAGCTGCACCACGCGCCCCATATCGGGCACCGACTGGGCGCTCTCCCATTTGGAAACCGACTGCCGGCTGACGGAGAGCTTCTCCGCCAGCTCCTCCTGCGACCAGCCGCTCTTTTTTCTCAGGTCAATGATTTTATCCGCAAGGATCATGATTCGTCTCTCCTTTGTTCGTCGTCCCGCCGTTTCTCTTCCGTCGGGCAAGCCCATCCTATCAAAATCGCCCTTTGCAGGGAAGAAAGCGGACGCGGAACTTGCGCAACCGCCGGTTGCGCCCGCCTTTTTTTCCGGGCGCGCGGCGCTTCCGGCCG
This sequence comes from Oscillospiraceae bacterium, assembly GCA_024690695.1. The sequence continues at coordinate 4,177 of JAILOS010000024.1, forward strand.
TTTTTCCGCTTCGCACCGCCGTCATCGCAGCGCGGCCTTCCCGCGCTTACAATTCCTTCCGGCCTCTCTTGCCGATTCTTCCGCCGCGTGCTACAATGGGGCGAACGAAAGCAAACGGAGGCGACGGCTTTGATTGCCAACTACCACACCCACACCTTCCGCTGCGGCCACGCCGAGGGACACGAGCGCGAATACGTCGAGGCCGCGCTGCGGGCCGGGCTCACGACCCTGGGCTTTTCCGACCACACGCCCTACGACTTTTTCGACAGCGAGCCGCGCGACAGGCCGATGCGCATGAAGCCCGGGGAGCTGCCGGGCTACTGCGATTCGATCCGCGCCCTCGCGGCGGAATACCGCGCCCGGCTCGAGATCCCGCTCGGTCTGGAGGCGGAATACTATCCGAAGTATTTTCCGCGTCTGCTGGAGCTGCTGCGGGAAAACGGGGTGCAATACCTGATCCTCGGCCAGCATTTCCTCGGCAACGAGATCGGCGAGCCCTGGAACGGCCATCTGACCGACAACGAGGCCTCGCTCGACCGTTATGTCGGCCAGGCGGCGGAGGGGTTGAGCACCGGGCTTTTCAGCTGTCTGGCGCACCCGGATCTGATCCGCTTCAGCGGCAGCGACGAGGTCTACGCCCGGCACATGCGCCGGCTCTGCCGCGCGGCCCGGGATGAGGGCGTGCCGCTGGAGATCAATCTGCTGGGGCTGCGCGACGGGCGGAATTACCCCGACCCGCGCTTCTGGCGCCTCGCCGCCGAGGAGGGAAACGCGGTGATCCTCGGCTGCGACGCGCACACGCCCTCGGATCTGCTCGCCGCCGGGGCCGAGGCGCGGGCGCTCCGCCTGGCCGCTGACTTCGGCCTCAGCCTGCTGGAGACGCTGCCGCTCCGCCGCCTCGACGGATAAAAGCCGCCCGCTCTGCCGGAACGGCAGGCTACTCGCCCAGCCGGTAGGTCCGGATATACCTGTCCGGGTCGGCGCCGCGCTCGATATAGCGCAGCAGGATCTCGGCGCAGGCCCGGCTGTCGCTGTCGGCCTGATGGTGGTTGAGGCAGATGCCGAAGGTCTCGCAGAGGTCGTTGAGCTTGTGGCTGATCCCCGGCAGCAGGCTGCGGCCCATGATTACGGTGCAGATCCCCCGGACGCAGGGCTTCCACGCGATCCCGTAGGCGCTCAGGCACTTGCGCAGCACGCCCAGGTCGAAGGAGGCATTGTGCGCGACGAGGACGCCCGAGCTCAGCAGCGGCTCCAGGCGCGGCCAGAGCTCGGGAAAGCTCGGCGCGTCGAAGACCGTCTCCTCGCTGATGCCGGTCAGCATCGTGTTGAAAGCATCGAAGGGCTGCTCCGGGTCGATGTAGGAGAAGAAGCTGTCCGTGATGCGGCCGTCCTCCACCACGGTCACGCCGATCGCGCTCATGCGGTTGTTCCAGCGGTTCGGCGTCTCCACGTCGAACACGACATAGCGCTGTGCCATCGTTCCGCCCTCCTTTTTGACCAGTATAGCACAAAGCTCCCGTCCGTTCCAGTCCCGAAAGCAGGAAAACGGACGCGCCGCCGGATGTGTTTCCGCATCCGGCGGCGCGCCCGCTTTGCCTGTTCGCTTTTGAAGAAACTCACTCCATCCGCCAGGTGACGGTGACGCTCGCGCTGATCTCGGTCTCGCCCGGCTGGAAGGAGGGCGCCTTGACCGCCTCCTCCGCCATATCGTAGCTGACGTTCGTCGTCTGCCCGTAGCGTGCGGAGGTGTTCTGCCAGCCCTCGTCGATCACGACGGCCTCGCCGAGCTTTCTGCCGGCGGCCTTCGCCAGGATCTCCGCTTTGCCGCGCGAAGCCTCGACCGCCTGTGCGAGCGCCTCGCTGTAGGCCTCGTCATAACCGCTGCAGAGGAAGCTGACGCTGTCGATGCTGGTGACGCCCGCGGACACGCAGGCCGACAGCAGCTCGCCCAGCGCGTCGATATCCTGGTCCTGTACGCTCAGCGAGGTGGTGACGCTGTAGCCGATCAGACGGCGCTCGCCGCTGTCGGACCAGTCGTACTGGGGATAGAGGTTGTAATACGCGGTGCGGATGCTCTTCTTCTCGACGCCGCGCGCAGCCAGCACCGCGATCACCTGGTCCACGATCTCGCTGTTTCGGCTCTGCGCCTCCTCGGCGCTCGCATCCTGCGTCGTCACGCCGAGGCTGACGGTGGCCTTGTCCGGCGTCAGACGGACGGTGCTGGACGCAGAGACCGTGACCTCCGGGCTCTTCTCCTCCGGGGCGGCCGTTCCGGCCGGAGCGGCGCCGCAGCCCGCGAGGCCCAGGATCAGCGCGAGGCCCAGCGCGGCGCAGACGATCGTTTTCATGCTTTTTCTCATGTTGTTTTCCTCCTGTCTGATGACTTCACAGGAACAGACGCCCCGCGGGGAAAAAAGTTCCCCCCGGGCGTCATTCTGTTTTACGAATGTCCCTCGATCCAGTCGAGCTTCAGTTCCGAGCGCTCCATGCCCGCAAAGCGGCGGTCGGCGGCGCTGTTGAATTCCTCCTCGCTGATGGGCCGGCCCTGGGCGTCGGTATAGCTCCGCTGCTCGCCGTCCTCCGTCTGCTGCACGTCCATCACCGCGAAGTACTCCCACTTCGCGGCGCCGTCCTTCAGGCAGAGCGCCGCCAGCGCGGCGACCCCGTGCGCGTAGCCGTCGCGCGTGTCGTTTTCGGCGACGTAGTAATAGCGGTCCGCGGCGCGGTCGTAGTAGCAGGGCAGCGTTTCGAGGATGATCTCCGGCCAGTCGTCCATTCCTTCGGTCTCCTCGCTCTCGGGGTACAGATCCTTCACGCCGGACAGGTCGGGCAGCACCTCATAAAAGCGCGCCGCCGTGAACAGGCCGCTGCCCTGCGTGGAGGCCGACAGCACCTCCAGCAGCCCGTTGTGATCCAGGTCGGTGAAGGTGTAGAACCACACGGGCGAGTATTCGCCCATGTCAAAGCTCCAGAGGGCGCGGTTTTCCTCCAGCACGCGGCGCTGCTCCTCGAGCGAAGGCAGGGCCGGGCCGAGCAGCGCCTCGGCGATCGCGCCGAGGTCGAAGCCGTCGAGATCCTTCGCCGCGGTACTCACGCAGCAGGCCGCGCCGCCCGCCTCGTCGTACCAGGCGCACAGATCGACGGTCTCTTCTTCGCCGGCGCAGCGGTACAGCCGGCAGGGAACGCTCTCCCGCAGCGTCGAATCCATCTGCTGCGTCCAGTCATAGTACAGCCCGGAGATATCGGCGTTCCGATCGCCGGTCCGCTGCGCGCGCACCGTCAAGCGCAGGCCGTCCAGGTCGAAGACGAGCTGCACCAGCGGCGCGGCGCCGTCTGACGACTCCATCACGCTCCACGACGCGTTCTCCGCCCCCTGCGGCACGGTGAACGAAACGGGGCAGAGCGCCCTCGCCTCCTCCTCGCCGACGTCGCGCCAGGGATTGGCAATCTGTGTGTTTTCCTTCCCCTTCTCTCCCGTCTCCGGCTGTCCGTCGTTCGTGATCGGCCGGCCGCAGGCGGCGAGGCTCAGGAGCAGCAGCAGCGCGAGCAGCGCCGCCGTCATCTTTTTCATATCCGTTCGCTTCCTTTCCATGTGCTTTGCGGTGAACATTATAGCGCGTCCGGCTTAAATGAAAAGGCCGGACGCGCATTTTTCAGATTTCTTTATAATTGCCGCTTCCCGGGCGCGGAGCGAAGCGCCTACAGATAGATGATGATCAGGCCCGTCAGGATGCCGAGGATCACCAGGGCCGCGGGCAGCTTCGACTTCCACATCAGGATGGATTCCGGCAGCAGCTCGCCGAATACCACGTACAGCATGGCGCCGGAAGCGAAGCTCAGCGAGATCACCAGCGCGGTCGGGCTGATCGCGCCGATCAGAAAGCCCATCAGCGCCCCCAGGATCGTCGGCGCGCCGGACAGGGCCGTCACCCCGACGGAGCGCGGCTTGCTCATGCCGCCCGAGATCAGCGGCACGGCCACCGCCATGCCCTCCGGGATATTGTGCAGGCCGATGACCAGCGCCATGACCAGCCCGCCCCGGTTCGTGAGGATCTGATCCACGGTCCGGGCGAAGGACGCGCCGATCACCATGCCCTCGGGCACGTTGTGCAGCGCGATGGCCGCCGCCATCACGAGTCCCGCGAGGAACAGCCCGCTGCGGGGCTGACGGCCCTCCCGATGCTCCCGCAAATGGTTGGCGTGGGTCAGCTCCTCCAGCGAGTCCGCCGTCCGGGGATGGTTTTTGTCGATATGCGCCACCTCGTGGTTCGTCGCCCGGTCGATCCAGGCGTTGAGAAGGGCGATCAGCGCGAAGCCGACGGCCACGCCGCAGACCACCAGCCACACGCCGGAGGGCGGCCCCTCGGTGTTCAGCGCCTCCGTCAGCAGGTCGAAGCAGACCACGGCGGTCATCACGCCGGCCGCAAAAGACAGCAGCAGGCTGACGGTCTTGTCGGAGTCCTTCCGGAACAGGCAGGCGACCGCGCCGCCCAGGCCCGTCCCGCCGACGCCGGCCAGCGCCGTGATGCCCACCAGAAGCCAAATCGAATTCATAGCTTCACCTCGTCCTATCTATATACGAAAGCGCGCCGGCGCATGTCCGGCCGGAGAGGCGGCGCCGCCGCGCGGCGTCCCGCCGCCATGATGATAGCACATTTTTTCCGCTTTTTCCATCCCCCGGCGCAAAAAAGCTCCGGTCAAACGCGCCGTCCCGAAGCGCGTTGCGCGATCTCCCGGGGCGCGGCGGGAAACGATCCGCGACTCATGACCGTGCAAACGGGCTGCCGCGAGGCTCTCGGGACGCGCGGGAAGCCCGAAAACGGCAAAGAAGCACCCGTCCGATCGGACGGGTGCTTCTTTCGCGGAACAGGTACCGCGCGAAACCGTTTCTGATCCCTGCGGATCACTCTGCCGCACGTATGGAACGCTTTCTTCCGGAGCTCACTTCGCCGTGCGCGGATACGGATGAGAAAGCGCAGCTTCGCAGTTTTCAAGGCTGATCTCGCCGTTGTTGAACTTGGCCATCAGCTCAACGTCGCTCGTCCGGAGGTCATACCTGCGCCAGGTGAGGACCGCCAGCACGGCGCCGATCGCGGGGAGCAGGGTAAACACCGCCCAGAGCGCCTTGAGCGCCGTGTCGCTCTGCGCAACGTTGAGCGCTGCAAGCTCCGCGAAGCTCTCGGCCGCCACGCTCTGCCAGCCGAAGAGTCCGAGGAAGGCAATCGCAATGACGGAGGCCAGCGCGCTCACCAGCTTCATCGTAAAGGTCTGGATGGCAAACGTGATTCCCCTGGCCTCGATACCCGTGGTGTACTGCCCGTACTCTGCGCAGTCTGGCGTGAACATGAATTCAAGCACCGTGAGCGCGCCGAAGACGAAGCCTCGCAAGGTCAGCAGCACGAGCTGCGGGACGAGCCGCGGCCCGACGAGCCAGATCACGACGGAAAGGGCGGCGTACACGACGGCGCTGAGATAAAACACGCGGAATTTATCCCACTTCTTCAGGACCTTCGGCATGAAGAAGGCGACGATGACCGAGGGCACGAAGGCCAGCGCCGCGATCACCGTGGAGATCGTCGAATTTTGGAAGAGATAGAAGCAGGCGAACTGCAGAACGGTAGTCGCGGTGTTGAGCCCCTGGAAGAGCAGCTGGCCGCCGTAATAGATGAACAGATACTTGTTGTGGAACAGATACGTGAACATGGCCTTCAGCGTGTATTCCTCCGAGCGCTCTTCGCCCTGCACGTACTCCCGTGCGCGGAAGCAGAGCCAGAACATGCTCGCCAGCGCGATCACGCAGACGATGAGCGCGGCGTTGGAAAAGGACATGCCGACCGCCTCGCTGGGCAGAACGTAGCCGATCATCATCGAGATCAGCACGCCGATGTTGGCCCAGATGCGCCCTGTCGTCATCAGCGAGGTGCGCTCGTCCTGGATGTCCGTCATCGTCGTGACCAGGCCGAAGACCGGTACGTCACAGATCGTATAGGCCGTATCCCACAGAACGTAGGCGACGGCAAAGAAGACGAGCTTCTGGTTCAGCCCCAGGCTCTGGGGGATGTGGAACAGCAGGGCCGTCGTCAGGATGATCAGCGGCAGCGAGATCTTCAGCCAGGGCATGAAGCGCCCTTTCTTGAAATGGAACCTGTCGATCAAGCCTCCGAACAGGCAGTCGTTGACGGCGTCCCAGATCTTGACCAGCAGCAGGACGCCCGCCGTAGCGACCGCGTCCAGGCCGCAGAGCAGCAGATAGGTCGCGAGAAACATGTACGTGAAGGTGTAGACCGCGTTCTGGCCCATGAAATAGAGGCCGTAGAAGGTCCGCTCTTTTTTGGAAGTGTACCAGCTGTCCATCGTATCACTCTTTTCCGTGTTTTTGTGGGAGGAGGGGTCCCTCGATTATTCCCAGAGATATGCCCGGCACTCATAGGGCCGCAGCGTATCCTCGGGCGCGTCGGGATAGTTCTGCAGAACGAGCTTCGCTTTGCTCAGGTCAAAGCCCGCCGGGGCCCGGAAGCGCTGCTTTGCCTCGCTGAACGCGCAGACCACCAGCAGCCGCTGCCCGTCTCCTTCGCGGGCGTACACGTACCGCGTGCCGGAAGCCGCGTCGAACTCCCGGTATGAGCCGTGCCGCACGACCGGCAGCGACTGACGCAGGGCGATAGCCCGGCGGTAGAAGCTGAGCAGCGAGTCGGGCTCGGCCTCCGCGCGGGCAACGTTGACTTCCTGATAGTTGTCGTTGACGTAGAACCAGGGCTTGCCCGTCGTGAAGCCCGCGTTGGGCCCGTCCGACCACTGCACGGGGGTGCGGGCGGAATCGCGCGAGGCCGCCCACAGGCGCTTCAGCCGCTTCTCCGGGGATTTCTTCGTCGCCTTGTTGAAGTACTGCCAGCGTGTCTGCACGTCCTCGTACATCTCCGGGTCCTCGGGATACCAGTTGGTCATGCCGATCTCCTGTCCCTGATAGACGAACGGCGTGCCCTTCTGGAACAGATAGGCCGCGGCCAGCATCTTGCCGCTCAGCGCGCGGTATTTTTCGCTGCCGTAGCGGGAGATGACGCGGGGATGGTCGTGGTTCTCGATATAAAGCATGTTCCAGGCTTTGCCTTCCAGGCCGTTCTGCCATTTCGTCCAGGCCCGCTTGAGCCTGCGCAGGGAGAAGGGCGTGTGGATGTAGTCGCTGGCGAGGCAGTCGGCCGACATGGACTCGAACTGAATGATCATGTCGAGCACGTTGTCGGGCTCCCCGATGTATCGAAGCGCTTTTTTCACGCTGACCATGGGGCCTTCGGCCAGGGTCATGCAGTCGTAATGGGCGAGCGCGCCCTCGTAGAACTCGGTGAGATACTCGTACAGGTGCGGGCCGTTATTGTACAGGAGGAGGCCGCGGGACGCGGGCATGAGCCTGTCGTCGGGCAGGCCTTCGGCCTTGGAAATAAAGGTGATCACGTCCTCCCGGAAGCCGTCGACGCCTTTGTCGAGCCAGAAGCGGAGGATCTTTTTCACTTCCTCCCGCACGAGGGGATTGTCCATGTTCAGGTCGGGCTGCTCGACGGCGAAGAGATGCAGGTAGTACTCGCCGCGCACCTCGTCGTACTGCCAGGCCTTGCCCTCGAACAGGCTGTCCCAGTTGTTGGGCAGCCTGCCGTCGGGGCGCGCGGGCCGCCAGATGTAATAATCCGTATAGGGTTCGATGCGCCGGCGGCTCTTCTGGAACCACTCGTGCTGACTGCTGGTGTGGTTCACCACCAGATCCATGATCACCTTGATGTCCCGGGCGTGCGCGCCTTCCAGCACCTTTTCAAAGGCCTCCATGCCGCCGTATTCCGGCGCGATGTCCATATAATCCGAGATGTCGTAGCCGCAGTCCACCCCCGGAGAAGGATACAGCGGCGAAAACCAGATGCCGCCGACGCCGAGGGACTTGATGTAATCCAGCTTTTCATAGACGCCCCAGAGGTCGCCGATTCCATCGCCGTTTCCGTCCTTGAAGCTGCGCGGCCAGATCTGATAGAAGACCCGGTCCTTGTACCATTGCGTATGTTCCACGGTAATCTCCATGCCGGCGCGGCACCGGCGCAAGCGGGGATGAAAACGGAAACCGCCAGAATATCCGTTTTCCTGTATGCGGCGCTTGAGAGAGGCGCCCCGCAAAGCACGGGAAGGCGAGCTGCGGGCCGCTCGCGCGTCCGTTTCACGCCGTGCTTCTCAAGCCTGTTTCCAGGCAATCGCAGGCGTCGGCAGCAGCTCCTGCGTTCAGGTCTGCTGTCAGGATGGAATATACCACAAATCTTGCCGTTTCGGAAGATGCTTTCCGGCCGTCTTTCCTGAAGCAATGCCAAAAAACACAGCCCGCCCCGAAGCAATGCCAAAAAACACAGCCCGTGCGTCCTCTTTTTTCGCGGAATACATCCAATTGGGCGTTGTGGTGGTATTACAGCTTTGCTAAACCAATAAATAATTATTCGGGAGAATATATATTGCTACGAAGCGTTTCTGCAAAAAGCCTTACCGCAGGTGAAAGGACCTGATAGCGTTTCCATATCAGCGTACCTGTGACTGCAACAGCCGGGGAAAGCGGACGAAAACAGAGAGAGCTGTCTCCATCCACGTTAATGAGTTTATCAAAACCCAAAGCATAACCCAACCCATCCTCCACCAGCAGAGAAGCGTTATAGATTAGGTTGTAGGTTGCCGCAATGTGCGGCTGCCTTCCCATAAGACCATGGATCATCTCTCCGGATGCACGGGAAATAATCAACGGCTTGTCTTCCAGATCTGCCAGCGTGATAACATTCCGTTCCGCCAGTTCGCTGTCCCGGCGCATCAGCACGCCAAAACGGTCCTCCTGGGGCAGCGTCAGGCTGTGATACTGTGAACGATCCACCTCGCTGAAGATCAGTGCAAAATCAAGAAGCCCGTTGTTGAGCTGCTCCATCAGATCCCGAGTATCCCCGCTGACGACATGAAAACGCACTTCCGGGTGCTCTTGTGCGATCTGGGCGGCAACGCTGGAAAGAAAGTGAAAGGCATGGGATTCCCCGGCACCGATGTTGACCTCTCCGGTGATTCGGTCCTTTGCCTGCGTAAGCTCTGCCTCGGTCAACTGCATAAGGCGCAGCATCTCCTCGGCTCGGCGTCGCAGGATCATACCTTCTTCTGTCAGCGTGATTCTGCGGTTACCGCGCTCAAAAAGAGACACGCCGAGATCTTCCTCCAGTTCCTTCATCTGCCTTGACAGCGAAGGCTGTGCAACGTGCAGAGATTCCGCTGCGCCGGAAATCGTTCCTTCCCGTACAACAGCCAGATAATACTGCATGGTCCGTATATCCATAGAAACACCCCCTTTGCAGCTGTTCCTATCCAATTTTAGCATAGGAAGGCATAGAAAACAAGTATTTGAATATATCAGGGCGCTTGAATATAATAAAGGCGTCAAATAAAACATTACAAGACAGGAAGGAATGGCTTGCCATGATAAAGGCAGAAGAATTGATCCTCACCCAGGAATGGGATAAAGTGTTCCCCAAAAGCGAAGCGGTTGTTCACAGCAAGGTGACCTTTGTCAATCACTTCGGCATTACGCTGGCGGCAGATATGT
>JAILOS010000027.1 GCA_024690695.1 Oscillospiraceae bacterium
GAAGGTGTTGAACTTGCAGTCGGTGATGACGCCCTCGTCGTCCACCTTGATATACATGCGCATGATGTCGCCGCACTTGGCGTTGCCGACCTCGCCGATGCCGTCGGCGTCGTCCAGCTTGCCCATGTTGTGCGGATTGCGAAAGTGTTCCATTACCTTTTCACTGTAAAGAGCCATGATCCTGTCCTCCTGATAGTTCAAATCAAAGATAAGCGTTTTTATCCCGAAGGGATTTCAATCGTTTTTGACGGAGCTTTGCTTCGGCAAAAACACCTTGAGGCGTGCTGTGCGAGCCCTCGCGCCGACCAGGCGGGGCTTGTCCCCCCGTAAGCCGAGCGCGATAAGCGCGAGAGAAGTCTCAATTGCGAACGTCCGTTCGCCATTGACTAAATCAAATGCTGGCGTTCGCCCTTCTGCAGCTCGTCCCAGACCGGGGACATATTGCGCAGATAGTCCACCACCTGCGGCACGACCTCGATGATGTGATCGATCTGGTCCATCGTGTTGTACTCGCCGATCGACAGGCGCAGCGAGCCGTGGGCGACCTCGTGCGGCAGGCCGATCGCCAGCAGCACATGGCTGGGATCGAGCGAGCCGGAGGTGCAGGCGCTGCCGGACGAGGCGCAGATGCCGTTTTCGTCCAGCATCAGCAGCAGGCTCTCGCCCTCGATGCCCTCGAAGCACATGTTCACCGTGCCGGGAACGTGGTGCTCAAGGCTGCCGTTGATCTTGCTGTGCGGGATCTTCGAGAGCTCGGCAAAGAGCTTGTCGCGCATCGGGATGATCTTCGCGGTGTTCTCCTCCATGTGCGCCACGCTCTCCTTGAGCGCCGCGGCCATCGCGACGATGCCGGCCACGTTCTCGGTGCCGGCCCGCTTGCCGCGCTCCTGCGCGCCGCCGTCGATGATGTTGCTGATCACGACGCCCTTTCTGGCGTAGAGCGCGCCCACGCCCTTCGGCGCGTGGAACTTGTGGCCGGAGATCGAGAGCATGTCGATGTTCATCGCCTTGACGTCGATCGGCATGTGGCCGGCGGCCTGTACCGCGTCGGTGTGGAAGGGGATCCCCTTCTCGCGGCAGAGCGCGCCGATCTCGGCGATGGGCTGCACGGTGCCGATCTCGTTGTTGGCGAACATCACCGTCACCAGCGCCGTATCGGGCCGGATCGCGGCGGCGAGGTCTTCCAGGCGCACCACGCCGTCCTCATGCACGTCCAGGAGCGTGACCTCAAAGCCCTCCTTCTCCAAGCGCTTGAGCGTGTGCAGCACCGCGTGGTGCTCGAATTTGGTGGAAATCAGGTGCTTCTTCCCCTTCCGCGCCCCCAGACGGGCCGCGGAGACGATGGCCTGGTTGTCAGCCTCGCTGCCGCCGGAGGTGAAGGTGATCTCCCTGGGGTCTGCGTTGAGGCAGGCCGCGACGTCCGCGCGCGCCTGCTCCAGCGCCTCCTTCGCCCTTTGCCCGAAGGCGTAGAGGCTGGAAGGGTTGCCGTAGTCCTCCGTAAGATACGGCAGCATGGCCTCCAGCGCCGTCTTGCTGACGCTGGTGGTCGCCGCGTTATCCGCATAAACAAACATCGTGTTTTCTTCCTTTCTTTTATTCCTATCTATCTGCTGGGAATTATATCACAAGCGCGGGATTTGTCAAGGCTTATTTTACCCACTTTTCGCCCGTCAGCAGATCGTTGAGGCTCACGCTGTCGAGGTAGGCGTTGGTGATGTCGTCCAGCTCCTTCCACATCGGCAGGGTCATGCAGGCGGCGGCCTTTTCGCACTGGATCTCGCCGTCCCTGATGCAGGCCACCGGCGCGAGATTGTCCTCCAGACAGCGCAGGATCTCCCCCACGCTGTACGCCGCCGGGCTGCGGCTGAGGCGGTAGCCGCCCTCCTTGCCGCGCGTGCTCTCCAACAGTTCGCCCTTTTTCAGGCTGCTCACGATCATTTCCAGATATTTCATCGAGATGCCCTGCCGCTCGGCCACGGTCTTGAGCGAGACAAAGCCCTCGTCCGGGTGCTGCGCCAGATCGAGCATCACCCGCAGCGCATAGCGCCCCTTGCTGGTTATATTCACGTCGGTCATCTCCTTTGAACCCGACGCTCAATATACCACAAACCAGATAGGAATTAAAGAGGAAAATAAAATATTTTTTCTTCCGTCATACTGATATCCGATAGAAAGTAGACAAAGATTTGCGAGGCAGAATTGCGCCAGACGAGGCGGTTTCCGCAGAGCATAATGGATATATATGGTCAAGGAGACCAACGAAGTATGGCACGATTCTGGCCGCAAAGATTGTCTTGTTTCTATTGGATATTAGTATCAGCCGCCTTGCGGGAGTCGACGCTACCGGCCAAACACCAGGCCGGTGAGGTACTTCGCCGCGTCGAGCTGCGTTTCCGCGAGGAGCTGACGGATTTTGGCGTTGTACTCCTGCTCCCACTGCTGCACGCCGATATTGAACTCATCGACGGAGAGATTCGTCTCGTCAGCCCACTGCTTGAGCCGCATCAGCTCGCTCAGGCAGCTCTGCGCGATGTTCAGCAGCTTGTCCGCCTTCTGGAATTCCCCCTGTGCCCGGAGGTCGGCGATCTGCCGCGCCGTGTCGGTCGCGAGGCGGGTCTGCTCCCGGTTCACGGTCAGCCGGTTCACGGCGGCAGTGTTCCGGATCGAGGCGTACTGCGCCTGTCCGATGCCGCCGCGGTCGCCGCGCGCCTCGGCGTAGAGCGCCTGGTTGTCCAGCGCAGTCGCCTCGTCGGCGTCAACCTGGCTGCGCAGCGCCTGAAACTGCGCCTGCGCGTCCTCCTCGGCGCGGCTGAGCTGATCGACGCCCTGCCGCACGGCCTCGTCGACGCCCGCCGTCGCCTGCTCGCCCTGCAGCTGCGCGAGGAGCTCCAGCAAGCGCTCCTGCTCCGCGGTGCTCACCGAGCCGAGACGCCCCGCCTGCGCCGGGCTCAGGCCCTCCTGCAGCCGGGCGAGGATCTCATTGATCTGCCCGCCCGCCTGGGCCAGCTTCTGCCCGTAATAGTCGAAGCCGGTCTGCCCGTAGTAGCCCTGCGTCCGGGCTGTGCTCCCGTCCTCGCTCTGCTCCTGCGGCTGCTCCGCGGGTGATTCTGTCTGCGACGGCAGCTCGGTGCTCTCCGTCTCGCTCAGCTCCGGATGCCGGCGGGCGTATTCCTCCTTCGCCATGCGCAGCTGGAAGGGTTCCTCCTCCGGCTTTTTCTTTTTCCCGCCGCTCCCGTCGTTCATCTGTGTGAAAAAACTCTGATACATCGTTCCCTCCGATTCTGATCCCGCGGGAGAAGGGAACGGAGTTTTTCCTCCGTCCCTCCCCCGCTCGTTCCTCAATCCTTCAATTCTTCACCGGTCCTCGTCCCGGCCGCGTCCGCCAGGCCCTCGGCGAAGAGATAGCCCAGCACCGCCGCACCTTGCAGAATCACACCGGAAACGGTGCTTGCGGTGCTCTCGGCCCCGCCGAAGGCGAGGATCAGTCCGCTCACAAAGCCCGCGACCGCGATCCACAGCTTCCGGCTTGTCAGTTTTCTCTTCCAATCCATGTTAAAATCCTTTCTTTCTCCGGCGAAAAACGAAAAGTGAAAAGCGAAAAGACGCGGCGTCCGCTTCGCGGATGCATTTGATCCGTCGCCGCAGGCGACGCCGCAATCCTTCCTCTTTCATTTTTCATTCTTCATTTTTCATTCTTTCATGCTCCCAGCACCATCTTCACCAGCACGCCGATCACGGCGGTGCCGATGACGGCGATGCCCCAGAGGATCGCCGAGAGCTTGGTGTTGATGACCGCGAATTCCGTGTCCTTCTTCGCCATGCGCTCCTCCAGGCTGCCGACGCGCTTTTCCAGCTTTTCCAGGCTCTCCTGCTCCGTCATACGCTCACCCCCAGCAGCGCTTCCCAGGTCCGCGGTCCGATCACGCCGTCCGCGTCCAGGCCGCGCGCCTGCTGAAACTGCTTCACAGCGGCAAGCGTCGCGTCGCCGAAGTCGCCGTCCGAGCCGTACCAGCCGACCGAACAGCCCCGGCGGATCAGCAGCACCTGCGCGGCAGTCACGGCCTCGCCCCTGTCGCCTCTGCGCAGCACCGGCAGCGTCACGGTGCAGCAGCCGCCCCCGGTCGGGCTTGTAGGGGCCGGCGTCCCCGACGGCCCGCTATCACCGTCTCCGTCCGCCTCCCCGCCCTCATACCGCAGCACGCAGTCCCAAGGGTAGTTGTAATAAGCGCCGACATAGATCTCGCGCCCGGTCTGGTCGCCTGTCTTCCCGCCGGTCACGCCGCCGTTTTCGTTGATGCTGGCCTTCACCACGCGCCCGCCGCCGATATACAGCTCCGTATGATTGCGATGATTCAGCAGCACGTCGCCCTTTTCGAGCCCCGCGCCCGTGGCGAGATCGACGCGGGCCGTCACGTCGGCAAAGCCGCAGCGCAAAAACGCCGCGTACAGATTGCCCGTATAGGACGCGCCCGCCTGCCGGACCGGTACGCCCGCCGCCTCCCAGGCCGAAATCACGAAGCTGGAGCAGTCGTAGTTCGGCCCCCAGCGGCTGCCCTGATCGTAGCCGTGACCGGCGTCGCCGGCCACCGCCAGCGCCCAACTCACCGCCGTATCAATCGTCTCCTGTCTCGTCATAACTCCTCACTCCTCACTGAGCATGCCCCCGAGCTCCTTCCAGAGCATCTCCGCCGTCACGCCGTAGAGGCTCAGCGCCCCCGGCTCCTTGACCATCGGCTTGGTGCAGATCTCCCGCACCAGCTCCAGGTCCATCGCGCCGACCGAGAAATGCACCACGCTCTGGCACCAGCCCTTGATCGTCGTGGCCCGCGCCCAGGAGATGACCTTCTTCCCGTCGGCCAGGACGTCGTTTTCGTCGCGCGTGATCGCGGCGCCGCGCTTTTCGAGCCAGGCCGCCGCCTTGTCCACGATCCGCGGCGCAAGCTCGCTGTGCCCCCATGTGGTAATGCACAGCGACAGGTCGCCGGGCATGTTGACGATACTGCCGCCGAGGTATTTGCCCTGCCCTACGTACAGCCTATGCCGCCGGCAGGCCGCGCGGTCGAGCGTGTTGAGCTCGCCGGTCCAGACGCAGGGCTCCTCGTTGATGCAGACGATCGCGCCCTCGCGCCCGGCAAGGCACTCGTTGGCGACCGCCTCAAAGTATTCCGGCCTTTTTGTTCGTTGGATCTTCATTCCCTTCTCCTTCACCATGGGCGAGTCGTCCGGCCCCAGACGACCGTCAGCTTCGAGCCGTTTGCGTCGTATTCGTCAAAGTGCTCCGACCAGCCGGCGGGGCGCGAGGCGGGTTCGCAGTACAGCACGAGCGTATCCGGACAGCCGTAAAACGGCCCGAACCATTTTCCCGCGTGTTCTCCGGTCCCTTCGACAGCAGTTACCTCTTCCGCCGTGTTCCGGAGCCAGACCTTTTCGATCGCCGGAGCGTTCACGGCGTAAGGGTCGATCTGACGCGCGGCGAGCTCGGCCTTCTTCAGCGCGGTCGTTTTGTCAAAGGCGCCTTGCCAGACCACGGCGACCGTCGCCGGGACCTTGATCTCCGTCAGGCTGGTGCAGTTGTTGAAGCAAATGGGACAGACGTTTTCCACGTCTCCAAACTCCACCGCCGTCAGCTCCGGGGACGTGCCTCCCTTGGAGCCGGTCTGCTGGTTGAGGATGTTGTGCGTACCGAGCAACATGCCCAGATACTTGATTGTCCCGCGGATCGACACAACGTAGTCCCCTGCCGCCGCGTAGGCATGGGCGGCGCTGCCGGACGAGGAAGCCACGCTCTCCGGCGCGCTGCCGTCGCCCCAGTCGATCACCGCGCCGTCGGCCTCCGGCTGGAACACCAGCGTTTTCGTCGCCGCGTCCGGCAGCGTCAGGTACAGCCGCGTTACACCGGTCGGGGCAGGCGGCTGCGCTTTTTCGTACACCGCCCGCGTCCCGCGATAGGCCTTCACGGCCTCGCGCGCCCCCCGGTACAGCTTTGTGACCGCGCGCGTTCCCCGGCGGATCATTCCTCTTCCTCCCCGGCTTCCTCTTCGGCCTCCTCATCCTCCACGATGTAGTACACCGTGTCCTCGTCGTAGGACGCCAGGGCCTCGTATTCCGCCTGCGTCCCGGTCCACTCGCGAGGCAGGCCGATCACAGCCCAGTCCGCGTCGCCGGAGGCCGTACGGCTGCCAAGCTTCTTCAGCAGGACAAAGCCGTACTGCCGCAGAGCGAAGGACGAGGGCGCGCCGGACAGCCGGACGTGCTCCCCCGCCGCGACGGTCAGCGCGCCCGCGCCGGCGCGGAAAAGCAGGATCTCGGAGCCGGGCGCGCAGTGCGTCGCGTCGGCCGGATCGTCGGGCCAGGCGGCGTCGTCGACCAGCGTCAGCGTAACGGCCGCGCTGTTCATGCACTGGACGAATTCGCCGCAGTTGCCCGCGCCGAGGTTCTGGCTGAGGTGGATCGGGTGGCGGTAGTACCAGCCGGCCTTCAGCTCGCGGTTGACCTTGCTGCGGGTCACTTGCCCGTCGGCCAGCTGCGCGCCCGCGGCCAGCTTTTCCGCCGTCACCGCACCGTCGGCGAGCTTGGCGTTCGTCACTGAGGCGTCGGCCAGCTTGGCCGTTTTTACCGCTCCGTCGGCCAGCTTTTCCGTGCTCACCGCGCCGCCTGCAAGCTTGGCGCCCGTCACCGAGGCGTCGGCCAGCTTGGCGGTATTCACTGCGGCGTCGGCCAGCTTGGCCGTTTTTACCGCTCCGTCGGCCAGGGCCGCGGTATCCACGCCGCCCCCGGACAGCGCGTCCGCGACCGCCTCCGCCAGCGCGTTGAGCGCGTCGCGGATCTCGTCGTAAAGGCACTGCATATCGTCGCGCACCTGCGTCTCGTCGTCCTCGAAGGCGGGAAAATCGATGCTGCTGCGCCAGGTTTTTGTGTAGTCAAAATTAGTCGGGATCGACATTCAGCGAAACCTCCCCTGTTCTTGGTAAAAAATCTGCGCCGAGACGACGGACAGGTCCTCCCCGGCGACCCTGTTCTCCAGCCGCATCGCGAAGCGGCGGACCCGCCGGCACATCGGGCGGCGGCGGAAGATCGCCGTCATCGCCGCGCCGTTGAGCACGCGCTGCCGCAGATTTCTCGGGCAGAGGTGCCAGATCAGGCGGCGGAGCTTCACGGGGTCGGTCCGCGTCCCGTAATCGGTAATGTAGCTCAGCGTCGCCTCGGCGTCGGTGTCTGGGCGCATCGCGATGACGACGCTGTTGACGTTCTTCAGCCGGTCATAGCCGCCGAAATCCTGCGCCGCGAAGCGGTAGCTCTTGGGGATCGCGGCCCCGTAGTCCGCATAGCAGCGGGCAAAGCGCGTCAGCTGTCCCTCGGCGTTGAGGTGCCAGACCCGGTCCCCCTCCGAGGCGAAGGCAACCGCGCCGATCCCCGTCAGGCGGTACCAGGAGGGCTCCTGCCGGCTGCTGTTCTCATAGTCCCAGACCCAGGCCGTTTCGCCGCAGCAGAGCCAATAGCGGCGCGTATCGTCGAGGGAGCAGGGCGCGGCCGCCCGGACCCCCGCCAGCAGCCCCGGCCGTCCGGGGCCGCCGTTGACCTTGCCCGAGAGGCACTCGATGTTGTTCTCGTAGGCGTAGCTCGAGTCCTTGAGGACGTGGACGCCCTGCTCCGTGCTGCACCAGACGAGGTTGTTGTCGATCAGCCGGATCGACGCCGGCAGATCGCAGCCGATCCGGTCGTTGATGGCCGTATAGGGCATGTCGATCACCAGACGGCCGTCGACCGTCGTCAGGTCCTGCTTCACACGCCCGACGGAGCGCTTTTTGAACACGACCAGAAAGCTCTGCTGCTTGCCGAAGCCGGTGATCGGATCGTCCGTGTCGCCGGCGAGCTGGTACTGCTCATAGGGGAAGTAGCTCGGGTCCGCGGCGGCGTTGTTCCCGCTCCAGAACAGCGCGTTCGGCTGGGCCGGGCAGCCGCCCAGCACCGCGCAGAGCTCGCCCGTGCCGCCGTAGCTCACGGCGTACACGCAGTCCATGATGCTGCTGCAGCCGTCCGTGTCCGCCTTGGCGTAGGTGATCTCGACCGTGTTGTTCGTTGGCGGCGACGTGACCGGCGGGGCGACGGCGAAGCGGACCGTCCCGTCCGCCGCGTTCACCGTGTAGTCGGTGCCCTCGCTGAGCGTCACGCCGTCCACGGCCACCTTTGTCACGGCGTCCACCGGCCGAAGCGGCAGATGATAGAGGTCAGTGCCCGCCTCGGCGTTGTATTTCACGGTTTTCTGCGCCTGGATGCGGTTTTCCGGCTGGTAGAGGTCACCCGCGCCGTTCGTCGGCGAGGCGTTGAGGACCGTGACCGGGATATAGCCCTCGACCGCCGCGGCCGAGAGCGCGCCGTTGGCGCAGGTGATCGCGGTATACGAGCCCCGGTTTTTGTAGTAGAGCCGGCCGCCGAAGGGGAACCAGGAGCCCCGGTTGGCCGGGATGCCGCCGCAGAGCGCCGTGAAAGCCGGCTGCCCGGCCTGCGGGTCCAGCGCATAGAGCTTTGTGCCGATGTGGGCCACGAGAAAGCCCTTGAACAGCCGTTCGTACATCGCGTAGCCGACGCCGAGCGTCCTGTCCTCCGACAGCCACTCCTGCCCGTCGCGGCTGCACAGCGCGCCCTCGCGCCAGAGCAGGTTTTCCATGTCCGGGCTCTCGCTGCTTTTCAGGCGGTATTCCAGCTCGCTCAGGTTGAGCCCGCCCTTGAGCATCGGAAGGGAGATCGCCCGCTCGCCCCCGGAAGTAAAGTTTCTGTTCTTGCCTGACATAATCTCTCCTTCAGAAATGAAAACGAAAAACGAAAAAGGAAAAGAGAAAAAAGAAAGGATACGGGATCCGCTTTGCGGATGTTTTTGTTCCGTCGCCGCAGGCGCCGCCGCAATTCTTCATTTTTCATTTTTCATTTTTCATTCTTCACCGGTATACGTTTTCCGTCGCAACGTATTCCACCGTCACCGGCTCCCGCAGCCGCAGCAGCCTCGTCTCGTAGCCGCTGCGCAGGAAGGCGTAGCGGGCGGGGTCGTCATACATCACCAGCTGCGCGGCGACGTAGTAAGCCAGGACCCCGTGGGTCTCCGGCGTGTTGTCCAGCGCCTCGCCGTCCGCCGGGCGCTCCGGGAGCGTGTGCGGATAGCGGTAGTACTCGACCAGCATCGTGCCGAGATTCGGCAGCCCGTCGGGGAGCAGCAGGCGCCGGTTCATATAGAGCCGGTAGCCGTGATAGCGCTGCCAGGCGTCCTGCGCCCGCTCCGGCCCGCGCCAGATCAGCCCGCCGTTCATCAGCTGCCAGCAGTCTTCCGGCAGGGTGTACAGGCTGCAGTCGCCGAGGGACTGCCGCTCCAGATCGGCGAGCGGGACGATGGCCGGGATCCGCTTGGCCGAGGTCGCGATGGCCATCATGCCGTCGTTGGCCAGGGCCGGGATTGCGCGGATATAGTCCGCCTGGTTGTTGTAGCTCTCCGGGATCGGCGCGCCGGCGATGCTCTCGGAAAAGATGAGCTGCAGCGCCATGCTTTTCAGCTGTCCGTAATTCATGTGCGCCTCCTTTTTTTCGATGAAAAACAGAGACTGAAGTCCGAAGACCTCAGCCTCTGTTCCGATGAAAATCAGCCGATGTTCAGCGGCGCGTCGCCGACGGCGACGGGCTTGCTGCTGGCGTCCACCTCGACCACGCGGATGAACTTGTGGCCGGCGGTCGGCGTGAGCTCGGTGCCGTTGGCCGTCAGCTCCGTCCAGTTGGCCACGGTGATCGCGGTGTTGTAGGTGACGGCGGTCAGGGCGGCGGCGGTCGCGGCGGTCACGTAGTACCACTTGTTCGCGCTTGCCTCCTTGAGGCCGTTGACCACGACGGTGCTCTTGCCGCTGTCGGTCGCGGCGGTCACGAGGGCCAGGTCCTTGATGACCTGCTGCCCGCCGTGGTAGTAGATCGCGTCCGCCTTCTCATTGAGCACGAAGCAGTCGTAGATGAACCTGCCCTCCACGAGCCAACCGGAGATGCCGGGGGGATCGTCGTGGACCTTGTACTCCTCGAGCTGCTTGGGGCCCGTGGCGGCGATGCTGTGGGTGATCAGGAAGGCCGCGCCGCGGGGCAGATGGGAGCTGGGGACCTTGACGATCCTGCAGCCGTCCACCTCGCCCATGATGCCCTTGACGACCATCTCCTGAGAGCGGTCGGCGTACTTGATGAAGGCGGGGTCCTGCATCAGGAGATTGGCGAAGCGATAGGTGCAGAAGGCTACGCGCCCCTTGTCGGGGACGGACTTGTTGCCCATATGCTCCATGCCCTGCAGGAACATCTCATAGGCGTTGGACTTGGTGACGGCGGTGCTGTCGGTGTTGCCGGCGGCGATCGCGGCGTCGGCCAGAGTCTTGAAGACGTAGGTGTCGAACTCGGGCACGACCACCTCGCGGATCTGACGCGAGAGCGCCTTGCCCGCATCGCTGACCATCTCAGACTGGAGCTTGTCGCCCTTGTCGATGATGAAGGTGAAGGCGCGGTCCCTGGTGATCGTGAGACTCTGCACGTTGCGGCTCAGATCGGAGGGGCTGCCGTAGCGGCTGGCGCCGCTGCGCACGTAGTCGTTCATCGCGACGATCGGGATGCTGTAGACCTTGACGGTCTTTTCGCCGGTAAACTTATAGTCGCTGTTGAGGGCGACCATCGCCTGAGATTCCCGGTAGAAGCGCTCGTCTACCTGGGATGCGTACTTGGTGGCAAGATTCATGCCGCCTGCCATAAACAATCATCCTTTCTGTTGTGTTGAGGTTTTTGAAAAACGAAAAAATAAAAATGAAAAGTGAAAAACGGGACTCTATCCAACATGTTCGGTTCTCTTTTCTCTTTTCATTTTTCATTCTTCATTTTTCATTCTTCCGCGTAGAAGCCGCGGAGGAACGGGTCGTCGTCGCTCTTTGCTTCGGTCCTTCCGCCCTTCGAAACGCCCCGGACCGGCGCACGGGAGGCGGCCTCCGCGTTCTGCTTGAGTGCTTTGTTTTCTTTGAGGATCGCGTCGTACGCGGCCTGTCTCTGCCTGGCCTCGTAGTCCAGATACACGACGCTCAGCGGACGGCTGCCCGCGGCAAAGGCCGCCGTCACCTCGTCCGGGAGCCGCGCCCCGGGCTGCCGCAGCTCGGGGCGGAGCGCCAGCAGCGCCTCGACCTCGGCCTGGAGATCGCGCTTCGGCGCCGCGTAGGGAGTGATCCCCTGATCGCTCCGCTGTTTGGCGCCGATGGCGGAGGCTTCGGGAGCGGAGGACGTCTCTCTGTGAGCTTCTCCCCCGACCGCGCCGAGCATCTCCTCTGCGCTGGCATAGCCGAGGCGTCTGGCCTCGCGCTGCGCCTGCTCGTAGACGGGCTGCATCCGGGCGAGCTTCGCCTGGGTCCGTTCCGTGACCTGCGCCTTCTGGTAGAGGGCGGGCAGATCCTTCTCGTCCAGCTCGACCTCTCTCGTCCGGTGATCGACCGTCGCGCTGAACTTCAGCTTGGGTTTTCCCTCGGGCGTGGTGGGCCCTCCGGTCTCGCCCTCCGCTTCGTCCCCGACGGTGACGGGGTCTGCGGCGTCAGGCTCCGCTTTCGCGTCCGGCAGCGCCGGATCGTCCTCGCGTTCCGCCTGCCCGTCGGCAGCCGGCGCGCCGGTCCAGGCGTCCTGGTTGAAGAAATCGTCGCCCTCTCCCCAGCCGTCCGGGAGCATGGCGCCGTCGTCCTCCGCGTAAGCGGATCGCATGCTTTTGCTGTGTTCGTCCATTGGTTAAGACTCCTTTCATGGTGAGAAAGATTGATCAACGAAAAATGAAAAGAGAAAAGTGAAAAGATAAGGGATCCGCTGCGCGGATGATTCCAATCTGTCGCCGCAGGCGACACCTCAATTCTTCATTTTTCATTTTTCATTTTTCATTTCTTTTACCCTCCGTACCGCCGCAGCAGGGCGCGCTGCGCGGTGTTCGGGAGCGCGTTGAAGCGCTGCTGGATCGCCCCGGGCATCCGGGAGATCCGCTTCGCGGCCTCCAGCGCGCCGCCCTCGCCGCTCCCGGCGGTGTTGAAGCTCTTGGCGCTCCCTTGGGGGGTCTTGGCTCCGGCAGACGCCGTCCCCCGCAAGGCGTCTGACTGAGGGGGTCCTCCGCTCTGCGCCGTGTCCACGTTGTTCTTTTCCCTGATCGCGTCGATCAGCTCCTGCTTGCGCGGGATCAGCCGGTCCGGAACGCGTTCGAGGTAGTCCGCCAGCTCCAGCACGCCCTCCTGGCGCAGCTTGTCCAGGGTCTGCACGGCGGCGATCTCGCTGTACTGCGTCGTCGCGCCGGCGTTGACCCGGACGTTGAGCCACAGGTCCTTGAACCGGCTGAAATCGTAGTCCTCCATCACGCGGCGCACGACCGTCTTCTCCTGCATCCGCCCGGTGGCGGGGTCGATCAGCGGCGCGCCGTCCGGTCCGGTGACGAGCTCGCGGAATTCGCGCTCGCGCAGCAGGGGCCGCTGCCCGTAGTAGCTGCCCATCATGTCCAGAAGGATGCGGGCGATATCCTCATGCCACTCGAGCAGGGCCTGGCGCGGGTTTTCCAGCGGGGCCTCCGAGCTCGACTGCAGCACCATCAGCGCCGAGGTGTTCTCCAGGGCGAGGCTGCCCATCTGCGCGTCGGTCGCGCCGAGGCACTCCTTCGTGTATTCCATGCACTTGTCGATGCACATGACGATCTGGTTGGACATGTCCGCCGGCTGCAGTACGCTCGCCACGCTCGTGAGATCCTGCCCCGGCATCAGGCCTCGCACGCCGAGCGCGACGCCGATCTCGTTGTTCCACTGGCCGATCAGGTCCGCGTTGAACACCGTCTTCGGGAAGCTCTGGAGCTGCAGGTGCCGGAAGATCATCGCGAACATCGTGTTGATGAAGATCTGGTTCGGCACGATCCCGGTGACGAGCGCGCGGCCGTGGTACTGGTTCTTCTGCTTCTCCCAGTTGCCCCAGGCGATCGGATAGTGCGTCAGGCCCGTGTCCACGTCCTCAAAGATGTTCGCGTCCCGCGTCGCCTTGGTGACGTGCACGGTCGTGACCGTGCGGCGGACGGAGCGGCCCTGTTCGTCGGTCTCCTCGATCTCCCGGCTGACCTTGGTGTACAGGTAGACGTAGAGGGCCTTGTTGCTCTTGTCGTCGTCGCCCGCGATCTCGGTCTCGCCGCCCACGCCGGTCTGCCAGCGCTCCCCGGCGTCCGGGCCGATTTCGCCGTCCTGCTCTGTCTCCCCACTTTCGCGGTGATATCTGGCTGCTTCTGCTTTCAGATTCTCCACCGTGTCCCGTCCAACGATCAGAATATAGGGTTGACTCTCCACATCGCGGCAGTTCGGATTGCCGAACATCACGTTGATGCCGTCCACCAGCTCCATCTCGATCTCGCCCTGCCGCCCGCCGTAAGCGCCGCCGTAGGGACGCGCTTCGGGGTTCCAGTAGAAGTGTGCGCAGTAGTCGCCGGAGACCGCGCCGTCGAGCAGGGCCTCCCGCGTGCGGTAGTCCATCTTGAACTTCTCGTAGAGATTGCGCAGCTCCGCCGTGGCGCAGGCCGCCGCGCTGCCGTCGGGATCGGCCAGGTCGTCGCCGTCGTAGTCGTCCAGCGGCTCGAAGCTCACGCTCGTGGGCGAGGCGCAGATCGAGGCCACGAAGAGCGACACGATGCGCTTGATGATGTTGAACACCGGCCGCGACAGCCGGCTCATCGCGGGCGTCTCGGGGATGTGCAGCCACTGGTTGCCGGAGAAGAACTCCCAGTTGACGTCCACGGTCCGGTACTGGTTGGGGACGAGGCGGTTGTTGTATTCGCGGCCGTACTCGTAGTACTTCCAGGCCTCGGTCCTGTTGTTTTTGTCCATGGCTCAGTCCTTTCCGGGCGCGGCGCCCAGCCCGTAGGCGACGGCGGCGTTGTAGCCCAGCAGCTCATGAAAGGCCGCCTGGTCCTGGCGCAGCCGCTCGCGCTCCGCCTCCCGCTCCGCCTGCTCCTCCGCCGGCTCAATCGCCGCTTCCGGGGTCGGGGCGGCCGGGAACAGCCCGCGTCCGACGAGGACGCCGGAAATAAAAAGCCCGGCGCCGATCAAAGCGCCGAGCATCCCGAGCAATACGCTCATAGGGTACCTCCTTGATTGTGAAATTTTGAATGAAAAAAGAAAAATGAAAAGTGAAGAGATAAGGAATCCGCTGCGCGGATGATCCTTCATTTTTCATTCTTCATTTTTCATTTTTCATTCTTCATTTTTCATTTTTCGCTCATCCGGTTCGGGTCGAACAAGCGCTGCGCGTCGGCGATTGTGAAATTCGAATGAAAAACGAAAAGTGAAAAGCGAAAAGATAAGGGCTCCGCTGCGCGGATGATCCTTCATTCTTCATTTTTCATTTTTCATTTTTCATTTTTCATTTTTCGCTCATCCGGTACGGGTCGAACAGCCGCTGCGCTTCGGCGAAGGGATTGCCCGCGCGCCTGTCCTCTTCTTCCTCCGAGTCTGGCGGGGGCGCGGCCTCGCCGCTGACGAAGATCAGGCGGTTGAGGGCCTGGGACGCCGCGTCCACCATGTCGTCGTGCGCGCCGCCGGGGAAGGCGGCGAACTGATCGACAAAGGCGCTGACCCAGGGAGCCTTGGCCGGCTCCGGCAGGAAGACGTGTCCGCTCTCGATGGCGGCGGAGACCGCGTTGACGCGCGCGACCTTGCCGCCGATCGGGTTGACCGGCAGAACGAAGAGCTCGCGGCGCAGGGTCTGGATGACGGCGGAGCCGTTGGCCTTGTCCTCGACGAGCACGGTCCGCGCCCGCGGATAGAGCCGGCTGACGGTGCGGATCGCGGCGACGGTGCCGGGGAAATCGAGGTGCTGGTTGAGGCAGAAGCGCAGATAGCAGTCCTCCTGCCGCTTGGCCCAGACCTGAATGCTGACGAAGTCGTTGCTGTCTGCGTCCTTGAAGGCGGCGTCGACGGAGATCAGCTCCGTGCCGAAGGGCAGCGCCTCCTCCGGGTCGTAATAGCGCCACCAGTCGCGCCGGATCAGGTTGCCGCCCTCGCTGCGCGGCGCGCAGAGGTAGAGCGCCGTCCAGGCCCGGGGGCCGCCGCCCTGCGAGGGGTCGTTGAGGTAGGCGTGCTTGAAGTCCGCGAGCCACTGCGCGTCCTTGCCGAGCTCCGGACAGAGCGGCTCGCCGGGCGCCCTGCCGAGCGGATCGTCCGCCTCGGCCTCCACCGGCAGGCGGATCAGCCGGGCGTTTTTCTCCGTGCGGAGGATGCGCGCCGCCAGGTCGTCCTCGTGCCAGGGGGTCATGATGACGACGATCTTCGCTCCGGCGGCGAGGCGGGACTTGAGCGAGGCCTGCCACTCGGTCCAGGCCCGGGCGCGGTAGGTCGGGGAGTCGGCCTCCTGCATGTTCTTCACCGGGTCGTCGATCAGGATCAGCTCGGCGGGGTTGCCGGTGATGCCGCTCATCAGGCCGCGGCTCAGAAAGCGCCCGACGCGGTTGTCCAGCTCAAATTCCGTGGAGCGGTTGAGCTCGCCGAGGCGGACGCCGAAGAGATTGCCGCCGAACTGCCTGAGCTTTTCCCGGTTGCGGCGGCAGAAGCGCTCGGCAAAGTCCTCGTTGTAGGAGGCCACGATCACGCGGCGCCGCGGCCAGCGCCCGAGGTACCAGGCGGGGAAGCTCTCGGTGACGGTCATCGACTTGCCGTGCTGCGGCGGGGTCTCGATGACCAGGATGTCGTAGGCGTGGCCGGTCTCCGTCTCGACGAAGGCCTGCAGCTCCCCGGCGAGGTAGCGCGCCAGGCGCGTGTCCTTCCAGTCCTCGCCGTGCACGTAGGCCAGGAAGCGGGCAAAGGAGCGCCGCGCCAGCTCCCGCCGCGCCAGCTCGGCCATTGCCCGCTGCCGGGCCTCTGTGTTGTTCTGAACCGCCATCATTGTCCTTTCCTTCTCATGGATCACGGATGCCCACGTAAATGAAAAACGAAGAATGGAAGATGAAAAATGACGGTATCCGCAGAGCGGATGATTGAAATCCGCCGCGCAGGGCGCGGCACCGCAATCATTCACTTTTCATTTTTCGTTTTTCATTTTTCATTTCTACGTCGCCTCATTGATCATTGCCAGCAGCTGCGCGTCGCTCAGGCCGCGCAGATCGACGCCGGGCCTGAGCTCTTCGACCGGGCTGCCGCCCGTCTTCTGTCCGCTCAGCTCGCGCAGGAATTCCGCCGCCTTCAGGTCGCCGCCCATGGCCCGCTGCGCCTGCGCCAGCACGATCCCGGCCGCGTAGCTCAGCTCCGCCTTGTCCAGGCCCCCGGCCAGGAGGGCGCCGCAGAGCTCGTCCCAGCCCAGCGGCCGCATCGCCAGCACCCGGGCCGCCAGCTCCTGCAGCCGCAGGGCCCTCCGCCTTTCCTCCGACCCCGCTTCGGGCAACAGGGTCTCCGGCGTTTCCGGTACTCCCGCCTCGTTCGTTTCAAGCTTCACGGTCTCCTTCGCTTCCGGCTTCACGGTCTCCCCCAGCTCCGGCGCGTTTTCCTCTTTCGTCAGGCTCCGCCTCGCCATAGCGCGCTCCCCCGTTCCTCATCCGTCGGAGGGCAACAAAAAACCGATGCTGTCATGCCAGCATCGGTCGATTCCGGGCGCGCCGCCCTGTCTCATTTGCTCTCCGCAGTTTACACTATAGCACAGATCGGTACTGCCGTCTACTGCCAAACGGTAGCGGTCCGATTTTTTTTGAAAAAAATTTTTTCGCCTGTCTTTCCCGTGAGACGGCGGCGGAAGCAGCCGTTCACGCTTGCAGGTAAGCGTCCCCGGATGCCTCCGGGATCGCGGCGGAAAGAACGGCGGAGGCATGAGGGCATGCCTCGGCACGGGGTGTAGCCGGGTCGTACGGCAGACCGCACAGGCGGATCGCGGCGGGGCGGCATACGACCAAGCCGCCCCCTCTATTCCTCACTCCTCATTCCCCTGCACCTCCACCGGCCGGACGGGTTTGCCGAGGGGCAGGCCGCGCGTCAGGCCGTGGGGCGTGAGATTCTTCGCGGTGAAGAGCGCGCGGACCCGCTCCCCGTCGTGTTCGTACCAGGCGGCCGCCCGGGCCAGGCAGGCCTCCGACACGCCAAAGAGCCGCGCGAGCTGGGCGGGCCGATACCAGGAGCGGAGCTGACCGTACACGCTGGGCGGGACCAGCAGCAGGCAGGCGCCCCGCTTGGCCTCGGCCTCGTAGCGCCGGTACTTCTCCTCCGACCAGCGCTGCTCGTGCCAGACGAAATCCGGGTCCCTCGTGTGCCCGAGGGCGTGGTGCAGCAGCTCCTCGGCCAGCGTGAAACGCAGGCGATTGACCGGCGCGCTGCCGTCGTACACGATGACCCAGCGCCCGGAGGCCTCGAGCGCGACGCCGTCCCGATTCCCGAGACAGCCCAGCAGGGCCTCGCGGTCGAGCCCGGCGGCCTCGGCCTGTTGAAAACTCAGCAGCCCCGCGCCGCAGCGGCGGCAGAGCGTCAGGACGTCGACCGGCGGGCAGGAGACGTAGCGCTCCACCAGTGCGTTCACCGCGGCAAAGACGCGCCTGTCGCGGCTCTCCTCCTCATTCATCCCTGAATTCCTCCGGGAAGGCGATGCGCAGGAGCTTGATCATGTCCTGCCGCCGCTCCGGGGACATCTTCCGCCCGGCGCGGGCGATCATCGTGATCTCCGGCAGGGCCTCGTCCGCCCCGACGCTCTCACCCGCGGCGGCGCGCTCCTCGCCCTGCCCCAGCAGCTCGTTGACGGAGCAGTCCAGCAGCTCCGCCAGCCGCAGCAGCTTTTCGTAATTCGGTTTGCGTCTGCCCGTTTCCCACAGGCCGACCGCGCTCTCGCTGACTCCGACGGCCTCGCCGAGCTCTTTCATCGTCAGTCCCCGCGCGAGCCGATAATCCCGCAGCTTGATCATGCCGCTCTCCCCCTCCGTTTCCTCTTTGCCTCGCGTACGTGTTTATTCAAAGGTATTATATCATCACGCAACAAAATGTCAAGTCATCGCTCTCAAAAAATCTACGAAATTTTGGACCGCTACCGTATCTCGCTTGACATACCGTACTGTTTATGCTATGATTTCGACAGACTTGACGATCTGAACAGCGTCCAGCCGGAAAAACGTCGGCGTGCTCTGCGGGCCGCCCGGCTTTTTTATCCCGGAAAACTCTACGTTTTGTATAGTTTTTCGCTCCGGCGGACGCGGATCGCCCGGAGAGGAAGGACGGTCGGCATGAAAGCGAAGGGGTCAGCGTTCGGCGGCGAAGCCGAGCGCGGCGGCGAGATCTGCGATATCTGCGGCGAGCCGCTCCCGGACGGGCACTGCTACGAGATGCCGGACGGGCTGCGGGTCTGCCTCGAGAGCGACTGCCTGGCGGACTGGGCGGACTATTACAGGGTATAAGGAGAGAGCGCGATGAACGAGAGCGAAATCGAAGCGGAGGAGATCCGGCTGTGTCTGAGCTGTCCGCTGCCGGACTGCATCAACTGCCTCAAAGACTTCGACGAGGCCCGCCCCGTCCGGCGTCTGATCCGGGTGCGGGAGCTGGCCGAGCAGGGCCTGAGCGACGCTCAGATCGGCCGCGTGATCGGCATGCACAGGAATTCCGTGCTGCGCATGCGAAGGAAGCTCGGCATTCCGGGCCTGGGCGGGCGGCAGAAGGAGCGGACCGCATGACGGACCGGACCGAACTCGTACAGGCCTATCTCAGCCGGGGCCTGGAATACCGCCTGGAGGCCGAGCGGCTCCGGCGAAGGCTCGCGCTGCTCGAGGCGCGCGCCACCCGGGTCACCCCGATTCTGAGCGGCGTGCCGCACGGCGCCGGCGACCGCGACGGACTGCTGGCCTCGCTGGCCGATCTCTCGCGGGACTATGGGCGGATGCTCGTGGAGGCGGAGCGCAGGGAGCTGGAGCTCAACCGCTTCCTCGACGCGCTGCCGACGATGGAGTCCCGCCTGATCCTGAAGCTGTACTATCTGGACCGGCTGAGCTGGCCGAAGGTGCTCGAGCGGCTGCGCGTCGCGGGCCTGGACGTCTCCGAGCGCAAGCTCTACCGCCTGCGCGAGCGCGCGCTGGCCGAAGCCGCGAGAGCGTACAGCGAGGGCAGAGGGAGGGGTTGGGAATGAGGAATGAGGAATTGAGGGCGTAGAAATTCGGGATTCGGAATTTGTATATTGGGTTCGTTTCTGCACGAATCCCGGCTGCATCCCGTAGGGGACGGCGGCTTGCCCATGGTCGGTCCTGCGGTCGGTTTACATAATTCCCGTAGCGCCGATCATTGATCGGCCGCTGTCGGTCCACCGCCGATCCCGGTTTCCCGCGCGTAGGGAGCGATGCCCTCATCGCTCCGCCGTCCACCGCAAACCCCGGTTTCCCGCGCGTAGGGAGCGATGCCCTCATCGCTCCGCCGTCCACCGCAAACCCCGGTTTTCCGCGCGTAGGGAGCGATGCCCTCATCGCTCCGCCGTCCACCGCAAACCCCGGTTGGAGCCCGTAGAGGCGGCGGCTTGCCCCGTCCGGCGTGGCGATCCCGGTTAATACAAACCCCTGGCGAACGCGCACAACGGAGGTCCACACCGTAGGGGACGGCCTCCCGGACGTCCCGGCGTGCCGCAGGGGGGGAGGGACCGAAAACAAAAGGCGAATTCGCGTATCTGTACGGTTCTGCGAATTCGCCCGATATTATTCTCGATTTCACGGTTCCCCGCTCGGGCGGGGCAAGCCGCCGCCCCTACGGCCTCTGTTCGGGGTTTGCGGTGGTCCGGCGGGCGGCAGGTTGCCGCCCCTACGGCCTCTCTTCAGGTTTTCCGGTAATCCGACAACGGGCCGCCGAGGGCGTCGGCCCCTTGTATAATACAGTCAATCAAAGGAAGAGGTATAATAGAGGAGCGCTGTGGATTGGTTCCGCCCCTTCCGGTTCCGTCAGGAAACTGGTACCCGTAGGCTACAACCACAGCCTTGAATCTGAGAGTTGATGGGTTGGATAACACTTGATGTTTCATTTCAGGCAAGGATACTTCTTTCAAGACCTGTGGATAACACGGCGCAATCTGTACAAGGAGTGAATTCCATGTTCTTCGTAGGCATTGACGTCTCTTCCGCCAAGCATGACTGCTGCATCCTGGATGACAGTCGAAAAATGATCCGCTCGTTCGTGATCCAGAATAGCCGGGAAGGCTTCTCCGCTTTGTCCGCCGCTCTCACCGAGCTTGCCGCCCCAGAGAATATTAGAATCGGGCTGGAAGCTACCGGCATCTATGGCGACAATCTCGCGCGCTTTCTGAGGCGTAAGGGATTTAATGTGCACATCATTAATCCGCTGTTATGCAAAAAGCATCAAAGTGCTACCACTCTCAGAAAAACCAAAAACGATCGTTCGGACGCGAAAAACATTGCGCTCATCGTTGCATCGGAGGACCTTCAGCCCGACCAGCCCCTATCTTACCACATTGCCGAGCTGAAGTCACTATCTCGCGCAAGATTTCTTACCGTCAAGGACCGTTCTGCCCTGAAAAACAAGGTAAAACGGCTTGTAACTCTCCTCTTTCCGGAATTGCTGGACGTGTTCACCGACTTGTTTGGCGCCTCGGGTATGGCACTAATGTCGCGTTATCCTTCGGCTAAGGCCCTCGCCGCCTGTAATCTTGACACTCTTTCCGAGCTTCTCAAAACGGCCTCCCGAGGTCGCTTTGGACGTGAGAAGGCCGAAGCGCTCCGTAAGCTCGCCAAGGATTCCATCGGCACCTTTTCTGAAAGCGATGTCTTTCAGCTCCGCCTGCTCCTTAAGCGAATTGACCTTCTTAATTCCCAGGTAGAAATGTATGACGTTGAGATCCGCCGCTTGATGGATCAGCTCGACTCTCCGATCCTTTCTCTCCCTGGTATTGGCTACACCCTCGGCGCCATGATCCTTTCCGAGATCGGCGACATTAAACGCTTTTCCTCTCCCGCTAAGCTCCTCGCTTTTGCCGGCCTTGAGCCCAGCGTTTACCAATCTGGCAAGTTCAACCCGTCCTCCGGCAAAATGGTTAAGCGCGGCTCTCCTTTCCTTCGCTGGGCTCTTCTTCAGGCTGCTACTTACTCTCCTGCGTCCTCCGTTACCTTCGCTGTCTACTTCGCCAAAAAGCGTTCAGAGGGCAAATCTCCCTCCGTAGCCCACTCTCATGTCGCCAAAAAGCTCGTTCGCGTTATCTTCTCTCTTCTCTCCCGAAATGTCCCTTTTGTTGACGCTTTTGCCGCTTGACTTTTCATAGTTGGTCTACGGCCTCAATTCCGAATTCCGAATTTTCTCCTCCAGCGCTTCGAGCTCGGCCCGCAGGGCCTGGAGCTCGGCGGCGATCGGGTCGGCCACGCTGATCTGGTCGACGCTGCCGACGTAGTCCACCTTGTGCCCGTCGATGCGTACGACCTTGGCCGGGACACCGACGGCGGTGCTGTTGGGCGGGATCTCGGTGAGGACGACGGAGTTGGCCGCGATGCGGCTGTTGTCGCCCACGGTGAAGGGGCCGAGGACCTTGGCGCCGGTGCCGATGAGGACGTTGTTGCCGATGGTCGGATGGCGCTTGCCGCTCTCCTTGCCGGTGCCGCCGAGGGTCACGCCGTGGAAGATCAGGCAGTCGTCGCCGATCTCGGCGGTCTCGCCGATGACGATGCCCATGCCGTGGTCGATGACGAGGCGCTTGCCGATCTTCGCGCCGGGGTGGATCTCGATGCCGGTGCGGCGGCGGCTGGCCTGGGAGATCCAGCGGGCGAGCAGCTTGTAGCCGTGGGTATAGCACCAGTGGGCGCGGCGGTGGCTGCGCATGGCGCGGACGCCCGGATAGAGCAGCAGGATCTCCGCCGTGCTGCGGGCGGCCGGGTCGCGCGCCTTGTAGGCGGCGATGAGTTCTCTGAGTTCCTGAAACACGGGTCTTTCCTCCTGTCGCCGTATACTATGTCGGCGCGGCGGATTCCGG
>JAILOS010000083.1 GCA_024690695.1 Oscillospiraceae bacterium
CTCGCTCAAAACTGCTGCGCACCTGAAATAGAGAGATTTTTCTGTCAGGCGAGGCGAAAAGCGCAGAAATACTGGAAATGTATTTCGAGCATTTTCAACGAAGTCTGGCAGGAAAAGATCCTTTTTCAGGCTGCCGTATCCCTGACTTGCTCGCCCTAAAGAGAAGGAACTTTTTTGAACGCCCTTCGTCCAAAGAAGCAAGAGAGGTGATCTGCCGTGAAACGCCGTCTGATCCTGGGCCTGTCGGTCTGCGCCGCGCTGGTCTGCGCGCTGTTTTTCTGCCACGTCGCCGCGATGCGGCCGAGCGCGGAGGCACTCTGCCGGGCCGAGGCGCTGGAATATCTGCTCTCGCAGGCCGATCCCGAGTGCCTGCCCACGATGGCGCCCTATCTCAGCGGCGAGCCCGCGCTGAGCGCGCCGCCCGCGGAGGGGGAGACCGAGCGCGTGGGCGACCGGATGCTCCGCAGCGAGGATACGCTCTACTACGTCCGCCCCGGAGACGGCCGGACGATCGCCTTCGTGCGCGCGGAGCAGGAGGCATTTTCGCAGCTCGGCCGTTGAGACGGCTTGCAAGTCGGCTCCGGCTGTGGTAGAATAAGCCCGGAAAAAATAAAAAAGCCGGGAGGACGATCGACATGGCCGCAAAAACCGTTGGAGAACTCATCAAGGAAGCCCGCACCGCCGCCAAGCTCTCGCAGCAGGCGCTGGCCGAGCAGATCGAAGGGCTGAGCGCTTCGGACGTCAGCAAGGCCGAGCGCGGAGAAAAGGAACTGACGCAAGCCCAGCTCAAGGCGATCGCAAAGGCGACCGGCGTGACGCAGAAGTCGCTGCTCGAAGCGGCGGCCGCGAAGAAGCCCGCCGCGTCAACGGCCGCGAAGAAACCGGCGGCGAGCGCGAAGAAACCGGCTTCGACGAGCGCCGCGAAGAAGCCCGCCTCGACGGCTGCGAAAAAGGCGGAGGAGATCACGCTCACGGCCGCGGAAAAGAAGCTGCTGGAGCTCTACCGCGCCGCGGATTCCGACACGAAGAAGGCGGCGGTCGCCGTGCTCAAGGGCGAAAAGCCGGAGGACAGCGGCGTGCTCGGCAGCCTGCTGAACATGATCGGCGGCACTGACGTCGTCGGCGGCCTCCTCGGCAGCCTGAAAAAATAAACGAGGGGCAAAACGATCCGGATCGAAACTGTCCGGATCGTTTTTTTGCCTTCCCGGGAAAAGGCGTGTATGCAAAAAGTACATAAACAACCAAAACGTCCGACGCGGCCGGGGCTGTGCGCGGGAAGGGCGGCCCTCTCTCCGCACGCAGCCGCGGCCTCGACTCTTTTTGGGCATTTTGAACGGCCCGGGGGCGTCATGTTTGGATGGCATTTCCTGCAGAATTGTCTTGCCGGCCTGCAAAAATTCTGATAAAATATGAAATTGGGAAAGTATTTGTTAATCTGCAGACCGCTTGCGGTCTGCGGAGCGGGAGGAGGAGCCGGCATGAAAGAGCTGAAGAGAACGAAGAGGGCGCTCGCCCTGGCGCTGGCGCTCGTCTCGCTGCTGCTCCTCCTCTCCGCCTGCGCGCCGCCGGGCGGCCCGCAGAACGTGCCGGAGGGGGAACCGGATCCGCCCCGGCAGTTCTCCCGCTTCCTCGTCGCCGTGGAGGACGAGCCGGACACCGTGGACTTCCAGTGCACGACGATCCACTACACGATCGCCCAGAACGTGTTTGACCGTCTGGTCGAGATGGAAAACGACGCGGAGGGGAACGCGGTGATCCGGCCCTCGCTGGCCGGGAAACCGGAGATCTCCGAGGACCGCTGCCGCTACACCTTCCGGCTGCGTCCGGGCGTCACCTTCAGCAACGGCTCGCCGCTCACCGCCTCGGACGTGGAATACACCTTTACGCGCCTGCTGACGCATCCCGATTCCTGCAACCGCGACATCGTCGAAGAGATCGTCGGCGCGGAGGCGCTGGAGCAGGGGAAGGCGAAGCGGCTGGAGGGCTTCCGGGTCCTCGGCAAGCTGGAGTTTGAAATCACGCTGAACCAGCCCTTCGAGGCTTTTCTGGCCTGCCTGTCGATGCCCGGCGCCTCGATCCTCGACGCCGAGACGACCGAAGAGGCCGGAAGCCGCTTCGGGACCGAGCCGGAATGGACGGTCGGCACCGGCTCGTTCATTCTGAGCGGCTGGGACAGCGGCAAGGGCATGACGCTCACGGCCAATCCGAACTGCTGGCGCGGCGCGCCGAAATGCGAGGGGCTGGAGCTCCTGTTCCTGGAGGATCCGGAGGAGATCCGGGAGCTGTTTGAAAACGGGGAGCTGGACGTGCTGAATCTCGACGACGTCGGGAACTCGGCCGAGTTTTACCTGCACGGCACGGACTATCGGGACCGTCTCTACCGGGTCAACCGCATCAGCATCACCTATTTTGCCCTCAACGAATCCGTCGCGCCGCTGGACGACGCGCGCGTCAGAAAGGCGCTGCAGCTCGCGCTGAAGCGCTCGGCGCTGCTGGACGCGGCCTATGCCGGGCGCGGGACCGTCGAAAACGGGATCATGCCCCACGGGCTGTACGGCTTCAACCCGGAGCTGCCGGAGATCCCCTTTGATCCGGCGGAGGCCCGGCGCCTGCTGGAGGAGGCCGGATACCCCGAGGGCTTCGACCTGACCGTCAGCGTCAGCTCCGCCTCGTCGCTGAAAGAAGTGGACGTGGTCCGCGCGGCGGCGGATATGTGGGAGAAGATCGGTCTGCGGGTGAAGGTCGAGCTGCTGGAGGAGGAGGACTTCATGAGCCGGCGCAAGAGCGGCTCGCTCGCCTGCTACTCGGCCACCTGGACCGCCGATTACAACGACCCGGACAACTTTTTCTACACCTTCTTCGGAAACGAGGCGAACGCCCGTTTCCGCAGCCTCTGCTACGCGCGGACGGAGATCATGGAGCGGGTGCGCGACGCCCGGACGATCGCCGATCCCGAGGCGCGGATCCGGGAATACCGGGAGCTGGAGCGGATCATCGTCCAGGAGGACGCCGCCTGGATCCCGCTGTTCTCCAGACAGTACGTCTACGTGTCGTCCGCGCGTCTGACAGGCATGCAGTCCTCCTGGAACGGTTCGGTCAAGAACATGTACCGGGAGATGTCCGTTGATGGAGGCGAAGCGCCATGAAAATGACTTCGATCCGATTCAAGATCACGGCGATCACGGTCGCCGTCATTCTCGTGACCTTCCTGTCCGTTTTAGCCTCCTCCTATTCCGCGATCCGGCGGGAGAATGAGCGCCGCTCGGTGGAGATCATGCGCCTGAAGGGGAGCGAGACGAAGGACGTTCTGGACCAGTATTTCATCGAGATCGAGCGGTCCGTGTGGATGTCCGCCAATCTGGCCATGGATTCGCTGGACAGCGTGGCGCTCGTGGAGTACGGCGCGGCGGAGCCCGCCGGCCGGACGGCCGAACAGCAGGCCCTGCTGGATGCCTATCTCGCGGAGCACTGCAAGCAGATCCAGAAGGCTTTTGAGAGCGTGGCCGGCGGCAGCAACGGCGTCGTCGCCTACTATTACTGCATCAATCCGGAGGTCAGCGAGACGGAGCACGGCTTCTTCTATTCGCGGATCGGCAAGGCGGGCTACATCGAGCGGGAGCCGCTGGACGCGAGCAAGCTGGATCCGGACGATCTCGAGCACAGCACCTGGTATTTTTCCGCGATCGAACGCGGGCAGCCCTCCTGGATCGGCCCTTACACCGCGCAATTTCTCGAGGAGGAGTGGATCTGCTCGTATCTGATCCCGGTCTACAAGTCCGGCGTGCTGATCGGCGTGATGGGGATGGACATCCCGATGGAGACCCTGTTCGAGCAGGTCAAGCCCATCCGCGTTTACGACACCGGCTTTGCCAGCCTCTGCGACGATGAAGGCCGCAACTACTACTATCCGGAGCTCGAGCAGGGCCTTGCCCCGGAGATCACCGAGCTGACGGCCGCGGGCGACCTGCTCAGGCGCGGGAACAGCGGCGACGAGCTGATCCGCTATACGGCCAACGGCGAAAAGCGGCAGATGTCGATGACCACCCTGCGCAACGGCATGAAGCTGATCATCACCGCGCCCGTGCGCGAGATCAACGCCTCGTGGCAGCGCCTGGTCCGCAGAGTGCTGACCGTCGCGGCGCTCGTCATCCTGGCCTATGCGATGGCACTGATGTTCATCATGGGCTTTCTCACCCGTCCGCTGCGGGTGCTGACCGCGGCGGCCGGAAAGCTCGCCGAGGGCGATTACGACGTGGACCTGCCCTACAAAAGCCGCGACGAGGTGGGCGAGCTGACCCTGGCCTTCCGGCAGATGCGCGACCGGCTCCGGAGCTATATCGAGGACCTCAGCCGCCGCGTCTATACCGACGCGCTGACCGGACTGCCGAACATGCGCAGCTTTTTCCGGCGGGCCACGGACGAGAAGCAGACGCTGGCCGACGCGGACGAACAGCCCGCCATGCTGTATTTCGACGTCATCGGCATGAAGTTTTTCAACCAGCAGTACGGCTTTGAAGAGGGCGACCGGCTGCTGTGCGAGATCGGCCGGATCCTGAGCCGGCAGTTCGGAGAGCGGAGAGTCTGCCGCTTCAGCGAGGACCACTTCGCCGCCGTCGGCGCCGAGGAGGGGCTGGAGGAGCGGCTGGAGGCCGTTTTCCGGGAGGTTCAGGAGGTCAACGGCGGCAAGACCGCTCCCCTCCGGGTGGGGGTCTATCCCTGCCGGCTTGGTCAGGTCGGCCCCGCCGTCGCCTGCGACCACGCCAAATACGCCTGCGACCGGCTCAAGGGGACCTATTCCTCCGGCTATATCTGGTTCGACAACGACATGCTCGGGCAGCTTGACGATACGCGCTATATCATCGACCATCTGGATCAGGCGCTCACGGAGGGCTGGATCAAGGTCTATTACCAGCCGATCATCCGCACGGTCAACAGCCGCGTCTGCGACGAGGAGGCGCTCTCCCGCTGGATCGACCCGAAGCGCGGCTTCCTTTCTCCCGCCGTCTTCATCCCGATCCTGGAGAACGCCCGCCTGATCTACAAGCTCGATCTCTACGTGCTGGACCAGATCCTGGAGAAGATGCAGGCCCAGAAGAAGGCGGGGCTGCAGGTCGTGCCGCATTCGCTGAACCTCTCGCGCGACGACTTTGACGTCTGCGACGTCGTCGAGGAGATCCGCCGCCGCGTGGACGAGGCCGGCATCCCGCGCGACCGGCTGACGATCGAGGTCACCGAGAGCATCATCGGCAGAGACTTCGACTTTATGAAGGAGCAGATCAGGCGCTTCCGGGCGCTCGGCTTCAAGGTCTGGATGGACGATTTCGGCAGCGGCTACTCCTCGCTGGACGTGCTGCACGAGATCCGCTTCGACCTGATCAAGTTCGACATGAGCTTCATGCGCCGCTTCGACGAGGGGGACGAGAGCCGCATCATTCTCACGGAGCTGGTGCGCATGGCCGTCAGCCTCGGGCTGGACACGGTGTGCGAGGGCGTCGAGACCCCGGCGCAGGTCGAGTTCCTGCGCGAGATCGGCTGCAGCAAGCTGCAGGGCTATTATTACTGCAAGCCCATTCCCTACGAGAGCATCCTGGAGCGTTACGACAGCGGCAGACAGATCGGCTTTGAAAACCCCGAGGAATCGGCCTATTACGAGTCGATCGGCCGCGTCAACCTCTTCGACCTCACGTCGATCGCCTCCCGCGGGGAGAACGAAGGACGGCAGTACAGCAACGCGCTGCCCGTGGGCGTCATGGAGATCCGGAAGGAGCGCGTGCGCTTCGTGCGCGCGAACAAGGCCTTCCGCGACTTCATGCAGCGCGCCTTCGACTTCAACCTCGAGGAGCGGGAATTCGGCTTCCCCGAGCAGGTCGAGGGCTCCGGCGCGTCCTTCATGCGGATGGTCCGCCGCTGCTGCGACGAGGGCAGCCGCGCGTTCTACGACGGGCGCCTGCCCGACGGCTCACTTGCGCACATCATCATCAACAGCGTATCCAGAAACCCGATCAACGGCGCCCAGGCCGTTCTGATCGCGGTGCTCTCCGTCACGGAGCCGGACAAGAGCACGACCTACGCGGACATTGCCCGCGCGCTGGCCGCGGACTACTACAACATTTACGTCGTGGATCTGGATTCGGAGCGTTTCATCGAATACAGCTCCAAGGCCGGCGACGAGGAGCTGGCGATCGAGCGTCACGGCGAGGGCTTCTTCACCGCGGTGAAGCGCGACTCCGTCACCCGCATCTTCGAGGCGGACCGGGAGCCCTTCCTCAGGTCCTTCTCGAAGGAGAACATCGTGCGCGAGCTCGAGGTCCAGGGCTCTTTCCTGTACACCTACCGGCTGATCGACACCGGCGCGCCGCTGTACGCCAACATGAAGATCACGCGCATGTCCGGTGGCAACCGGATCATTATGGGCATCAGCATCGTCGACGCGCAGATGAAGCAGCAGGAGGCCGAGGAGCGGGAGAAGCAGGAGCGTCTGGCCTTCGAGTGGGTCGCGGCGCTCGCCGGCGGCTACCTTGCGATCTATTCGGTCGACCCGGGAAACAACAGCTTTTTCGAGTACAGCGCCTCCAGTGAGTACGAGGCCTTCGGCATCGTCAAGCAGGGCGAGGACTTTTTCGAAAAGCTGCGCGAAAACTCGCCGCGCTTCGTCGTGCCGGAGGATCTGCCGGCCTATTCGCAGATCGCCACGAAGGAGAATATGCTGCGCGAGATCGCCCGCAGCGGCCTGTTCGCCTATCACTACCGCCTGCTGGTGGACGGAACGCCCTGCCCCGTCAGCCTGCGCGCCGCGCTGGTGAAGGAAAACGGCGTCGACCGGCTGATCATCGGCATCAACCGCACGGAAAACGCGAGCTGAGCCCGACGGAGTTCGGATTCGGCCGCGCCGCAAACGAAAAACCGCCCCAAAAGGGCGAGCAAATTAGGGAGACGACAGGTTTTGAGCGGGCCTTTTCCGCCCAAGCTTCATGAAAAATTGCGGAAATACAGACAAGTATTCCCGCAATTTTTCATTTTGCCTGAACGAAAAATCCCTCGCTCAAAAC
>JAILOS010000021.1 GCA_024690695.1 Oscillospiraceae bacterium
GCGCTCAAAGCCGTCGGTCTTGTTGTGCTTGGGCAGCATGACCAGGCCGTTGATCTGGTTGGTGCCGCCGGCTTCGACGATGTCCTTCCAGGTGATGACCTTCACGACGCCGGGCATCTTCTCGGCCTCGCTGGTGTCGATCGACTTGATGTTGGCGTGGGAGACCTTCGCCTGAGTCAGGGCCAGGCGCAGGCAGCCGGGCATCTTCAGCGCGTCGTCGGCGCCGAAGTCCCAGGTGCCGGTGACCTTCTGGGCGGCGGAGGGACGGATGTACTTGGTGCCCTTGATGCTGTCGCCGGTGGGCTTGAAGACGAGGTCTTCCTTCGTCATCTCGCCGCGCAGAACGGCGGCGGCGTCCATAACGGCGTCGACCAGCGGCTTGTAGCCGGTGCAGCGGCAGAGGTTGCGCTGTTTGTTGAACCAGTCGCGGACTTCCTCGCGGGTGGGGCTGGGATTGTTCTCGAGCAGGACCTTCGCGCTGATGATGAAGCCGGGCGTGCAGAAGCCGCACTGGGCGCAGCCGTGGGCCATCCAGGCGACCTGCAGCGGGTGCATGTCGCTCAGCGTGCCGACGCCTTCGATCGTGGTGATCTCGGCATTGTCGGGCACCTTGCTCATCTTGTAGATGCAGGACTTGGTCACTTTGCCGTTCATGATGACGTTGCAGGCGCCACAGTGGCCTTCGCCGCAGCCGATCTTGCAGCCGGTCAGCAGAAGATGCTCACGCAGCACGGTGGCCAGGGTCTCGTCCTTGTCCAGAACGAGGTTTCTGGTGACGCCATTGATGACAAGCGTTTTTCTGATCATGTGTTTACCCCCTTGTATAATTTAAAAAATTGCTCGCGGTTTTCGCGCCTTTTCAGGCGTGGCCGTGCCCTCCGCAGCGGTCGTGATCGGGGCCCTTTCCCGTCAGGTCCTTGACGCGCTCGATGCCCCGCGCCGTGTAGAACACGAGCTGGGACAGGCTCCCGTCCAGGTTCTCGCCGCTCAGGCGGAGAAAGTTCGCGTTTTCGTAATAGTCGATCGGCAGCTCGCGGCGAAAAACCTGCCCCGTGGCTTTGTCCTTGATCTCCACCGTGACCGTGTCCGCCGTCAGTTCAAAGAGTTCTTCGCTCATATCCGCATACCGCCTCCATCTTCTGTTACGTGTCCATTATACACTTCAAAGGCTGGAAGCATCAACTTATAACAAAAAGCAATTCGCAGAAGCTGCGGATTGCTTTTTGTTAATCTCGCACAATCGAAGAGAGGACAATCTGGCAGATCAATCAAAACGGCAGCGCCAGCGTGCCGTTCACGTCGCAGAGCGGGACGCCGCGCAGCGGCCGGCCGAGCTCCTCTTCGCAGCGGCGCAGCGCTTTTTTCACGCCGGGCAGACGGGGATTGAGCCAGTCGTGCAGCAGCAGGAAGGAGCCCGGCGACATGCGCGGCACGAACCAGCGCAGCCCCGCGAGCGTGCTCTCCTCGAGATCCACGTCCAGCGAGACCAGGCAAAAGCGCTCGTCCTCCAGCCCCGCGGCGCTGCCCGGGAAAAAGCCGGGCTTCAGCACGGCCCGCTCCGGATGGGGGAGGGCGGCGAGCGCCTGCTCCGACGAGGTGTTCCGATGCGCGGACCGGAAGCCGGCGCCGGACGAAGCCGCCTCCGCTTCGTCAAAGCCCTCGAAGCTGTCGAACAGATAAAGCCGGCGCTCGGGCAGCAGAGCGCTGATGCAGCGGGCGAAATCCCCGCGGTAGACGCCGAGCTCCGCGGCGGCGCCCGGGACCTCCCCGAGCCCGGCACAAAGCGCCTCCAGCGTTTTGACGCGCACGTAGTCGCCGCTCAGCGCGTCCTCCGGCAGCGCCTCGGACTGCGACCAGAGCGGCGTGCGGATCAGCCGCGCGGCGCCTTGCAGCCTCCCGGTGAAGTCGCGGCCGAGCGCTTCTTCCGCCAGCTCGTAGCAACGGTTGCGGTCGCTCAGCATGGCGTTGTTTTTCAGAAACAGCCGGCGCTCCGGGTCGATCCCGAGCGCGTCCAGACGCGCGGCGATGCCCTCCGCGTCGCGGCTCGTGACGATCACAAGCTCATACGGCCGCCGCGCCAGCTCCTCGGGCGGGATGACGGGCCGGCCGAGGAACGAGGCCGTTCGCGGCTCGCTCTCCACAAAGGCGGCGATCCGCTCCGGCGGCAGCGCGCTGTCCGCCAGCTCTCCGGCTCCGCAGCCGGTGCCGTATACGTAAATCTCCATAAGCGCCTCCTGTTGTTGATAAACCGATCATAACACGTTTTCCCGCCGCGGTCACGAGAAAAATGCGAGGAAAGCGATTTACAAACAAATAACAAACG
The DNA here is from genome assembly GCA_024690695.1 of Oscillospiraceae bacterium. Next base: position 2,324 of record JAILOS010000021.1, read on the forward strand.
GTTATACTGAAAAAGAGGTGATACGGATGGCCGAATGCTGCTGCCCTCCCGGGGAAAAAGCCGGGACGGGGCTTTTTCAGGACTGTATGCTCTGCGGAAAACCGCTGGTTTACGAACGAGAGGCGCGGCTGCGCCGCTGCAGCGTCTGCGGCGAGGAGAAGCTGTCGGACTGCGCCTGCGAGGCGGGCCATTTCGTCTGCGACGCCTGCCACAGCGCGGGGCTCGATCAGTTTTTCATCCCACTCCTGCTGAACAGCACGGAGAAGGATCCGCAGCGCCTGCTGGAGCAGGTGATGGCCCTGCCGCAGGTGCATCTGCACGGACCGGAGCATCACGCGATCGTTCCCTGCGTGCTGCTGACCGCCTTTCACAACTGCGGCGGCGGCAATGATCTGAAGGCCGATCTGGCCGTGGCGCTCAAGCGGGGCAAGCAGGTCCCGGGCGGCGCCTGCGGCTATTGGGGCGTCTGCGGCGCGGCCGCCGGCGCGGGGATCTATCTGAGCGTGCTCACCGGCTCCACCCCGGTCAACGAAGCGGTCTGGGGCCTTCCGCAGCAGCTCGCCGCCCGCTGTCTCGAGGCGAACGCCCGCGTCGGCGGCCCGCGCTGCTGCAAGCGCAGCAGTCGGCTTGCGATCCACGAGGCCGTGCGCTATACGGCGGAGCTCTTCGGCCTTGAGATGCCGGAGACGCCCGTTCGCTGCGGCTACTATACGAAAAACCGGGAGTGCATCGGGCGCGACTGCCCGTACTTCCCGCTGGGAAAGAAGGAAGGAACATGACGACGGCGGCTTTGATCGTGGCGGCGGGGCTCTCCTCCCGGATGGGGGATTTCAAGCCCATGCTGAATATCGGCTCCATCTCGATCGCGCAGCGCGTGGTCGCGACCTTTCAGCAGGCCGGCGTGGACAAGATCGTGATGGTCACGGGCTTCCAGGCCGCCCAGCTCGAGCGGCACCTGAGCGGCAGCGGGCTGATTTTCCTGCGCAACGAGGACTACGCCTCGACGCACATGTTCGATTCGGCGAAGATCGGCCTGCGCTATCTGCGCGACAAGTGCGACCGCGTGCTCTTTACGCCGGTGGACATCCCGCTTTTCACCGCGGGCACGGTTCGCGCGCTGCTGAACGCCGGGGCGAAGCTCGCAAGCCCCGTCTGCGGCGGCGAGACCGGGCATCCGACGCTGATCGACGCAAGCCTGATCGACGGGCTGCTGCGCGACTCCGGCGAGGGCGGCCTGCGCGGCGCGCTCAGCCGCTGCGGCGTCGCGGTGACGAACGTCCCGGTGGAGGACCGGGGCATCCTGCACGACGCGGACACGCCGGAGGATTACCGCGCGCTGCTGCACTATCACAACGAACAGCTCGCCCGCCCGGTCCTGAGCGTTTCACTGGCGCGCGAAAAGGTGTTTTTCAACGAGGAGACGGCGATGCTGCTGCGGCTCGTGGAAGAGACGAACTCGGTGCGGCTGGCCTGCCAGCGGATGCAGATCTCCTATTCCAGCGGCTGGAACCGTATCCGCACGCTGGAATCGCAGCTCAGCCGCCCGCTGGTACGCCGCAGTCAGGGCGGCGCCGGCGGCGGCAAAAGCCGCCTGACCGAAGACGGCAGGCTGATCCTAGACCGCTACGAGGCCTATTCCGCGGCGCTGCGCGACGAGGGGACGGCCCTCTTCGAGCGCTTCTTTGAGGGCGTGTTCTGATGAGGACGGTCTATCTGATCCGCCACGCGCACCCGGACTATCCCCTCGGGCAGCGCACCTGCCTCGGCCGTACCGACACGCCGCTCGGCCCGCTCGGCCGGATGCAGGCCGTCCTGCTGGGAGAGGAGCTGAAAAGCGCCGGGATCGAATCCGTTTTTTCCAGCCCGCTGACGCGCTGCCTCGAAACGGCCGCGGCGCTCGGGTGCCCGATCGACGCCGTTCCCGAGCTGGCCGAGCAGGATATGGGCCTCTGGGACGGACTGAGCTTTGACGAGATCAAAGAGCACTGGCCGGAGCTCTACGAGCGCCGCGAACACGATTCGCTGCTGGTTCCGCTCGGAGCGGAGACGCTGCAGCAGGTGAGAGAGCGCGTGCTGCCGGCCTTCGTGGCCTGTCTGTGGCGCAGCAAAGGGACGACCGCGGTCGTGGCCCACGCCTCCGTGATCCAGACGATCCTCGCGGAGCTGCTGGAAACGCCCCTTGCGGAAAGCCGGAGCCTCCGCCCGCCCTGCTCCGCCTACGCGGTGCTGGAGCAGGGAAAGAGCCTGCGCTGCATTGAAATGGCGCGCGTGCCCCGCGCCGCGATGGACCGGAGACTCGCGGCAAAGCTCCTGGAAGCCTCCGGCGTGCCGGAGCCGGTGCAGCGGCACGCGAGGGCCGTGGCGGCCGAGGCGCAGCG
>JAILOS010000030.1 GCA_024690695.1 Oscillospiraceae bacterium
CCTTTCCCCGCCCGGCCAGCGCCGCGGCGAGCGCGCCGTAGCTGCGCGTTTGGCCGCGGGGGATCTCCGTCAGCAGCGCCCAGACCGCCCGTTGAAAATCGCTTCCGGCGGGGCGCAGCGGGGGCGTCGGCCCGGGGTCGAGCCCGGCGAAAAAACGCGCCAGCCAGCGCCGGGCCTGCTCGAAAACCGGCGGCTCAGGCTCGGAAGAGACCTCCGGCGGCCCGGCCTCGTCGAAGCGCAGGCCGGTGAGCGCCTCGCCGTCGGACCGCAGCGTGATCTCGCCCAGGGGAGAAGCGACGCGGCAGCGGTATTCCACGCCTCAGCGCTCCTTCTGCAGGCGCGCCCGGCGTTCCCGTGCGGCGAAAAAGAGCGGGATGAAGGTCGCCAGGATCAGCAGCGTCGAGATCAGGAACAGCACGTGCGTCGGCAGAAAGGCCTCCAGACCGTTCTCGTCGAGGATTTTGCCGTTGCCCTTGATGATGGGGTTGGCGATGAAGGGGGAGACGACCCAGGGGATCAGCACGAAGAAGATGATCCGGAAGCCCTCGAACTGCCCCTTTGAATCCGCGGGGAAGAGCTCCTTCATCCACACGCTGAGCACCTGCATGAAGGTGATGTAGCCGCAGCCGAAGAAGAACAGGCCGATCAGCAGCGGCCAGTTGAGGATCGTCGTGGGGTCGATCCGCTCGGGCCGGCCGAAGAGACCGATGATCCCGACGCCGACGATGCTCAGCACCACCGCGATCGCCGCGGCGGCGGCGAAGCGGCCGCGCTTGAGAAGCCGGGAGGCGGGGATCACCGACAGCATGCCGAGGATCAGCGCGACGCCCTGGATGATCCCGATATCGTTCGGGGAGAAGCCGAGGTAGTAGATCATATAGTTGCCGACGTGCGGGTAGTAGACGTTGAAGGCGATGAAATAGACGGCCAGCACCAGGAAGACCCACACGAGCTCTTTCCGCTTGAGCAGCTCCTTCAGGTCAAAGCCGCCGAGCAGCTGCCGGAAGAAGCCGCCCTGCCGGTTCGGCTTCAGCGTCGGCGCGTCCTTCATTGCGAAAAGGGACAGCACGCCGAAGACGATCACGAGCCCGCCCATCACGAGGAACAGACGCATATAGTTGTCGTTTTCTCCGATCAGCATACCGCCGACGACGGTGCCGATGATCGTGCCGATGATCGGCTGCGTGGCGAGCGCGGCGCCGATCGCGCTGCGGTTGGAGTCGTTCATGCGGTCGTTGAGCCAGGCGTTGAAGCCCGCGTCGTTGCCCATCGAGCCGAAGAAGCTCATCAGCGCGTCGGCGAAGACGACCGCGGTGGCGGCGAGCAGCACGAGCTTTGCGGAGCTCGCGCCCGGCCCGGCGGTGATGAACTCGGTCGTGCCGAAGAGGATCGTAAACACGCCCCAGAGAATGTAGCCGACGGCGACGAAGGGCTTGCGTTTTCCCTTCCGGTCGGAGAGCGTGCCGAAGATAAAGGTCGCCACAGTCGTGGCGATCGCCGAGATCGCGACCATCCAGGAGATGATCGTCGGGTCTTTGGCGATTTTGGCATAGACGAAGGTGTTGAACCAGGCGTTTTCCACGTTCCAGCACAGCTGGCCGATCACGCCCAGCCCCCAGACCAGCACCCAGAAGCGGACGCCGGCGCCTTTCTCTTTTCCGTTCATGTTTTTTCCCTCCCGTTACCGTGAAAAGCGGCTCGCTTTCATTATAACATCCCCTGCCGAAAAGTCACGATTTATTTGGCGAGCGGGGAGAGGCCGCTTCAGGCTTTTCCCCTTTCGATCTTTCGGATCATCGTATATTCGTTGAGCAGCGTGCCGTCCGTCAGACGGATCGCGTCCGGCCGCACGCCGGTGATACGGAAGCCAAGCTTCTCGTACAGCGCGCGGGCGCGGGCGTTGCCCTCGACGAACTCGAGCTCGAGCTGCAGGAGCTGCTCGTTGGCCTCCGCGATGCGGATCAGCTCCTCCAGCAGCCGTGTGCCGATCCCCTGGCCCCAGTACGCGCGCAGCAGGGCGATCGCGACGCTGGCGCGGTGCCGGGTCTTCAGCCCCTTCGGCCAGACGATCTGGCAGTTGCCGGCCACCCGTCCCTCCACGAGGCAGACGAGCATCGCCTCGTTGTCGGCGGCGTTGACGCGCTCGAAGAGCGCCTTTTCGCCCTCCGGCGTGTATTTGCCGCACTCCTCGGGGGTGCGCAGGATGAAATCCGTCTCGCCCGCCGACTGCCGCAGATAGGCGAGCACGCCGGGGATATCCTCTTCCCGCGGGCTGCGGATCAGGGCCTTCCGGCCGTCCTTCAGCGTATAGTCAAAAGATTCGATCAGCATGATTTTCCTCTCCTGTTATCTTTGAAAATAGTCCGCGCCGCCGTCCGCCCGCGCGGAGAAGCGGCGGCTTTTGTTTATCATACTATAGCTTGCCGGAGAAAACAACGAAAAAGCTCGCCGTCCGACAAAAACCTCTCGGGGCGGCGAACCCCGGAGGCGCAAAAATCCCCCTGCGTCGAGACCTGCGCTCGACGCAAGGGGGATTTTTACCGGAGGATCGCGCCGCTTATCCGGCGATGACCGCGAAGGTGTGCATCATATACTGGAAGCGCCGTCCGAAGCCCTCGGAGGCCTCGATGGCGTAGTGGGCCGTCGCGACGCGGCAGCCGTCGGGCGCGGGGATGATATACACCATCTGCAGCTGATCGGGCATCGTCTTGCCGCCCACGTCCGCGGACGCGTCGATGCGGATGCAGCGGCCCGCGCGCTCCAGCTCGAACGCGTCCTCCCGACGGAGGTCATACTTCACGGACAGTTCTTCGCTGATGGCGGCGGCGACGTCCTCGGCGCTCTCAGAGCGCTTCGTTACCTCGAGATAGTTCTCGGGATTCGCGGCGTCGTCCCAGACGGAGACGAAGCGCTCGCTGTCCGCCGCGCTGAGACGCTCGAAGGATTCGTAGTCGTAGTCCATCTCGAAGCCGAGCGTGACGTTCCGGACGTGCTCGTAGTGAACGGTCTCTTCCATGCCCTCGAGCATAATGACCGCGTCGAAGCGCTCGCCGTCCTGTCTGGCCGAGGCCGCAGAGGGATCCGTGTAGAGATCCTCAAAGCCTCTGGCGCGCAGCACGCCGTCCTCGCCCGGATAATAGACCGCTCCGTCCTCGCTCTTCCAGGTCCCGTCGCCGCCGTCGGTCAGGGTCACAGCGGAGCCGTCCGCGCGGTAAGCGGTCATCGTGCCGTCGGCCTGGGCTTCGGTACCGGTTGCGGGCTCGCCCGCGGTCTCCTTCGTTTCGGAGCTTTCTTCTACGCGGCGGACCTGCCCGCAGCCGCCGAGCATCGCCGCCAGCAGCAGCACCGTCAGGACCATCGCCGTCATTCTCGTCCAATTCTTTTTGCCTTTCATTTTGCCAACTCCTTTTCTCTTGTATGCCGTCCGCCTCCGCCGTTTGTCCGCTCCGACGGAGCCAACGCTTTTCCGCCGGGCTGACGCCGTGCCGGATCCGCCGGAACGGCCGCGGGGATGAGCGGCGTCCGGGGACGTTTCGCTTTCGCCGAACAACCTGCGCAGGGGATCGCCCCTCTTGCTTGGAGAGATTATAGCCTCCCCGCGGGCGTTTTTCAAGGGCTTTAATAAAACTTTAGGAGGTCTGCGTCCGCCGCGGGATGAGAGGAGAAGACTGCCTGCGGCAGCCCGCAGATGGGAAGGATGCCGTCATACAGGGCAACATGCGCTGAAAACAATCTGAAGCTGTTCTTTTCCTGCCCTTTCTATGCGAAAGCCCGGCGCCAGGCCGGACTGCTTTTGCATGGTATAAGAGCGTCAATATGATACATAACCCATAGGAAGAGCGACAAAATGATACATACCCGACAACTGTCCCTTCGCTAAAGAACGCCTGACAGGACACCGGAAGAGAACCCGATAAACCGGGATCTGTCACTCGGAAAGATCGATCCAGTATCTTTCCAAATAAACGCCGCGCTCTTTCAAACAGACGGTCGACTCATATTTACCGCCATTGTTCAGGATTGTTTTTCGACTTCCTTCATTTCCCTGAACACAGCATACCAAGACGTGATAAATCCCAAGCTTTTTGCATTCCGGCAGAACGAGTTTCAGCATCTGAGTGGCGTAGCCTTTTCTTCGCTCGCTTGGACAGACGGAATAACCGATATGACCGGCATACTTCTCCAGAAACGCATTGAAATAGTGGCGAATCTGAATGACGCCCACGATTTTGTTGTCAGATTCCCGCAAATAGATGTATTGCGTCATCGGCACAAGATCGGGAGGCGTTGTTTCGGCGCGTTTAAGCGCCTCGACCTGATCCAGCCAATCCTGAGTCCGGTCAAAACGCCGCAAGGAGCCGCAGCCGTCCATGGAGCCTCCGTACTCGAGAAACTCATTGCGGTACGCCTGTATCTGCTCATCGTATTCCATCGAGGGCGCTAAAAGTCTCATTTGCAGTTTCTCCACAAACCAAGATTCGCAGCAATGATGATAGCATATTCTTCGCCTTCCTTCAACAAGAAAACCTCTCTTGCCCTTTGGCAGACAAAAGAGGTTTCTTTGATGGATTTATTTCACTGTTTTGATAGAATTTGGCGGGAGGGTGCACCGCCTGTTCAGGGGGGTGCATTTCGTTTTTGGGGGGGTGCAAACGACAAAGGGGGTGCAAAATCCGTAGAAAAATTTCTTTCACTAAATATGAAAGCTATCAGGATACAGGATCTCAGCAACAATGCTCATGAGAAAAAGATATTTAGAAGCAAGCGTAAAGAGTAAAGCCGGAATAGCAACGAGCATAGAAGTAAGTTCCTGCTTAGATTCGACTTTGGCTTTTCGCGCTTTTGAGTACTTAACAATTGCGAGAATAAGAACACCGCACCCATACGGAATCAAAGCAATAAGAAAGGAAACAAGATAAACTATAGAAATTGCCGCGTTCGGTATCGTGGCATCTGTCATAGCGTCAATGCTTAGCATCCCATGAGAGTCGGCATAAGAAAACCAAACAGACAGAAGGATCAGAATATTGAAAGCTACTAGAATAATATGCGGGATCCAGGTTTTGCTTTTCATCAAGCTGCCTCCGATATGAGTGCATAAGTTAATTGAATTCCTATATGTAAACAGATATTACCATTATTATGACATTAAAACAAGATTAGCACGGTAATTCTATCAAAACTACCGTGCTAATATGGGAAAGAGCGCGCAAACGTACACCAAAGCATAGAAAGAAGGCCTAAAAGTATACCAGTACAACATAGATCGCATCTTTGACCTTGTATATAGAAATACCTTTAAGTACTGATTTTATCTATTCCGATCGAGTGAAGC
>JAILOS010000039.1 GCA_024690695.1 Oscillospiraceae bacterium
AAGGCCATGAGAGCGCGGTCCGGCAGCTGACGTCCATTCTCCTGGACAACGCCCGCAAGTATTCCCCGGATGCGAGCCATACGGCGCTCACCCTCGCCCGCACGGGAGGACATACCGTCCTCTCCGTCTCCAATCCTACGGAAACTGAGGTCCGGACCCAGGATCTGAACCGGGTCTTCGACCGTTTCTACCGCACGGATCCCTCCCGGAACTCCGAGACCGGCGGCAACGGTATCGGCCTTTCCATCGCGCAGGCGATCGTCCAGTCCCACGGGGGCCGGATCCGCGCCTCGACCGAGAGCGGCCGGGATTTCACGATCACCGTGACTTTCCCCCACTGACAGCCATAAAAAAATCCGCATGGATGATCCGTGCGGATTTTACTGTCTGTCTCAATTACTCGGACGCGTAGTTGTCGAAGTAACCCTGGATCAGGACGACGGGGGTGCCCTTGTCGCCGGAACCGGAGGTCAGATCGGACAGGCTGCCGAGCAGATCGGTCAGGCGGCGGGGCGTCGTGCCCTCGGACTCCATGCGGCCCACGAGGTTGGCGTCCTTGGAACGGATGCGCTCGCGCATGGCTTCCTCGGCCTCAGCGCCGGTCAGGCCCTTGAAATCGGTGTCGGCCAGATACTTGAGCTTCAGCTCGTTGGGCGTGCCTTCCAGGCCCTTCGTATAGGAGGGAGAAACGACCGGATCGGCCAGCTCCCAGATGCCGCCGACGGGATCCTTGAAGGCGCCGTCGCCGTAGACCATGACCTCGAAATGCTTGCCGGTGCGCTCGAGCAGATCGGCCTGGATATCCTCGACGAGCTGCTGGCAATCGCGCGGGAAGAGCTTCACACGGTCCTCGCTGGCCTTGTTGGAGCCGAGAAGGCCGTATTTCTCGTTGTAGCCGCTTCCGTTGACCGGGGCGGTCATCAGTTCGTCCAGACCGAAGACGCGCTCGGCGCCTGCGCTTTTCAGCAGACGCTTGGACCGGGCGCGGGTGTGGATATCGCAGACGACGACGTTTTTCGTATGATCGAGGATCGCGCGCGGATCATTGGCGAACAGGATCTCGACCTCCGCGCCGCAGCCGCGGATCAGCGAGGCGTAGTAATCGACGTAGTCGATCCCGGTAAAGGGATGCACCGTAAAGCCGAAGAGAGCGCGGTACTGTTCGAGCGTCAGCCGGTCGCGGTAAGGATCGACGCCTTTTTCGTCCAGCAGATCCGGATCGAACAGATGATTGCCGACCTCGTCGGCGGGAAAGGACAGCTGCAGAACGATCTTCTTCGCACCCTTCGCGATGCCGCGCAGACAGATCGCAAAGCGGTTGCGGCTGAGGATCGGGAAGACGACGCCGACGGTCTCTCCGCCGAGCTTGGCCTTCACGTCCGCGGCGATATCGTCCACGGTCGCGTAATTGCCCTGAGACCGGGCGACGATGGCCTCGGTCATCGCGACGATATCCCGGTCGCGCACGGAAAAGCCGTCGTCCTCGGCGGCCGCCAGCACGCAGTCCGTGACGATCCGGCGAAGATCGTCGCCCTCGCGGATGATCGGCGCACGAACGCCTCTGGACACGGTTCCTACCATTCTTGCCATAAGGAATCCCTCGCTTTCTGTTTTTTACCGGAGCATTATAAACCATAGCGGATCAAGATACAAGAGCCAGAAAAAGCATTTCGTCAAATCGATCTGCGCTTGACGCAGAAAATCCGGCATGATATGATTCAATCAATGATTTCAGACGGATCCGGAGGCGAGTTCCGTGAGCCAAAAAATCAAATCCATCATAGAAGCCCTTGACCGCAGCATCTTCGTCGGCGAGCGTTTTGAGAAAAACATGCACAATATCAAGATCACGTCCTTGATCGTCATTGTGCTCGGCCTCGTCATGTTCGTGCTGAATTTTCTTCAGAAGCAGTATATAACCGCCGCTTCGCCCCTGATTATCCTGATCTCGGGTGTTATTTCCGTTCTTGCCGTTGAAAAGCACAGGAACAGGGAAGCTGCCGTCGTGTCCACCATGGTCGCCATCGTGCTGGTCCTTACCTTTGACATCCTTTACGTTGACAACGGCTTTGCCTTCCTCTGGACGCTCATGGTGCCGCTGACCGTCTGCTATATGTTTTCCGTCAAGTTGGGCATCGGCATCTCGCTTTATTTTGAGGCGATCTTCGTTCTGCTGTTTTATACCCCGCTGCGAAAGCTGGTAGAAGGGCATTATTCGGAAGTCGTAATGCAGCGCTTTCCGCTGCTGTTCTTCTTCGTGTCGCTGCTTACGCTCTACGTCATGTATCAATACCATGTGAGCGTCCTGTTTGAGATCGATTACGCCGAGCGGCTGAGCGAAGAGGTCGAACGGCAGACGAAGGTGGCCACGGACAGGACGGAGCAGCTGGAGCGTCAGTCGCAGGCCATGGTCGAAACCTTTGCCCGTGTCATCGACGCCAAAGACAGATACACGAACGGCCATTCCTTCCGCGTGATGCACGTCGCGGTCCAGCTGTCGAAAAAGCTCGGATGGGGAGCGGAGGAAATCGAGCAGCTCAAAAGGGAGGCGCTGCTGCACGATATCGGCAAGGTAGGCGTCCCGGACGCGGTGCTCAACAAGCCTGCCAGGCTGACCGAAATGGAGTATGAGGTCATCAAATCCCACACGACCACCGGCGCGGCGATCCTGTCCGGCCTGGAGGACATGTCCGACATAGCCAACGTCGCGCTGAGCCATCACGAGCGCTATGACGGCAGGGGATACCCCTTCGGTCTCGCCGGCTCCTCCATTTCCGTTCACGCGCGCGTCGTGGCCATTGCCGACGCCTACGACGCCATGAGCTCCTCCAGGCCGTACAGAGAAGCGCTTTCCAGAGAGCTGATCCGAAACGAACTGGTTAACGGCCGCGGAACTCAGTTCGACCCGCAGTTTCTCGACGTGTTTCTGGACATGTTCGACGCAGGCGAGCTTGATTGAAAACAGACAGACAGGAAAAAGCTCTTTTGTCATCAGACAAAAGAGCTTTTTTGGAGGCGCCACCCGGATTCGGACCGGGGAGTCGCGGATTTGCAGTCCGCTGCCTTACCTCTTGGCTATGGCGCCGTCTATATAAAACAGAGGCGGGCTATAGGAAACAGCCCGCGACTGCATTTTTTATGGAGCGGGCAACGAGGCTCGAACTCGCTACCTCCACCTTGGCAAGGTGGCGCTCTACCGGATGAGCTATGCCCGCGTAAAGACCCGCCCGTTCGGACGGGTGGTGCCTCCGGTCGGAGTTGAACCAACGACACGCGGATTTTCAGTCCGCTGCTCTACCTACTGAGCTACAGAGGCATATCAAACTGAACTGGTGGGAACAACTGGACTCGAACCAGTGACCCCCTGCTTGTAAGGCAGGTGCTCTAACCAGCTGAGCTATGCTCCCAACTTGACAGCTCAGTCATAATAACATCGGCCCTTGCTTTTGTCAAGGAATTTTTTTGGATCCGGCACCTTTATTTTTCCGTCTCGTTCCGGCGGTTTTCCAGAAGCGAGCGGAGCTCGTCGGGGCTGAAGGCGTAGTCCTTTTCGCAGAACTGGCAGGATACGACGGTTTCGCGCCCTTCGGCGATCATCTCCTCGAGCTCCTCGGGCGAGATGACGCCCAGCGCCTTTTCGACCCGTTCGCGGGAGCAGGGACAGTGATAGGCGATCGGCGCTTCGCCGACAATATGATGCTCAAAACCTCGCAGCACCTGGTCGAACAGCGCCTCTTCGCCGTCCTCGGCCAGTACGGTCGTCAGCTGATCCATCATAAAAATGTTCTCTTCCAGCCTGTCCACGGTCTCTTCCGGCGCGCCGGGCATCAGCTGCACGAGAAAACCGCCCGCGGCCTTGACCGTGCGGTCCGTGTCGATCAGCACGCCGAGCGCGCAGGCGCTGGGGAGCTGTTCGCTGGTCAGCAGATAAGAGGTCACGTCCTCGGCGATCTCGCCGCTGACGAGCTCGACCGAGCCGATATAAGGCTCCTTCAGCCCGATATCCCGGCTGACGGTCAGCGTACCGTCCCGGCCGACCGCGCCGCCCACGTCGAGCTTGCCGTCGGCGCGCAGCGGCAGATCGACCTCCGGCCGGTCGACGTAACCGCGAACGAAGCCGTTTTTGTCCGACACCGCGACGACGCTGCCGAGCGGCCCGCCGCCGTTGATGCGGATCGTGAGGCTGGCTTCTTCTTCCTTCATCGCCTGCCCCAGCATCGAGGCGGCGCAGAGCGTTCTTCCCAGCGCGGCGGCGGCGGTAGGGGAGCAGCGGTGGATGCGCCGGGCCTCCTCCACGCAGTCGCGCGCGTTGATCACACACATTTTGACGGCTCCTTCGCCGGCCGTCGCGCGAATGATTCGGTCCATTTCTTATTTCCCTTCGTTCAATAGTCTTCTGGCCGTGAAGAAAAGACGGCCAGAGCAGGAATCCAGCGCCTCGAGGCTCAGCGTTTCAAATCCGGCCCCGGCGAGCAGCCGCTGCAGCGCCTCCGGCTCGTGCGCGTATTCAAGATGCTCTTCCCGGCTGCGTTTCCAGAGCTTCTTTTCCCGGGAAAAGAGATCCATCCCGTAGCACAGCAGCTTTTCGGCCTCGTCGTAATCGGCCCGCCACAGACAGAGAAGATCCTCGGTCTCGTCGACGAAGATTTCCCCGTCAAGCGAACGCAGAAAATCCGGCGTGCGGATATCGAACAGCAGCAGACCGTCCGGACGGATGAAGAGATGCAGCCGGCGAAAGACTTCGGGCAGATCCTCAGGCGGGATATAATTCATGCCGTCCAGGGAACAATAAGCCGCGTCGACGGTTCCGTACAGGTCGAGCCCGGCGGCGTCCTGCAGTAAAAACAGCGGCGGTACGGGGAGGGATGCGCATTTTTCGCGCGCCTGCATCAGCATATCCTCCGAGGCGTCGGCCGCGATCATCTCATATCCGCGCCGTGCCATGATCTCCGTCAGCGTGCCGGTACCGCAGCAGAGGTCGAGAAGCATCCGAAACGATCCGCCGCCGCGCTGAAAACAGGCTTCGTAATAGTCGGCGAAGCGATCGTACGGCACGTCGCCGGTCAATGCGTCGTACCAGGCGGCAAGAGCTCCGTAACAGTTCACGGCCGATCCTCCGCCATGCGCTCGAACGCGATCTGGTAGCCGCCGGCGCCGTACTGCAGAGAACGGTTGACGCGGCTGACCGTGGCGCTGGAGGCGCCGGTGCGCGCGACGATATCCGCGTAAACCATGCCGTGATCGAGACAGTAGGCGACGAGCGCGCGCTGCTCCAGCGCGATCAGCTCCGTCTGCGAGCAGAGCGCTTCGAAAAACAGACGGCATTCTTCTTCGTTTTGCAGCGTGAGCAGCGCCTTGTACAGCGTGTCGCTGCGCTGCTTGTTGTTGAGCTTGTTCATCGTGACCCTCGCTTTTTCGGTTTTGCGAAAGCATCATACACCAACGATTTAGAAATGTAAAGCATGAAAGACCGGATTCACTTTTTCTTCACATTTCAGACCCCGATTTTTCTTGCGCGGGGGATGATTTTGTACTATACTGATCCCAGATATCAAGGAAGGAGAGATGAACATGATATCTTTTTCCTGGCCGGTTTTCTGGATCGTCGCGTTCATCGTGTTTCTGATCGTTGAAGCCGCTGTTCCCGGGCTCGTCTCCATCTGGTTTGCGGTCGGCACGCTGCCTGCGCTGCTGTCCGCCTTCCTCGGCGGCTCGCCTGTGCTGCAGTGGATCCTGTTTATCGTGTCCTCCGTCGCCGCGCTGTATTTCACAAGGCCGCTGGCCATTAAATACGTCAACTCCCGCGTACAGCCGACGAACGCCGACATGCTGATCGGGAAGGACTGCGTCGTCAAGGAGACCGTGGATAATCTCCACGGCACCGGCGCCGTTTCCGTGGGCGGCAAGGTGTGGACGGCGAGGTCGGAGCAGGAGGACGAGGTCCTGCCGGAAAACTCGGTGGCCGAGGTTTTGAAGATCGACGGCGTCAAGCTGATCGTTCGGAAAAAAAGCTGATTGTGTCTAAAGATTAATTTCTGTAAAAAAATTGGAGGTAAAAACATGGAAAATCTGATCCTGCCCGGCATTCTGATCCTGATCGTAGTCGTCATTTTCGCGCGCAATATCCGCGTTGTGCAGCAGGCCCGCGCCTACGTGATCGAGCGTCTCGGCGCTTACAAGACCACCTGGCACACCGGCATCCACCTCAAGGTCCCGTTCATCGAGCGCATTGCCAAGATCGTCTCGCTGAAGGAGCAGGTTGCCGACTTCCCGCCCCAGCCCGTTATCACGAAGGATAACGTCACCATGCAGATCGATACCGTCGTCTACTTCCAGATCACCGACCCGAAGCTCTTTACCTACGGTATCGAGCAGCCGATGGTCGCCATCGAGAACCTGGCCGCAACGACCCTGCGTAACATCATCGGCGACCTGGAGCTCGACCAGTGCCTGACGAGCCGCGATATCATCAATACCAAAATGCGCGCCATCCTCGACGAGGCGACCGACCCCTGGGGCATCAAGGTCAACCGTGTCGAGCTGAAGAACATCCTGCCTCCGAAGGAGATCCAGAACGCGATGGAGAAGCAGATGAAGGCCGAGCGTGAACGCCGCGAGGCCATTCTCCGCGCCGAAGGCGAGAAGCGCGCCGCGATCCTCGAGGCCGAAGGCGAGAAGGAATCCGCGATCCTGCGCGCCGACGCCAAGAAGCAGCAGCAAATCCTCGAGGCCGAAGGCGAAGCCGAGGCTATCCTGAAGGTGCAGACCGCTACCGCCGAAGGTATCCGCCGCATCAACGAGGCCGCTCCCACGGAGGCCGTCATCAAGATCAAGGCGCTCGAAGCCTTCACCGCCGCGGCCGACGGCAAGGCCACGAAGATCATCATCCCCAGCGAGATCGCCGGCATCGCCGGTCTGGCGCAGGGCGTGATCGAGGCCGTCAAGAAAGACTGATCCGATAAAAAAGAAAAAAATCTTAAGGGGTTGCGCAGGCAACCCCTTTTCTTTATCGGAAATCGTGCTATAATAAATCGAATAAAAGCAGAAGGAGAACAGACATGAACCGTAAAGCACGCTCATTTCTGGAAAAACACGGCATGAACCCAGACCGGGTCGATCCGGAGGGAGAAGCGCGGAAAATATCACAGACTATGGAACGCGGCCTTCTCGGCCCCTGCGATTCCATGCCCATGATCCCGACCTTTCTCCGTACGGACCGCGAGCTGCCGCACGGCTCCTGCGCCGTGGTGATCGACGCGGGGGGAACCAACTTCCGCGCGGGCCTCGTCCGTTTCCTTCCCGAGGGATACCGGCTCGAGCATCTGGTCAAGAAGCCGATGCCCGGGATTGCCGAGCCTGCGACCTGGGAGGAGTTCATCCGCTTTACGGCCGACGCCATCGAACCGTTTGTGAACGAAACGGACGAGATCGGCTTCTGCTTCTCCTATTCAGCGGTCATCACGCCCGAGATCGACGGGCGCGTGATACGGATCGACAAGGAGGTCGTCGTCACCGGCTCGGAAGGAAGGCTCGTCGGCCGCTCTCTGTGCGAGGAGCTCGCGCGCCGCGGGATCACCGGAAAGCACGTCGTCATCCTCAACGACTCCGCTGCGGTGCTGCTCGGCGGTTTGTCCGGGCTCGACCGCTCCGCGGTCGGAGGTCTGATCGGCCAGGTCAGCGGAACGGGCAGCAACACCTGCTGCGTGCTGCCGATGCGCCGGGCGGCAAAGCTCGGACGCGACGAAGATACGCCGATCATCATCAATATGGAATCCGGCCTGTACGACGGGCTGCCGCGCGGAGACTTCGACTGCGCGCTGGATGCGGAGAGCCACAATCCCGGCCTCAAATTCTTTGAGAAAATGACCGCCGGCGTCTATCTCGGAGAGCTGGCTCGTCTGATGCTTGAAAAGGCTTACGAGGAGGGGCTGCTCTCGACGGAGACGATGGAGGGTGTTCGCCGCGCCGGCCATTTCGACGCGGCTCTGCTGGACGCCTGGGCTCTCGGCGAGCACGAGGAGGGAATCTGCTCCTGCGCCGAGGACGCCGCCTTTATCTCGGACATCGCCGGGGCCCTCTTTGAGCGCTCCGCTCGTTCGATGTGCGCGATGCTCGCCGGCATTGCGCTGACGACGGGGGAGGGACGCGATCCGCTCCGCCCGGTCGTTGTCTGCGCGGAGGGCTCGCTGGTTCAGAAAGGCCGCGTCTATCGCCCGATTCTTGAAGAGCTTTTGAAGACCGAGGCTCTCGCTAAGCTGGGGCTTTCGATCGTTCTTCGCGTGGGAGAGGAAACGACGCTGCCGGGCGCCGCGGCCGCGGCTCTGCTGAACCGCTGATCCGCCGGGCGGGCGACAGCGCTGCTCTTTGTGATATAATCCGAAAGAAACCATAGAATAGTGGGAGAGATAGACCGATGAAATGCCCTTTTTGCGGATACACCGAAAGTAAAGTGATCGACTCCAGACCGGCTGAGGAGGGCGCGACGATCCGCCGCCGCCGCGAGTGTCTGGCCTGTCAGAAACGCTTTACAACCTACGAAAACATTGAGCGCCTTCCTCTGGTCGTCGTCAAACGCGACGGAAGCCGCGAGACCTTCGACCGCAACAAGATCCTCAACGGCATGGTGCGCGCCTGCCAGAAGCGCCCGGTCACGCTGGGCCAGCTTGAGAGCATCGCCGACGAGATCGAGCAGGAGCTGCAGAGCCATCTGGAGCGTGAAATCAGCACCGTCGAGATCGGCGAGATGGTCATGAGCCGCATCCGCAGCGTGGACGAAGTGGCCTACGTGCGCTTTGCTTCGGTGTATCGCAGCTTCAAGGATATCAACACCTTCATGGAGGAGCTGACGAAGCTGCTCAGCGAACGCTGATCAGAGCACGCTGCCGAAACGCACGTGCTCCATCTCGTCGATGCAGCGCAAATGCGACGAGACTTTGTCGAAGGCGGAAGGACAGCCCTCGGCGTTCCGCTCGGCGAGCAAGCCTTTAAGCTCGCACAGCGCGTCGTCCACGGCGTCGATCTCCGGATGGCGGACGAAGATTTCCGTATAGGGCCTGGCCTCGTTCCACCTGCGCTCCGTTTTCTCCAGCTCGCGCTCGGCCGCGGCGAAATCTCCGGCGGCGACGCAGTCGAGAGAACGCATCAGACTCTCGTTCAGCTCGTCCGTCATCGTGTCGAGCGTCTTCAGATTCAGCAGCGAGCCGATCAAAAGCGCGCAGAGAAGCAGGGCGGCGCCGATCTCTTTCTTCACAGAGAGGCCTCCTTCTTCGCAAAATAGATCCTGCCGCCCTCGTCGGCGGTCAGAAGATACACGCTTTTCGCGTCCCGGGCGCCGTGTTCGCGCAGGCGTTTTTCAAGCCACTCTCGGTCGCGGCCCAGCGCGCGCAGCGATTCGTCCAGGATCCGCCCGTCGCTGACCAGGATGACCGGACTTGCGCCGCCCTCGGCCTTCAGTCCCATCATCGCGGCGGTCGGCGGCAGCTCGGAGGGGTAGAGAAGCACCGTGAGCCGTCCGTCCGTTTCAAGGATCGCCTCGTCGACCTTGCTGACGTCCGAAACGCCCTGCGAGCGAAGCTCCTGCAAGAGCTCGTCGAGCGTGAAACGGTTTTTGCGCATTTCCGTCTGGTCGATCACGCCCTTGCGGATCAGGCGGCTGGGCCGCCCGAACAGCAGCGTCCGCAGCTTGATGCTCTTGAGGCTCAAGCCGGATATCAGCACCTCGCAGCAGAACAGCGTGACGATCGGCACAAGTCCGTTGAGCATCGGGATGCCGATATCCTGCAGCGGATGCGCGGCAAGATCGGCGATCAGCGCCGCGACGACAAATTCGGACAGCTCCATTTCGCCGAGCTGCCGTTTTCCCAGCAGCCGCATGGTCGCCAACAGCGCAAAATAGATTATCAGCGTGCGGAGGAATACGATCGCCATACGAATCACCTCTCCGCTATTTTGCCCGGATTCCCGGCGCAGATTCCCGAAAGGACGAAGTACCATGAAAACGCGCGTTGCCGAACGCGATGAACTGCTCGGCCTTGCGGCGGAGCAGCTTTGTGCGGCGTTCAGCCGTAAACCGGACGCGTCAGCCGCACTTTCGGCGCATCCCGACTGCCTGGCGTTATACGAGAGGTTTTCCGAAGAAGCCCGGCAGAAAGAGCTTGACTTGTCAAGGGCCCGCTTCTTTCTTGCGGCAGAATTTGAAGGGCTTCCGCCGGACGATCCGCATAGCTGCCGAGAACGGCTTTCTTCGGCTTTTTTTGATCCGTGCGGCATTCGCCGGGAGCAAGTCTTCTTCCTTTCGGCGGACAATGCCGATCGCTGCGATGCTGCGCTGGATGCCGTCGGCAGACTCGATCTTGCGGTTCTCGGCGTTGGCGAGCGCGGCAGGATCGGCTTTAACGAGCCGGGCACGCCCTTTCTCTCCCGCACGCATCGGCAGAAGCTCACAAAAGCGACGAAGCGTGAGCTGGCTGAAGCCTTCGGCAGCGAGGAGCTTGTGCCCGATTTTGGCTGGACGCTCGGCGTCAAAACCCTGACCGAGGCAAGAGAGATCCTTGTTATCGCGCTCGGCGAGAATCGTGCAGACCCTGTTTTTCGCATGCTCTATGCGAGAGATGACAGCTATGTACCGGCGGCTTTTTTGCAGCTTCCGGCGGATGTCGCCGTATATCTGGATACGGAAGCGGCGAATAAACTATAAAGGAGGAACCAATATGGGGAAATATTTCGGAACGGACGGATTTCGCGGAGAGGCCGGCAAAACGCTGACGGTCGAGCACGCGTTTCGGATCGGGCGCTATCTCGGCTGGTATTTCGGCCGCGATCACAAGGCGAAGGCCGTGATCGGCAAGGATACGCGCCGCTCCAGCTATATGTTTGAATCGGCGCTCTGCGCGGGGCTTACCTCCTCCGGAGCCGACGCCTATCTGCTTCACGTCACCAGCACGCCGAGCGTCTCGTTTATCACCAGGGCGGACGATTTCGACTGCGGCATCATGATCTCCGCCAGTCACAATCCCTATTATGACAACGGGATCAAGCTGCTCAACGCGGACGGAGAGAAGATGGAGGAAAGCCTGCTGGAGCAGATCGAGGCCTATCTGGACAGCCGTGAGGAGCTGCCTTACGCTACTGGCGAGGCTATCGGCTGCACGGTCGACTACGCCGCGGGACGCAACCGCTATATCGGTTATCTGATTTCGCTGGCGACGCGCTCGTACAAGGGCTGCAAGGTCGGTCTCGACTGCGCAAACGGCAGCACCTGGATGATGGCCAAGAGCGTGTTCGACGCGCTCGGGGCCGACACCTATGTGATCGGCAACCGCCCGGACGGCCTGAACATCAATGTCGACTGCGGCTCCACGCATATCGAGCGCCTGCGCCGTTACGTTCTGGAAAACGGCCTCGACGTCGGCTTCGCCTTTGACGGCGACGCGGACCGCTGCCTGGCCGTCGACGAGAAAGGACAGATCGTCACCGGCGACCATATCATGTACGTCTGCGCCAAATATATGAAGGAAAACGGCACCTTCGGCTCGTCTCACGTCGTCACGACGGTCATGAGCAATCTCGGTCTGTATAAAGCGCTTGACACGCTCGGCATCGGGTATGAGAAGACTCCGGTAGGCGACAAGTACGTGGCGGAGAACATGCGGAAAAACGGCTACCTGCTTGGCGGCGAGCAGTCAGGGCACATTATTTTCAGCCGCTATGCGACGACGGGCGACGGCCTGCTGACGGCTATCAAGCTGATGGAGGCCATGCTGGAGTCCAAACAGAGCCTGTCCGAGCTGACTGAAGGGATGAAGTTCTATCCGCAGCTGCTGAAAAACGTCGTCGTTACCGACAAGGACGAGACGCTTGCCTGCAGCGAGGTACAGGCCGCCGTGAAGAAGGCCGAGGAGGAGCTCGGAGCCAACGGGCGCGTGCTGCTTCGCAAGAGCGGGACGGAGCCTCTGCTGCGCGTGATGGCCGAGGCCGACACGACGGAGCTCTGCGAGGAAAAGGTGGACGCCATCATCGACGCGATGCGTCAGGCGGGAAAGCTGATTCGGGTGAAATAAAATGACGACGATCAAGGAACTGTTTGATCTGGAAAAGACGATTGCGGCCGGCCTTTTCGAGGGCAAAACCTATCCCTGGGAGGCCCTCGCCGAAATCAGCGACTATATTCTCCGCCTCGGCGAAACGCTGAGCCCGGAGGAATTTGATCATCCGGCGGAAGGCGTCTGGATCGCGAAGGACGTAAAAGTTTTTCCGTCCGCCTATATCGGCGCCCCCTGCATCATCGACCACGGGGCCGAGGTGCGTCACTGCGCCTTTATCCGCGGCAGCGCCGTCGTCGGCAAGGGCGCCGTCGTCGGCAACTCTACAGAGCTGAAAAACGTGGTGCTTTTCGACAAGGTGCAGGTGCCACACTACAATTACGTGGGCGATTCGATCCTGGGATACCGGGCTCACATGGGGGCCGGGTCCATTACGAGCAACGTCAAGAGCGACAAGAGCCTCGTCGTGATCAAGGAGCCCGGCCATCCCGTCGAAACCGGCCGCAAGAAGGTTGGCGCGATGCTGGGCGATCGGGTCGAAGTGGGCTGCAACAGCGTGCTCAACCCCGGAACGGTCGTCGGACGCGATACGCAGATCTACCCGGTCTCCTGCGTGCGCGGCGTGATCCCGGAAAACAGCATTTACAAAGACGCGGAGCATATCGTTCGGAAAGACTGACGGCAGAGACGAAAAATGCCGGCAGCTGACCGCCGGGGAGGCGGGCGGCTGCCGGCATTCGCCTTTTTTCGGTCACACGAGATTTTTGTACTCCGCGCGGTCTTCGACGCTGTCGGGCGGGAAGAACTCTTCCGAAGGGAAGGGGATCCGTCCGAAAAGCGCGCAGGGGTCGTCTTCGCTGCTGCCGGGGCATTCCTTGTCCGGCATCAGATATTCGTAGGCGGGGATCGTCAGCTGCGTATCGCGCTCCATACGAACGATGCTGAACTGGCCGAGCGTCGTATACCAGCGGCGCGGCGTATCGGTCAGCACCAGCGGTTCGTCGAAGGCGTCGAGAATGAATTCCGGGATGTCCCGCAGCTCCGGCTCGCCGGGAACGGGCTCGGCGGCGTCCTTCAGGCTCATCTGCAGCGCGATCGGATTGACGGCATCCACGACGGCGCGCGGCAGCTCCGAATTAGCCACGGAAGGGGAAAGGTCGTCGGAAGAGAAGCTCTTGACGCTTGCGACGCTGCCGAAAAGCATCACGCGCTTGTCGAAAACGGCGAGACCGGTAACGGTCTGGCCTGCGGGAAAGCTCTCGCCGCTGACGCGGTAGAAATACGTGCAGTCCACGGTATAGTAGCCGCGGTTGAAGGATATGGACGAAACGCTCACGTCCACGTACAGCAGATCGGCGCCGCGCGGACGGACGCTCAGCGCGTTTTCCAGGGCCGTCTGCGAGCTGACCGTCGGATACACGCGCAGCTCATCCACGCAGTCCTTGTCGAGACAGCTGTCGAAGATCTTGCGCGTATCGACGCCCACGGCCTGCTGAATTCGGCGGGCCGACTCGGCCGGCGCCGGAACGGGTTTTTCAGGCATACGGAGTCCTCCTTGATTGAACTTCGGTACAGTCTATGAACCGCGGGGGCGGACTGTGAATTTATCCTTGCAAATTCGGCGGCCGGAAGTATAATAAGATCAGATCGGATCCGGAAGGAGGCGCGACTATGGATCGTTTGGGATTTATTCACGAGAAGCTGGATATCAAGCTGCTGATCCTTTTCGTACTGAACCGTCTGCCGGGATCGGTGGACGGCGAAACGCTGCGGGAGCTCGTGATGTGCGACGGAGGAATCATCTACTTTGATTATATTGACTGTCTGAGCGAGCTGGTTACGGGAGGCAACGTCGCCGAAAAGGACAACGGCTACGCCATCACGGAAAAGGGCGCGCGCAACATCGTCACCGTAGAGAACAGTCTGCCGTATTCCGTTCGCACAAAGGCCGAAAAGCTCCTCAAGCCGCTGCGGGACAAGATGATGCGGGAAGCGAGCATCGTCGCCACGTACACCTCGAAAAACGGCGTATATACCGTTTTCCTCAGCATGAGCGACGGAAAAGGCGAGCTGATCCGGCTGAATCTCGTCTGCGGAGGGGAAGAGCAGGCGAAAAAGATCCAGGCAAATTTCCGACGCGGCGCGGAAGACTACTATCAGCAGATCGTCGCGCTGCTGTGCGGCGATACAACAGACTGAGCGCAGCGCCGCAACAGGCGGCGATACGATAAAGGAGGGCGTCAATGAAAGCACCGTTTTCTGAGTATCTGAGCGCCATCAAGCCCGGCCTGCGGGAACTGATCAGGCTGCTTCGGAAAGAGTATGAATACGTCAGCATTCTGGCGACGGATTCAAAGGGCCTTTCGGTACGGATTTCCCGGCATTCCCGTTCCGTGGGCAGCGAAACGATGACGACCGAGCGCGGCGTCGTCGTCCGCGTGTACAGGGAAGGACAGTACAGCGAATACGCGTTCAACACCTTCGATCCCGGGAAAGCTGCCGAAAAAGCGGAGGAGATCCGCGCCGCGCTGAAAAAGCAGCAGGCGGTTCTGGACGCGGCCGGCGCCGCGGTGTACGCTACGCCGAAGCTGAAGGACGAACCGCTCACGCTTTTCGTCGAAAAAGAGACTGGACAGCTCCCGGAGACGGTCGACGTGAAGGCGCTGGTTGAAAAGCTCACTGCTATTTCCGACGCCGGCATGGCCGAAAGCGAGCTGATGATCGAATCCGCGGCGAGCGCGCAGTCCACGCACGTCTGCAAGATGTTTCTCACCGAGAACCGCGATCTCTGCCAAAGCTACGTCTACAGCGAGGGCTCCTGCTTCGCCGTTGCGATGCGCGACGGCCGCAACCAGTACGGCTATGACAGCGTCTCGGGCCTCGGCGGCCCGGAGCTCTTCGAGGAGCTGGAGGGCAAAATCAAAAAAGCGGCGAAGACAGCGCTCGAATTGCTGGACGCCGAACGGATCGAGCCGGGCGAGTATGAGATCGTCACCTCGCCGGAGGTCACCGGTCTGATCGCGCACGAAGCCTTCGGACACGGCGTCGAGATGGACATGTTCGTCAAGAACCGCGCGCTCGGCAAGGAATATATCAATCAGCGCGTCGGCAGCGATCTGGTCACGATGCACGAGGGCGCTCTCTGCGCCGAAAACGTGACGAGCTACGCCTTCGACGACGAAGGGACGCTTGCCGGCGACGTGGTCGAGATCGACCGCGGCATTCTCCGCACCGGCATCTGCGATGCGCTCGCGGCGCTGCGTCTCGGCATTGAGCCGACCGGCAACGGCAAGCGCGAGAACTTCGAGCACAAAGCCTACACCCGCATGACCAACACGATTTTCGATTCGGGCGAATACACCGCCGAGGAAATGATCGCCACCGTCAAAGACGGCTATCTGCTCGAAGGCATGGAGAGCGGCATGGAGGATCCAAAGCACTGGGGCATCCAGTGCATCATCAAGATGGGGCGTGAGATCAAGGACGGAAAGCTCACAGGCCGGATCGTCGCGCCGATCATCATGACGGGCTACGTGCCGGAGCTGCTCGGCAGCATCTCGATGCTTTCCCGCGACCGCGAGGTGTTCGGCAGCGGCGGCTGCGGCAAGGGATACAAGGAATGGGTCAAGGTATCGGACGGCGGCCCGTATCTGAAAACGAAAGCGAGGCTTGGATGATGACAGAATCGGTTGTTCAACTGCTCAGAAAGGCCGGCGTTGCCGGCTGGGAGCTCAGCGAGGAGAAAACGGAGGGCTGGGAATTCTATTTCATCCGGCACGAGCTGGATCAAAACCGCGTGAAATCCGTTACGCATCTGTACCTCACCGTCTTTCAGCTGATCGATAACGGCGCCTTTATCGGCAGCGCCTCGGCGGAGCTGGCGCCGACCGCCGATGAAGAAGAGGCGAAAAAGCTGATCGACGACCTGTCTTACCGCGCCTCCCTCGTCAAAAACCGTCCGTACACGCTCAATAAACCACGGGAGGAGCATCGAGAGGCGCTCGAGCTGCCGCCCGTCGACGTGTCCGGCATCGCGCGGAGCTTTATCGAGACGATGAAGAGCCTGCCGGAGACGCAGACCGAGGATATCAACAGCTACGAGATCTTCGTCAACGCGAAGACCCGCCGCTTCCTCAACTCCGAAGGCATAGACGTGGAGGAACGCTATCCCTCCAGCATGATCGAGGTCGTGGTCAACGCCCGCCGGGAAGGCCACGAGATCGAGCTCTACCGCAACTATACCAGCGGCACCTGCGACGCCGAAGGACTCAAACGCGACCTCATGCGCACGATGCAGTACGGCAAGGATCGTCTGATCGCCGAGAAAACGCCGGCGCTCGGCACGGCCGACGTGCTGTTCACCGGCTCCGACGCGCTGGAGCTCTACCGGTATTTCGCTTCCAAACTGAATGCGCAGATGGTCGTAAGACGCATGAGCGACTGGGAGATCGGAAAGCCCATCGACGATAATCTGACGGGCGACCGCGTCACCCTCACGGCGGTCCGGGAGCTGGAAAACTCCTCGGCCAACCGCGCTTTCGACTCGGAAGGCGCGCCGATCCGCGACACTGTTCTGCTGCGCGAGGGCGTTCCGGCGCATTATTACGGCAACCGGATGTTCTCGAGCTATCTGGGACTGGAGGACAGCTTCATCCCGACCAACCTGATCGCCGAGGGCGGCACGCACACCGAGGAAGAGCTGCGCCGCGGCCGTTATCTGGAAGCGGTCGAGTTCTCCGATTTCCAGGTCGATCCGATGACCGGAGACATTTTCGGAGAGATCCGTCTCGGCTACTGGCACGACGGGGAGAAAACCGTTCCCGTCAGCGGCGGCTCGATTTCCGGCTCTATGAGCGATTTCCTGCGCGATATGGAATTTTCGATCGGGAGCGTACAGTACGACCGCTTCCGCATTCCGGCCGTCACGAGGCTCAAAAACGTCACCGTCACGGGAATCGAAGCGTGAAGGGACTTTTCTGAACAGAAAGCTGAGTATTCGCAACCGGCTGTCAGAGAGATTCAAAAAGGAGGATGAACATGGATCTGAACAAAGCGCTGCAAAAAGGCGTCGATATCAGCTACGGGCCGATCCGGGAGATCCAGCTGCCCGACGAGGTCATTTTTTCGGGATGGCTGGACAGGGGCCTGGCGCTTGTCAACGGACGCGGGCTGAAGTACTGCGATAAATACGCCGTCTTCTCCGCTGAGAAAGGGATGCTGACCGGTCTGGACTATACCAAGATCGAGAAATCTCCCTCGGGCCTGATCGTCCTCCATCACAGAAAGGGCAAAAGTTTGATGAGTCCGGACGGAAGCATGATCGTCGGCCCGGAATTCGACGATGCGAAGGAGCTCGGCGAAGGACTCGTCGCCAAGAAAAACGGCAAGGTCTGGGCGATCTTCCGTCTGTCCGACGGGGCGCAGATCACGGGCTTCGCCTACAGCGAGGTTTCGGAGGTCTCGGACGGAACGCTGGCCGTCACCTCGAAAAACGGCACGCAGATCATCAATACCGAGGGCATGCCGGTTCTCCACGGCTTCTTCGAATATGCGGAACCGTTCAAAAACGGCTTCGCCCGCGTCGGCACCAGGAAGGAAGTCAGCTACGTCGACCGTGAGGGGAGGACGCTCTTCTCCGGAGCCGGCCGGGGATCCCGCGCCTTTGCCAACGGCTACGCCGTCATTCTCGACAGGAAGGGGAAGGAGGGCGCGATCGACCTCAGCGGGCGCGTTGTGATCCAGCCGAAATACAGCTTCCTGCACGACGCCGAATACGACCGCTTCGTCGTCTCGAACACCGGCGCCTATCAGGCGGACGGCAAAACCTTCTCCGGGCGCAATTACGGCCTTATCACGCCGGACGGCCGCGAAATCCTGCCGATGAAGTACAGCAGCGTCCAGGCGACCGAAAACGGACGGTTCCGCTATGGCAACATGGCCGTCTGGCAGAAGAACGAGGGCAACCGCGTCTGCACCTACGGCGTGCTCGTTTTCGGCCTGATCGACCCGGACGGCCGTGAGATCCTGCCGATGAAGTTCGTCTCCGTCGGACAGCCCTCGGAAGGCCTCTGCGCCTATAAAACCTTTGAAAACAACGTCCTGCGCATGGGCTATATGACCGAGGACGGCCGCAGCGTATTTGAGATCGGTTCGCTGAACTACGACAAGATCTTCGATTTCGACCGTTTCGTTCTGCGCGAGGAGCTCTCGTCGCAGCTTCGCCCCTTCCGGGACGGGAAGGCGAGCGTCGCCGTCAAGAGCACGACGCGGGAGATCGGCATGTTCAAGAAGTCGCTGGAGCCCTGCCTGGAGCCCACCGGCTGGTACGAGGTGGACAGGAACGGCGCGCGCGCCGAATCCGCCGCAGGCGTTTCGATCAGCACCGAAGCGCTGCTGCAGGGCAACATGCTTCCGTTCGCGCGCAGCTACCAGGGCTATAAAGCGAACAGCTTCGTCAACAAGGCGCTGCTTGATGCCGCACTCGAGGTCAACCCCTTCGACGACCTGCGCGAGCTGAGCTTCGCCTTCGGCTTTGCAATCGTCACCGGCGACGGCCGCACGCTCGTCGGGCATGACGACGGGCTCCCGGCTCAGCCCTTCCAGTACGCCTATCTTGACAAGACCTCGCACGAGCGCTATATCCGGCTTACGAAGCTGGCGGACAACGTGTGGCTTGCGTTCACGAAGGACGGCGAGAAGCTGCTCTTCTCCGAATTCGAGTCGCCCACGCGCTTCTCCGAGGGGCTTGCGCCGTTCCAGCAGCTGGTGAACAAGAAATTCCTGTACGGCTTTATGGACTGGCGCGGGCAGGTCGTGATCCCGCCGCGCTACACCACGGCCAAGGGCTTTACCGACGGCTACGCTTTCGTGCAGGAGGAAAAGAAGTCGTATATCCTCCATCGGGAAACGATCGTCACCGAGCGTGACTAACGGCAATCGGTCCGTCTGATCCGTTCGTTTTTCCGCATCCGCCAAATCGCCGACGACGCCGCGTGAGAGCTTTGCCTCTCTCACGCGGCGTTTTTCCGCAGGCCGAAAAAAGTTGCGATTGCTCTTGACATTCTGCGTCCGAGTCAGTATAATACAAAAGCTGTCTCGGGGTGTAGCGCAGATGGTAGCGCGCATGGTTCGGGACCATGAGGCCGCGAGTTCAAGTCTCGCCACTCCGACCACGAAAAAGCGCCTTTTGTCATCCGACAAAAGGCGTTTTTTCAACGAAATCCATCCTTGCGGGCGGGTGAAATCCAACTGCGGCGGGTGAAATCCCGCTTCGCGGGATGTTGGACGGAACACATCGCATCACTGTGCCGCAGTCACGACATCGCTTGCTCCGACGGCGCAAACGTTTATAGTCATCTCAAAAACCCTTGATTTGAGGAGGGGACGGAAATACTTCTTGAATGCACAAAAGATGAATTTGAAAAAGATATTGATTTTGCCTATGAATTAGCGCTGGACGCGTCAAAATCCGGTTATCCGACGTATCGGGACGGGATCAAGACGAAAGCCATGTTCGTCGAACGCCTGCTTAAGGCGTTCGATCGCGAAGACGAGCAGATGCTCCTGTTTGTGCGCGACGGTGCGGTTCAGGGGCTGATTCATTATTTTTGGATCCCCGAAGACCGGTACCTGCAGACAAACGCGTTTTGCATCAAGGAAGGAACCGAGCAGGCGCTTTCTGAGTTTCTGTCGTTCGTCGGTGAACGCTTCAAAGGCTGCGATGCGTATTTGGGGTTTCCCGCAGAGAACCAAAAGGCGGTGAAGTATCTTTCCGAACGCGGATTTGAATGTATCGAAGACGATTTCAACAATACGGCTTTCCTTGACAAATGTGATCACGTACCGGAAAACAGTGAAATCGTACAGATAGAAAAAGAAAACTACGATCTTTTTCGGTTCCTTCACAGTCAGATCGAAGGCGATATGTACTGGAATTCCGACAGGATATTGAAAGACCTGGAAAACTGGATCATTCTCGTTAAAGAAAAGGACGGAAAGCCTCAGGGAGCAGTTTATTATACGAATTTATCGAAGGCGGATGACGGATGGCTTGAGATTTTCGGTATCGACATGGACCGCGAAAAACAGGACCCGGAGCTATTTAAGGAACTGCTTCATGCTGCGATCGCCGACGCCGGGCACAGAGGCGGCCGAGTCATGACGTTCTTCTGTGAAAAGGAATACGAGGAGGCCGCGCTGGCGTGCGGATTCATCTGCGTCGGAAACTATCTATGCTACAAAGTCCGTTTGGATTGACAAAATCCCGCGCCACGCTCTCGCAGCAACAAAAAAACAGCCCTTTTGTCTTTGGACAAAAGCGGCTGTTTTTTGTCTTGACAGCGTCATTTTTTCTTCTTCGGTTTGAGCTTGAAAATCAGCAGCTCGAGCAGCACCATATAGACGGCGGCGAGAGCAAGCGTGATCCAGCAGAAGAGATCGGAGCGCGGCGCGAGGCCCACGAGGATCAGCACCGGCGCCCCCAGGATGATGCCGAAGCTGCTGCCGGTGATCAGGTTGTTGGCTGCCGGTGTGGACAGATCCGGGTCGATCTCGCGCAGCAGCAGCACGCCGGAGCTGATCGTGCCGGTCAGCATGCCGAACATCGAGATGAGGCCCTCGTAGTAGTAATCTTTATACACGTTCCGGCAGACGAAATGCAGATGGAGCCAGGTGATCACGCCGCCGAGAACCGCCAGCAGAATAAAGGGAACCCACAGCCCGCGGATATCCTCCAGACGGATCGAGGCGATGCCAGCGACGATCATGATGTCGAAGAAGAAGCCCGAAATGCGGTTGAGCAGATAGTTGTTCTGATACTGGCGCTTGATAAAGCCCTTTTTGCGTCCGCCTTCGAGCAGCACGCGCAGCAGGATCGCGAGCGCGGAGCCGATGATGAAGTTGAAGCCCCAGATCAGCGTGTTGACGGTGGCGGCCAGCCCCGGAGCGACGGAGGCGATGCCTGCGGTGATGCCCCAGGAGCAGAGGAAAGCGGCCAGATACACCAGAATGACCATGGCGATCTGCACAGAGAGCTTGTCGATCGAATCGGAGACCGGGATCTCGCCCTCGCTCTGGAAGGAATCCACGGAGAGCGTTTCCGGGCCCGTACGGCGGCGCTGCGGGATTTTCCCCTTGCGGGAGAGCACGTTCAAAATCACGACGCCGAAAATGCAGGCCACGAGATAGCCGGCCGCCGCGATCGCGAGGCCGAAGCTGCGTCCGCCCGCAAAGCCGAGCGTTTCGTAGCTGGAGCCGATGTTGTTGGCCTGTCCGGGCCCCTGCCCGTAGCCCATCGGCAGCAGAAGACCGGCCGCCTTGAACATGTCGGGCTTGAAGGTGTAGGCCAGAAACAGCGTGATCAGCAGGCCGGTCACGCCCTGTACGAGATAGGTGCTGACGATCACGGCGCCGGACTTCAGCCCGGTGTGATCGTTCACGCTCCGGTCTCTCTCGGGCGGCACGCGCAGGCTCATCGCGATGAAGCCGAGGGCGATCCCGTGATAGACGAGCATCTCCATAAATTCCTCGTCCAGAAAGCTCAGACCGCAGTATTTGGCAATCAGCAGCAGGAAGCCTCCGAGCACGGCGATCGGCATCAGGCTCTTTCTGACGAAGGCGATCTTCTGGCGCAGAAAGATGGCCAGCAGGATCGTCCCTGCGATCAGACCGAGTTGGATCACGATGTTCCAAAGCTCAAGGTTGGCGGCGGAATAATCCATAAAAAAACCTCCTTATCCTGCGGTCTGCAGATCAAGATATTTCTTCAGATTCGCGTTCTTGCCGGCACGGATCTGATAGTATTCGTCACGGAAGGAAAACAGCAGCAGATGATCCTGCACCATCGCCATGCTGACGATCTCGTCGGCCGGAAAGCTGAATGCGCCGCATTCGAGCCTGTCGGCATAGCGCAGCAGCTTTCCGCGCGCCAGCAGCTCTTCCCGGTGGCCGGCGCCGATCCGGCTCAGCACGGCGCCTTCGTCGGAAAAACAGGGCTCGGAAGGGGAGAAATCAATCGTTTTAAGCGTTTTCCGCTGCCAGGCGTCCCAATCGGCGAGCGTGGAAAAAGGCTCGCACGGATTGAAAAAGCCCTCTTCCGTATAGTGCAGATCAAGACCGCAGGAGCAAAACACACGGTCGCCCCGACTTTGCAGCGTGCCGATCCTGCGGCAGCTCGGACAGAGGTAGAGCATGCGCTCCAGCCCTTCGGCTCTCCTGCGTCCTTTGAAGGCGACGGGGTTTTCACGCTGACGCGTCCAGGCGTTTTCATACAGATCTCGCTCGATGAGCGCGTTGATCGCCTGCGGCGTCATGGAACGCAGCGTCTCCGGCGGATATATGCCGACCGGGGCGCCGTGGACGCGGCCGCGCCGAACGCCCTTGCCCCAGCGGGGGAGACTCAGATACGCGCCCTCGATCCGATAGGTCACGAGCGTCGCGCCGGAGCTCTTCACGAGCTTTCCGGTGGCCGGAAAAACCGGCCTGCTGACGCCGTCCCAGGTCTGCTCGCCTTCGGCGAAGAGACAGACCGAATGGCCGGCCTTCAGATGACGCAGACAGGCCTTGACCGTGTCCGCTCCCGAGGAAGCCTTTTTGCGCGGGATAGGCGCCAGAAACCGCTCGAGAAGCCGCGAGACGAAGCCGAGACGGAAGATGTGCTCGCTTGCGACGAAATAGACCTGTTTTTCCGGCAGACTCATCGCCACGAGCAGCGGATCCCAGCCGCAGCTGTGATTCGGGATCAGCAGAACGGGCCCGTCCACGGAGAGGTCTTCGTGCGTCATATTGAATTTTCGGCAGATATAGCGGTGACAGAGCCTGTACAGCGCCCGCCAGTTCCGCTGCAGTCTTTCATGATCGTCCATGCGGCACCCGGATCCTGTTACTTAAAAACTTTATATTATTTTAGCACGTTTTTGCTCCGCGCACAAGTAGATCACAAGTAGATAAAGAAAAGGGTATGAAAAATCCCGACAGGAGAGCTCGTCTGTCGGGATTCGGTTTCATGCGAAGGCGCTCGGCAGCTTGACGCCGCACAGGCGGGCCATAAAGCCGGAGAAGACGTTCAGATCGTCGCGGAAGAAACGGGCGACCCTGGCGTTATAGTCCGAATCTCCGATCTTTTCCTGTGACTGGGCGGCCAGCGCCAGCCAGTGCTCCGATTCAGCGCCGTCCTCGGCGGAGAGCGTTTCGCGGCTGAGCTGGGCTTCACAGCGGCGAAGCTCGCTGCTGAGCTCCTGATACAGGTCGTATATTTCACTCAGATCGCGCTTTTTCAGGTCCTGCCGGAGATGGGCGGACAGCGAAACGAGCGTCGAAGTATCGAGCCCGTAGCTCTCGGCGATCCCGGCGAGGCCTTCCGCGCTGTCGCAGAGACTTTTCAGAGAATCGGCGATCCCGTTTCCGGCGAAGAAACGATCCGTCACGTCGTCCGCCAGCGGCTGAAGATTCCGCCGCACGGAGAAGAAGGTGGATCCGACCACCACAAGCGCGCAGATCAGGATCGCAACGACGGTATTACGAAGAAATTTCATGGCAAAAAACCTGTTTCTTCAGCGCCGCAGCGATCAGCCGCGCATTTCAAGCAGCTTCTGCTTGAGCTGTCCCTCGATGCGGCCGAGCTCTTCTTCGGCCTGGGCACGGCGGGCGCGGCCGTCGTCCTGGATCTGACGGACCTCGTCGAGCGTGGCGATCAGCTCTTCGTTGGTCTTCTTGAGCGTCTCCATATCGACGATGCCGCGCTCGGACTCCGTCGCGACGGCGACGCTGCCCTGATGCAGCGCCTGGGCGTTCTTGATCAGCAGATCGTTCGTCACGTTCGTCACCTCTCGCTGCGCTTTCATGGCCTGCTCGGAGTGGTACATCGACAGGGCCATGACCATCTGGTTTTTCCACAGGGGGATCGTGTTGACGATAGAGGAGTGGATCTTCTCCGCCATCAGCGTGTCGTTGTTCTGCACCATGCGGATCTGCGGGGCCATCTGCACCGAGATCGTGCGGGTGAGCTCGAGGTCGTGGATCTTCTTCTCAAAGCGGCCGACCATGTTGGCAAAGTCGTTGGCGGCCTGCGCGTCCTCGGGCAGCCCACTCTCGATCGCCTTCTGCTTGAGCTTCGGCAGCTCCTCGTTGCGCAGCTGCTCGATCTTCAGCTTGCCGGCGATGATATACATCGTCAGCTCCTTCAGATACTCCTGGTTGCGGTCGTACATCTTGTCCATCATGCTGATATCCTTCATCAGCGTGATCTCGTGGTTTTCCAGCGCCTCCACGATCTTGTCGACGTTGACCTCGGCTTTGTCGTACTGAGCCTTCAGAGAAGCGATGTTCTGCGCGGTCTTTTTGAAAAGCCCGAGGAAGCCCTTTTTCTCTTCGGGCCCGAAATTCAGGCCCTGCAGCTCAACGACGAGATCACCGAGCTTTTCGCCGACCTGGCCGAGATCCTTGGTGCGCACCGTCTTGAGGGCGGCGTCGGAAAACTCCGTGATGTTCTTCTGGGCGGCGCTGCCGTAGTTCATGACCTGCTCGGTGTTCAGCACGTCGATCTTCTGGGAGAATTCCTTGACGGCGGCCTGTTCGGCGGGAGAGAGTTTTTCCAGCTCGGGGCGCTCGATGGGAGCCTCTTTTTCTTCTTTTTCCGGTTCGGGAGCCACGGCTGCCGCGGCGGCGGTGGGTTCGAGGGTCAGGCTGGGGATACTGGATTCGGTCGTCATAATCATTCAATCCTTTCCTCTGTCGTTCAGTTCGCTTGGGCGACCTCGCCCTTGTTTTCTTCTTCGATGATGAAGTCTTTTTCGCCGGAAAGACCTTCCCGGGCGAGCATGGTGTTCATGACGGAGATATCGGTTTCGATATCGAGCGCCTGGTTGGCAAAGAGGGAGTCGAGGCGCTTTTTGTAGGCGACGATCGCCGCGTCTAGCATCTCGTTGATGCTGTTCATGCTCTTGTTCAGATTCTCGCCCTCGATGCCCTGCGCGCTCATGCGGTCGTAGGCGTTGAGCAGCTTGATCGTCGTCGGCAGATAGTAGTTCATGAACTTTTTGATCTGCGGGATGTCGGAGGGGTCTTCGATCGCGTCCTGGGTGATCTTGTCCGTGATGCGCATGATCTCGTTGATCTTGCCGCGGACCTCGGGATCCTTGATCGACAGGTACAGCCGTCCCATCTCGCTGAGCGCGCGGTTGCCTTCCTCCACGATGGGGTCGATCTCCGGGCCGTAGCTCTTTTTTGCGGGCGAGGGGGCAGGAGCGGGAGCCGGCGCGGCTGGCGCGGAAGCATATTCGGTCTTGCGGACGGACGTGCCGCCGGGATCGGTCTTTCTCACGCCGGACGCCTGCGGAGCGCTCGCGCGTTTGGGCTCGGCTTCCTTTTTCTGCGCGGCGGAGGCCGTGATCCTTCCGAACAGGAAAGCGGCGGACAGGCAGATGCCGGCGGTCATCAGCAGACCCCACAGCTCGTAGATCGGGATAATGCCGCTCAAAATGAGCCAGACGATCGCAAAGGTGTAGAACGGGCCCGAAGGGCGTTTTCTTCTGCGGTTGTACAAATGCCATCCTCCTTTCTTTCATCCAGTTATTCTATATCGAAACGACCCGTTCGTCAAGAGCGGGCTGGCTCTCCGGCAGCCTGTATTTGTAAATAAAACGCAAATTTGAAAAAACGGGCGAAAAACGCCTTTTCTGCACGCGCGGAACTTGACGAGCGGAAGGGCTTGCAAAAAGGACGGCATCTGTTGTATAATCACACGAAAGCCGAAAAAGGCCTGCAGGCCGGAGGAGGACGAAATGGTCAAAATTGCGCCGTCCGTTTTATCAGCGGATTTCGCCAGACTCGGCGACGAGGTGAGGGACGTCTGCCGGGCGGGGGCGGATATGATCCATTTCGACGTGATGGACGGCCTGTTCGTGCCGAACATCTCGGTCGGCATCCCCGTCCTCCGCTCCCTGCGGCGCGCGAGCGACGCGTTTCTCGACGTGCATCTGATGATCGACCGTCCCGTCCGCTACGTCGAAGCCTTCTGCAAAGCCGGGGGAGATCTCGTAAACGTGCACGTGGAATCGGATACGCCGGAAAAGATTCTCGAGGCGATCGCCCTCGTGCGCTCCTGCGGGAAAAAAACCGGCGTCACGCTTAAGCCCGGCACGCCGGCGGAGGCGGCCGAGCCGTATCTGCCGCTGGTCGATCTCGTGCTTGTCATGACCGTGGAGCCCGGCTTCGGCGGGCAGCGCTTTATGAGCGGCCAGCTGCCGAAGATCGCCGCGCTTCGGGAGCGGATCAACGCCATCAATCCCGGCTGCCTGCTGGAGGTGGACGGCGGCGTCGACGAACAGACCGCGCCGCTGGCCGTTGAGGCCGGGGCGAACGTGCTCGTCGCCGGCAGCGCCGTGTTCGGCAAAAGCGACCGCGGGGCCGCGATCGCCGCTCTGCGGCAGAACTTTTGAAAGGGAGCTGAGCGCATGTCCTTTTTTCCCGCCTCTCTGGAAATCCTGATCGAAAAATTCGCGTCGCTGCCCGGCGTCGGCCGTAAGAGCGCGCAGCGTCTGGCCTTTCACGTTCTTGCTCTCCCGGACGCCGAGGCGAAGAGCTTTGCCGAGGCGATCCTGGACGCCAAAGAGAAGGTGCACTGCTGCCGTGTCTGTCAGAATCTCACCGAGGGAGAGCTCTGCCCGATCTGCGCCAGCGACCGGCGGGACCGCTCGCTGATCTGCGTCGTCTCCGAGCCGCGCGACGTGCTGAGCATCGAGAGGGGACGGGAATACAACGGCACCTATCACGTGCTGCACGGCGTGCTGTCGCCAATGAGCCACGTCGGCCCGGACGATATCCGCATCAAGGAGCTGCTGGTCCGCGTGGCCGAGGAGAAGGTGGAGGAGGTCATCATGGCCACGAACCCCGACACCGAGGGCGAGGCGACGGCGATGTACATCTCAAGGCTTCTCAAGCCCTTCGGCGTCAGGGTGACCCGTCTGGCCTACGGGATCCCGGTCGGCTCCAATCTGGAGTTTGCCGACGACGCCACGCTCAATCGCGCGATCGAGGGCAGGACGGAGATGTGACCGTCCCGCTATAAATAATCGCTCGAACGGGTACAATAGTTCTGCCCGTCGGCAGAGCATTTACATATTACAATCTGAATGGAGTACAAATGGCATCTAAACTGAAAATCATTCCCCTGGGGGGACTTGGCGAAATCGGAAAAAACATGACGGCCTATGAATTCGGCGGCGACATCGTCGTGGTCGACTGCGGCATGGGCTTTCCCGACGAGGATATGTATGGCGTCGACGTCGTACTGCCGGATATCAGCTATCTGCGCGCCAATGCGTCCCGGATCCGCGGCATCGTGCTCACGCACGGACACGAGGATCATATCGGCGCGATCCCCTACGTGATCCGGGAGCTGGACGTTCCCATCTACACCACGCCGCTCACGGCGGCGCTCGTCGAGCTCAAGCTCGAAGAGAACGATCTGCTGAAGACCACGCAGATCTTTACCAGAAAGGCCGGCGACGTGTTCAGGCTCGGCTGCTTTGAGATCGAGATGATCCACGTCAACCACAGTATCCCCGATTCCGTCGCGCTGGCGATCCACACGCCGATCGGCACCGTGATCCACACCGGCGACTGGAAAATCGACGTCACGCCGATCAGCGGCGGCATGATCGACCTCACCAGACTCGGCAAGCTCGGCGAAGAAGGCGTTCTCGCACTGCTGAGCGATTCGACGAACATCGAAAAACCCGGCCATTCCGATTCTGAACGAAAAGTGGGAGAGAGCTTTGACAAGCTCTTCCTCGGCTGTGACAAGCGCATCATCATCACGACCTTCGCCTCCAACGTTCACCGGCTGCAGCAGATCATCAACGTGGCGGCGAAATACAAGCGCAAGGTCGCCATCACGGGACGCAGCATGGAAAACGTGCTGCGCATGGCGACCGAGCTCGGCTATATGGAGATTCCGGACAACGTGATGGTCGATCTCGAGCAGATCAACAGCCTGCCGAAAAACCAGATTGTCATCATCTCCACCGGCAGCCAGGGCGAGAGCATGTCCGCCCTCTACCGCATGGCGTTTTCCGAGCATAAGCAGGTCCGCATCAACGCGGGGGACCGCATCATCATCTCCGCCTCCGCGATCCCCGGCAACGAAAACACGATCAGCCGCGTGATCGACGAGCTTTTCCACAAGGGCGCCGAGGTCATCTATCAGCGCAACACCGCCCTGCACGTCTCCGGGCACGCCTGCCAGGAGGAGCAGAAGATGCTGCTGGCGCTGGTCAAGCCCAAGTATTTCATCCCTGTCCACGGCGAGTACCGCATGCTCATGAAGCATGCTGAGATCGGCCGCATGATGGGTGTTCAGCCGAAGAACATCGTCATCCCCGAAAACGGACGCGTCATCGAAATCACGAAGAAGAGCATCACAGCGGGGGATTCCGTACCCTCCGGCGCCGTTCTGGTGGACGGCGGCATGGGCGAGGTCGGCAGCGTGGTCATGCGCGACAGGCACAAGCTCGCCGAGGACGGCATGGTGGTCGTCGTGCTGCCGTACTCGTCCTACGATCACAAGCTTATCGGAACGCCCGAGATCGTGACCCGCGGCTTTATCTATGTCAAGGAGGCCGAGGAGCTGATGGAGGAGCTCAAGCGCGTGACGATGGAGAGCGTTGAGGCCTGCGAGGCGCAGCATATCAGCGACTGGACGGCCATCAAGACCAAGATCAAGAGCAACCTTTCCGGTTTCCTCTTCAAGACTACCCACCGCAGTCCGATGATCCTGCCCGTCATTACGGAGATATAAAAGATGAACATCCAGATTTTCGGCAAATCCAAGTGCTTCGACACCAAAAAGGCCGAGCGCTGGTTCAAGGAGCGCCGGATCAAATATCAGTACATCGATATCGTCAAGTACGGCATGAGCAGGGGAGAGCTGCAGAGCGTGAAGAACGCCGTCGGGCTCGACAATCTGGCCGACCCGAAGGATCAGGACTACGCCCTGTTCCAGTATCTCGCCGGCAGCGACGCAAAGCTCGAAAAGCTCTTCGAGGTGCCGGAGATGATTCGAACGCCCGTCGTGCGAAACGGGAAAAAGGCCACGGTGGGCTATTGCCCGGAGATCTGGAAGGACTGGGAATAAAACAGAACGGGGCGCTTATCAGCGCCCCGTTTCTATCTGTATGAACGACCAAAAAAACAGCCCCGCTCGTTTGAGCGGGGCTGAGGTCTTATGGGGACTAGATGCGCATGCAGACGTCCCAGGCACGCCAGATGACGGTGCGCAGGTTGCCGATGGCAACACAGTCGCCGACACGGTGGACATGGGGGGCCTTCGCGCCGACGGGGGCGGGAACGAAGCCGATGCCGTTGATGACGGCGTCGCACTCCTGCTTGAAGCGTCCGTGGGGCGTCTTGATCAGGCAGTAGCCGGCGCCGATCTCGGTGATGGTGCTGTGCAGATAGACTGGGACCTTGTGG